>JAFGBI010000023.1 GCA_016933275.1 Polyangiaceae bacterium | reverse complement strand
CGACCTTCACCACCGCTGCGGCTGGGTCAGCTCCAGGCTACGTGGCGAATCGGGGGGCGCAACCACCGCCGATCGCTCCTTGATGGGAAGGTTCGCGCGCCGCCGGCTCTCGGACTGGCCGACGACCCGCTGCTCAAACTACCTACGCGCCTACGCGCCCTACGCGCGACAGAAGCTGAACGGCTGGGTCAGGTGCTCGCGGACGAAGCCGAGGTCGGCGAGCATCGTCTCGCGCGTCGCCTCGGGGTGGAAGATGATGATGGTGTACTGGGTGGAGATCCCGAGCTCTTGGCAGAGATCGAGCGCCTGGTGCTGCTCGGCCACGGTCTGCCGGCGGCCGATCGAGGCGAGCCCCTCGGCCGTGCCCGACTCGATGCCGAGGAAGACGCGCAGGAGCCCCATCGCCCGCAGGCGCTCGAACACCTGGCGGTCGACGTCCCCCGGCCGGCACTTGAGCGCGAGGCCCACGTCCCGCACGCCGCGGGCGCGCAGGGCGCGATCGAGCGCGTCGATCCGCGCGAGGTTCTTGGCCACCGACGGCACCAGGAAGTTGTCGTCGTGGAAGACGTACTGCCGCACGCCCCGCTGGTGGTAGAGCCAGGCCATCTCGTCGGCGATCTTCTCGGGCGCGCGCTGGCGGAAGCGGCGACCCGGCACCAGCCGATGCAAGGTCGAGATGCAGCAGTAGTCGCAGGCCCCGAGGCACCCCCGGCTCCCCATCATGTAGGCGCTCGGCACCCCCGCCAGCAGGCGCGCAGGCCCGGCACGGTCGGGCCACGGTAGCCCGTCGAGCTCGGCGAGGATCTCCCGCGGGCGCGTCGCCCGAAGTCGCTCACCGTCGCGGTACACCAGCCCCGGGATCGCCTCCAGCGCGGCGGACGCGAGCGCGGGGAGGCTCGCGAGCTCGACCAGCGCCCGCTCCCCCTCGTGGATCACGACGAGATCGAGCTCGGGGTGGTGGGTGAGCAGCTCCTCGGCGGCGCACGAGGCGTAGTGTCCGCCCGCGATCACCGGCCGGGCGGGGCGCTCTGCCTTCATCGCGCGCGCCAGGGTCGTGAACTCCGGCGCCCGGATCTGGTAGCAGAGGCTCAGCCCGACCAGATCGACGTCGCGCGCCTGCTCGAGCACGCGAGGAGAGTCCTCCATCGAGTCGAAGCGGGCGATCGTCGCCCGGTGCCCCGCCGCCTTCAGCGACGACGCGAGGTAGCGCAGCGAGAGGTTCTCCTCCAGGTCCGGACCCACCAGCAAGACGTGCATCGATCGCTCCTCCCGGGCCCGACGGCCCCACCAAGCCTCCGTGCAGCATGCCCTCGCTCTCGGCGTCGAGCACGCGGTGCGGCGCCGAGCCCGCCAGCTCCCGGGTTTTCCGTCCCCGACCGTGAACAGAGCGCCCCCGACCGGGGAATCGTCGTGCTGGTCGTGGCTCGTCGGCGGGGTCCTCGCGGTCACCGGCTGCGCGGACGGGACGGGCCGCTGGTACCTTCCGGCAGAGCAGCGACAGCGGGTCCAGCTCCACAGCCGCGGTTCCGTCCGAGAACGGGCGCTTGACCGCGATGCGAACCAGGTCGTCACCGACTCGAGTGAGCCGTTCCTGCGCGAGCGGCGGGCGAAGGGCATAGCTGACCAGCGCCTCGCGACCGACTGGATCGTGGCCGGTGGCGGCGTGCAGGGTGAAGCCCCCATCGCTCACCAGGAGCGCTCCGGTGACGCGGACCTCTCCGCGCTCGTCGAGGACCACCGGCGCGCGCTCTCGCAACTCCGGTCCCGCGGGCGGGGTGCCGGATACGGCTGCGGCTGCCAGGTGCAGGAGGCCCTTCCTCCTTGAGTGAGGAGCGAGACGAGGGTATCCTGCTCGGTGTTCGCCGAAATGGGTGGAGGCGGGGTGTTGAAGCCGAGAAACCGAGCCATCTCACGCCAGGGCAGGACCAGGATCGGGATCGTTCTCCCGCGCGGCGGGTTCCCGATGGCACTCGGCTTCCCCGCGTCCTGGTGCCCGGTCTTCCTGGCCGCCGTTCTCACGGGGTGTGGCGGACGGGCGACATCGGATGACGACCAGCCGCCCTACGTCCCGCCCCGCTGGGTATACCCAATCGAGGCAGGTGATCTCTGCTATGGGAACTTCCACATCCCGATGTGCCTAGAGGGCACTTCCCTCCTCAGAGTGCTGGAGGTGGCGCCAAGCAACGCCGGGCTCGACTGCCATTCGGGTGGACGCAGCGATCCCGGTCTTCCCGAATGGCAGCCATTGGTGCTCGAGCAGGAGCAGAAACAGGGCCGGTGTGACACCGCGGGGCAACCGGACTGCGCGAGCCTCGTGGTCTGCGAGATCCAGCCCGTCCCCGGCGGGCGCGAGAGCGCCTGCTTCAACTCCCTAGAAACCGGCGACGAGGTCGGGTACTGCTTGTTTTCGATCCAGGCTGACCTCGACGGTGATGGAGTGAAGGGATGCGAAGTGGGCGGGTCCGAGACAGACTGCGTGGGCTCTCCCGACCTGATGGGCGCTCTCGGTTGTGCAGGGAGCAATGGGATGTTGCGGTTCGTCGGCGCCGTTCCCTTCCCGACATCCGGGGTGTATGAGGGCCACATGTTTGATACGGAGTGCAACGACCATGACGACTGATCGCAGTATTCCTCCCCGCCATGCAATATCGATCAAGGAGGGGAGATCTCCTGCGTATTGGAGGTTGTCACTATCCGCTGGCGGCCGAAGGGTTGGCACGTCTCTTCTGCTGGTGGCTGCGGGATGGGTAGGGACGTCGAAGGAAGCGCTCGCCATCGTTCCACCGACCGGCGTCGACGAGTCTCCTCGCGCAGGTGGCTACGGGCAAGAGTACGAGTATGCCGTGGGCATTTCCTTTCGCGACAGCGCGAACCAGCGCTTGGCCCATTGCTCCGGGGTGCTCGTCTCGCCGAGGCATGTCCTCACGGCGCAGCACTGCCTAGAGCGACAAACGGGTTGAATACCAGGAAATATCAGCCACTTAGGCGGCACGCAGGAGCCGCTGCACGCCCTCCAGGTTCT
>JAFGBI010000321.1 GCA_016933275.1 Polyangiaceae bacterium | reverse complement strand
CAAGATCACACCGCCAAGGGACTAGAGCACCGAACCGGCAGCAGACCTCTCCAGAGGCAGCGCTGGAAACGCGTCCTCGCCTCGCACCGACGCGGTTTTGGCGCTGCCGTTGCTGTCGGCAACCGGATCGGTGCTCTGGGCGCGTTGGGGAGAGCGTGGGGGCTATTCCTGCGCTCCCGGGACCCGCGTCGCCACGGGTCCCACGTTGCCATGGCAATGTGGGTGGCGGCGTGGGGTGCTCGTCGCGCCTAGCCGGCGAAGCGGCTTTCGACCGGGGCGGCTGAGGCGTGAACGCACAGGCCAGCTCATCCTGGTGGACTCTTCGACCCGGCAGACGAGAACCGTCAGCCGGACGAGAGCGCGAAGAGCCGCACGATCAAGTAGAGCGCGACGAGAACGATGACGAGGAAGATGAGCCAGAACTCGACCGGCATGACGAAGGTCGGCCCCCGCCGCACCGCCGGTTCCGAGCGTCTGGGTCGCGGGGCGGTGAGAACCTCTGGCCGCGATTTCGGACGCTCAACCCGGGTGGTGCCGTCGACGTCTCGCACGACGAAGTCGGGCGGCATCTCCACGGGCAAGGTGCTGTCCTCGGCTGGGCCATCGAACCCCGGTGGCGGGAGGTTCAACAGCGATGCAACGTGGGAGACGGGCGGCCGACTGTCAGGTCGCACGGACGGGCGAACGCTGGCCGGTCGCCGCGACCCGTAGGAAGGGGGTGGGCCCTCGGATTGCACCGCTTCGGCTCGTCCGGACGGGGATCCAGAACCCTTGGCCAGGTCGCTCCGTGCGATTGGGCCTGGCGGCCCCGATCCGTCGGCTGCCCCGTTGCCGGGACGGCCCGACTCTGACGAACCCCGAGGCGGCGACGAGCCCCCGAGGACAACGTTCGCCCCATCGGAGTCCCGCAATAGGACACCTTCCAAGGGAAGCGCAGAACGGAGGAGCCGGTAAGAAACGGACTCCCTTTCGAGGTCGGCAGGAACCGAGGGGGGAGCGGACTCCCCGCTCATCCGACCGGTCGGTGCGCCGGGCTCCTCGGCCGACGGGGCGGTGCCGAGGATCTCGCCGCACGCGGCGCACGGCATTCCCACAGCGACTTCGGGAGCACGAGCACCACATCGACTGCAGTGCATGCGAGACGGAGTCTTACACAGGGCTCTCGGGGTGTAAACGGAACGCCAACCCCACGGCCGCGTCATCCTCGCCACCATGGGGGGGAAGCCCAGACCGTTCGCACCATACCCGGAGGTCGCCGAGCGCGCGTTCCGCCATCGCTTGGTACTTTGCTCGCTTGGCCAGCCGCGGGCCGTCCCAAGGGGCGAGGTGGGCGAACGTGATGTTGGAGGGCTGGAAGGTACCGTCCGCCCGCCGGAGGTGGGCGAGCAGACCCCCGTGCGCCAAGGTCGCCGGGGGCAGCAGCGGCTCGCGGCCGGCGAGGCGCTCGGCCAGGAAATGAGCGGCGAGCCATCCCCCCGCCGCGCTCTCGACGTAGCCCTCGGTACCCGTGAGCTGTCCGGCGAGATAGAGCTCGCCGGCCCCGCGGAGCCGCAGGGTGTCGTCCAACAGCCGAGGGGCGTCGATGAAGGTGTTCCGGTGCACGGCGCCGTATCGCAAGAACTCGGCCCGCTCGAGTCCTGGGATGGTGCGAAGAACCCGCGCCTGCTCGGGGAAGATCATGCGCGTCTGGAACCCAACGAGGTTGAACGCGGTGCCGGCTCCATCCTCCTTGCGCAGCTGGACCACCGCGTACGGTCGTCTGCCGGTGCGCGGATCGACGAGACCCACCGGCTTCATGGGCCCGTAGGCGAGCGTCTGCGCGCCCCGCTCTGCCATCACCTCGATCGGCAGACATCCCTCGAAATAGCGCGGCTCCTCGAAGGAGCGAGGCGCGACCTTCTCCGCGCCCAGCACGGCGGCGACGAACGCGGCGTACTGGGTGGCATCCAGCGGGCAGTTGACGTAGGCCGCGCGCTCCGCCTCCGTGTCGCCCTTGCCCCAGCGGGACGCCACGAAGACGCGATCCCAGTCGACCGAGTCGGCCGCGACGATCGGGGCGATCGCGTCGTAGTACGCGAACGCACCGGCGCCGGCGAACCGCTCGATGTCCGCCACCAGCGCGTCACCGGTCAGCGGCCCCGTCGCAATGATGGCAGGGCGGGACGTGGGCATCGCGCTCACCGTCTCGCTCGCCAGCTCGATGTGCGGGTCGCTGCGCAGCCAGTCGGTGACCGTGCGGCTGAAGGCATCACGGTCGACGGCGAGCGCCCCTCCCGCGGGGACTCGGTGTCGATCGGCGGCCCGCATCACCGCCGACCCGAGCCGACGCATTTCCTCCTTGAGGAGCCCGACCGCATTGGTCAGCGCAGCGCCACGCAGAGAGTTCGAGCAGACCAGCTCGCACAAGCGATCGCTCGACTGCGCGGGCGTGCGCGCGTGGGGCTTCTGATCCACGAGCTTCACCCGCACCCCCCGTCGTGCGAGCTCGAGCGCGGCCGCTGCCCCCGCGAGGCCCGCGCCCACAATCGTCACCGCTACGTCCTGGGGATGGTCGCGGGGAGAGAGGTCAGCCGAGATAGTCACGACGGGCTACGAGGACTAGCCCGACGACGGCGGCGCGCAACCTGCGCGTCCGCTGGCGGGGGCGTCAGGGCGAACGCCGGCTCAGCCGGCGAAGAGAGCGCCCCGTCACCGTCGGCCTTCCCTGGCGGTTCGGCGGGAGGCGCCGCGTCCGGGGCGCTGGAGCTCACGCCCGCCGGCAGGCCGATCCGAGGCGAGCGGCGGACCAGGAGCGAAGCGCCCGGCAGCGAGATCGGGTAGAGCCGCTGCTCCGCCAGCAGGTCGAGCACGTCGCGCGCACGAACGAGGAGTCGTGCCCCGCGCCGGAGCTCGTCGAGCGCGCCGAGCGCGCGCTCGTTCCACGGCGCGCCCGGTATCGCGAAGAGGATGCGCCCCAGGCGGCGCGCGACCCGGGCCGTGTGGCGAGCTCCGCTGCGATACGGTGCCTCGCCGACGATGACCACGTGGGCCAGGGCCGCGATGAGCTCGTTGCGCTGGAGAAAACGCGGCAGGTCGGCCTTGCCATCGGGCGCCGCAACCGAGAGGTAGGCACCGCCGCTCGCGATCACCTCGCGGTAGAGCACGGCGTGCTCAGGCGGATAGGGGCGCTCGAACCCGCAGGGGGCGACAACCACGGTCACACCGCCCACGTCGAGGGCACCTCGATGGGCAGCCGCGTCGATCCCCCTCGCGCCGCCGGAGAGCACCGCCACTCCAGCGGCGGCAAGCTCGCCGGCGATCTCCCGGACGTACGCCGCGCCCTCGGAGGTCGGCCATCGCGTGCCGACGACGGCGACGGCAGGACCGCCGGGGAGCTCGCCGTGCAAATGCAGCAGGGGTGGGGGACGCCCGAGGTCCATCAGTCGCGGGGGTCGCAGACCCCCCGCGAGCACGCGCACGGAAGAGCTCGCCATGGCCGTGGGTCGACCGCAGCGCGGGATGGTTGCGGGCTATTTGGCGTAGATCTTCGCGGCCACGGCCCCGGCCCCGGTGCGGGCCAAGAGCGAGACCTTCGACGGACCACCGAGCAGCGGCCTCCAGCAAGGGGTGATCGCCGCCGCGGACCCGCTCGTGTTGTCCACGGCCAGGATGGGCTCGAACCCCGGAGCGACAAGCCCCGCCCCCCCGAGCAGCTTGATGTCAAGCTCGGTGACACCGAGCCCAGCCTGGGCGAGCACGATGTAGCACTTGGCTTGCTCGACCATGAAGAGTGGGGATTCGACCTGCCCACCCGAGGGAACGGCGCCGCCGAAGAGCTCACCGACCGGCTTCATCCCCGGCGCCTCCTTGGTGGCGCGCGCATCGATCATGGCACCAAGGGCAAGCTTCGTCGCTTCGTCGAAGACGGGAACCGGCTCGGATGCTGCGCTCGCGCTCGGGGTGACCGCGGGGGGAGGAGCGACCGGAACGAGCGGAGCGGTCGTCGACGCCGACGGGTAGGTCGCGGTCGGCGCCACCGGGTCCTTGTTCTTCTTTCGGCAGCCGCTGGCGACCAGGGCCACCCCAAGACCGACCACCACCGCTACCCCCAATGCGTGGTAGCCCGTGACCCCGCGGCGCTCACGCAGCTCGCCGCGACCTCCCGTTCGATCAGGTCCGATGTCGACTGTCTTCATGTTGGCTCCTCGATCTCCGGTCCTCGTCGATCGCTGCCCGCGCGCACCGATCGCTCGAGCCCGCCCCCCTGGGGGACGAGCGCCGCCCCTTGGTGACCCGCGGGCGCGAGCATGAGTCTCGTGATAAACCGCGGGCCGTGCAAGTCATCGTCGCTACCCACGGCCACTGCTTCGACGGCTTGGCGAGTGCGGCCCTGTTCACCCACCTCCTCGACGGCCTCGTCACCCCGGCTCGCTCCCCGGCCGCAGCCTTCACCTACCGTTGCTGCGGCTATGGGGTCACCCAAGCGCGCCCGGAGGGCTCCCTCGTCGGCGACGAAAACGCCGTCCTCGACTACCGCTACACCCAGGACCCCCGACTGACCTGGTACTTCGACCACCACCGGACGGCGTTCGCCGGGCGCGGCGACCGCGAGTCCTTCGCGACGAGGAGCGCGGGGGGACAGATGTTCCACGACCCGGATCAGTCCTCCTGTGCGAAGCTCATCGCCGAGGTCGGCCGCGGCCATTTCGGGGTGGAGGCCCCCGAGCTCGACGAGCTGGTGGACTGGGCCGATCGGGTGGACTCCGCGCGCTTCGATAGCCCGGAGCAGGCGATCGCCCGCACGGATCCGGTAATGCGGCTCGTCACCGTAGTCGAGCACTGGGGCGACGATGCGTTCTACGCCCGGTTGGTCCCCGAGCTTCGCCGGCGATCGCTGACGGAGGTGGCGGGCCTGCCCGAGATCAGCGAAAAGTACCGACCCCTCGGGGCGCGCCACGAGCGGTTCGTGCGGCGCGTCCGCGCGGCCGCCGAGCGACTGGGGCGCGTGGTGCTGGTGGATCTCACCCACGGGGTGACGGAGGGAGCCGAGAAGTTCGTGACCTATGCCCTCTATCCGGACGCCGTGTACTCGGTCGTGATCGGGCTCCGGCGCTCCGATGTGAACGTCGCGGTCGGCTTCAATCCATGGTCTGGGACCGCTCGCGACGCCGACATCAGCGCCATCTGCGCCCGGCACGGAGGCGGCGGACACCCCGTGGTGGGTGGGATCTCCTTCGCGCGCGCCGAGCTCGACCGCGCGCGAAGCGTCGCCCGCGCGATCGCCGTCGAGCTCGCTGGATAGCCGGATGCCAGGCCCCCTTCGATGCCGCCGGCGTCCCGCCCGGGGTGGGGTCGCAACGAGCTGGCGCCGTCCGCCCGCGAGAGGCCCACTGATCCTCGGTCATCGGGGCGCGCGCCAGCGCGCGCCCGAGAACACGCTGGCCGCCTTCGATCTCGCGCTCGACGAAGGCGCGGCCGGCGTCGAGCTCGACGTGCGCCTCGATGGATCGCAGGAGGTCGTGGTGCTGCACGACCGGACCCTCCGGCGCGTCACCCGCGAACTCGACCCCCGGGACGTGGAGACGCTCACGAGCGCGGAGCTTGCCACGATCGACGTCGGCGGAAACCAGCGCGTGCCACGCCTCTCCGAAGTGCTCGCGTGGGCGGCGCGGCGCGGCGCCCGCGTCAACATCGAGCTCAAGCACGACGTCTCCCATCCGGCGCGCCTCGTGGCACGGGTGGCGGCGCTGCTGCGCAGAGAGCCCGACGCCGGATACCGCTGCCTCCTCTCGAGCTTCCACCCGGGGATCGTCCACCAACTCGCCCGCCTGATCCCCGCGGTGCCCACCGCGCTGCTCGTGTCCAGTCCGCCCCAGATGGCGCCACCCGCCGCGGCCTGGCACGCGCTCGGCGCCCGTGGGCTACATCCCCTGGCGACCTTGGTCACCCCGGAGCTCATCGCGGCGGTGGGGGCCCGCGGCGGCGTCGTCAACGCGTGGACGGTGAACGACGTCGAGCGAGCGCGATCCCTGGCGGAGCTCGGCATAGATGGCCTCGTCACCGACGATCCGCTCGAGATCGCGGGGGCGCTGGACTATTAGGGCACCGAAAAGGTTACCAGCCGCAGCGGCGCCGCCGACGAAATCTGCATCTGGTTCGGTACCCCACGGCCTCGCCCACCCAAGCCGGCGGAGCCGGAACCAAACAGGCCAGGCGGTCAGCGGTCAGGTAGAACAGGGAGACCCTGATCGCTGAAGCCTGATTCCTGATGGCCATGAGAACATTGAATGTTTTCTGCCAGATGCGGTCAAGATCGCACCGCCAAGGGACTAGAGCAGCAATCAGGTTGATTGCTGCGTCAAATCAACAACCTCGAGCACCGAACCGGCAGCAGATCTCTCCAGAGGCAGCGCTGGAAACGCGTCCTCGCCTCGCACGGACGCGTTTCCAGCGCTGCCGTTGCGGTCGGCAACCGGATCGGTGCTCTGGCTCGCGCCGCGCGGGGCCCGAAGGACGCGGGTCCCCAGGTTGTGGATCTTTCGCCGCAACCGAGCTGATTTCTGCGCTGGCGCAAGGGCGATCGCCATGCGTCTCCCGAAGAGACCGGCTCGGGCGAAGCTGCGTCAAATCAATGACCTGGAGCACCGAACCGGCAGCAGACCTCACCAGAGGCAGCGCTGGAAACGCGTCCTCGCCTCGCATGGACGCGTCCTCAGCGCTGCCGTTGCTGTTGGCAACCTGATCGGTGCTCTAGCGCGGGCACGATCCGGCGCCGTGCTTGGGTTGCGGGCCTGGCCCCCGCTGGGCGCGAGGGCTATTCGCAGGCGGCGTAGACGGTCCTCACATCGAGACGCTCCGCTTGGACGAAGGCGTCGGCGCCGTACGGCGGATTGTGGACGACGTCGGTCCCAATCCGCGCATTCGAAACGATGAGCTCCTGGGCGCCGTCGGCCTCGAAGAGCCGGAGGCGACCCGGGACCGGCGCCGAGCAGGGGGGGCCGCTCGGCGGAAGGTCCGGGCCGATGCCGTCCGGGTCTACCCGCGCCCGCGCCGTCCGGCCCGCGCGGTGGCCGCGCATCTCCGCCGAGTAGAGGACGGCGCCTGCTTGCCGAACCACAACCTTCAGCACCTCGACCCGCTGCTCCTGCCAAGGCTTGCCAAGATCCTTGGCCAGGGGCCGGAGGCGGATCTCCTGCTCTGACTGGTGTTGGCTGGCGATCCGCACGACGTAATACCCGGGTTGGGTCAGCGGCTGCCGCCAGCGGATGTGAACCGACTCCGGCCGATGCACGAGGACGGGCGCCTCCCCTCGCAGTAGCTGGACGAGCGCGAACGGCGGCACCGAGACCTGGGTGAAGCGGGCCACGTTGCAGGTCGTCGCGGGTCCCCGGAGCTGAACCCCCTGGGAGACGTCGTAGAGCGCGAATTCCTCGCCGTCCGCGGTGAGGGTGGCAAGCACGACGCCGAACGGGCTGACAACGTCAAACCGGAGCTGCTCGGGGAGGACGGCGAGGTAGTAGACGTCTCCCCGCACCCGACCTTCCGGTCCGAAGTAGTCGATCCCGGCCTCGCCCTCGATCCCGCGGCTGCAAGCGTAGGTCGCATGCATCCGCTCGAGCGCGTCGTCGGCAGTGGGGAAGCGGGAGGCGGGAGCGCGGCCGCAGGCGACCAGCCCGGCGACCGCGGCCGCCGAGGCCACGCGCTGGAGCGAGGTCTTCATCTCACCCGCCGCGGAGAGCCTCGAACAGCTCGCCATCGATCGCTGGCAGCGGGACGTGCGTCGCCACGACACCGACCCCGAGCTCTTCGCAGAGCTGGGTCAATCGGGCCCCGTCGATGAGGGTGACGGGCGCCGCGCCGGGCGCCATGGCCTCCTCGCGGGCCCCGCTCAGGATCGGGCCGGTCGCGACCAGGATCCCCGCCGCCGCCGGACCGTAATGGTGGAGCGCCCCCCGGAGCTCGTTGACGCGCTCCCGCCCGACCTCGCGACCGTCCCGCTTGATCACGATGGCGACCCGGATATCGCCGCTCGGACCGCTCTGCATCCCGGCGTAGTGCACCTCGCCGTTCGGGAGCCCCGCCCGCCGCGCGGGCGCCGCCGCGCTCACTCCGGCCCGCTCGAGGACGAGCAGGACGAGCTCGGCGAAGGCCCGCGACGGCAGATCGCCGAGCCGACGCAGCAAGGCGCGCCGCGCCGCGTCCCGATAGCGCTCCGCGGCCGCAAGGGCCTCGCGTTCGAGGCGAAGGAGGTCCCCGTCGAGCCACCACTCCGTCAACCCAATGCGGCTGCCGCTGAACCGGAACCGGGGACGCTGACCTGCCGCGGTGCGGCGCAGGTTGTCGGCGCGAGCGGCGGTGAGCAGGAGGGACTGGAGCTGGCTCGTGTCCGTGGTCGTGCGCCCGCGTCGTTGGACGGTCTCGGCGAGCTTGAACACCGACACCGCCCCTGCCGAACGATCGAACGACGCCAGCAGGCCCGCCATCGCGTCGGCGAGGTCGCGCCCTGCCAGCAGATCCATCGGCGCGCCACCGTTCCGCTCCCGTTCCCGGTCGCCGCGGTCCCGCTCCCGCTCGCCACGCTCGCGCTCCCGGTCACCGCGCTCCCGGTCACCGCGATCCCGCTCCCCGCGATCCCGCTCCCCGCGGTCTCGCTCCCCGCGGTCCCGCTCCCCGCGGTCTCGCTCCCCGCGGTCCCGCTCCCCGCGGTCCCGCTCCCCGCGGTCCCGCTCCCGCTCGCGCGGCACCTCGCGCTCCGGCTCGCGGATCTCCACGTCGATCTCGATGCCCTCCGCGGGGGCATCGGACACCGTGTAGGAGGGAAGGTCGTCCCCTTTCTCGTCGAGCCCGCCGCGACCACGCTTGCGACGACGGCGGCGACGGCGTCCGCGCCCGTCGGCCTCATCGGCCTCGCCTTCCGCCCGATCGCCGTCTTCGCGCTCCGGCGCAGCAGGTGCGCCAAAGATCGGCTCGTCATCGTCCTCCTCGGGCTCGAAGAGGTCGGAGGCCGCTGCGGCCATCTTGGCGCGCTCGGCTTCCCGTTCGTCGGAATTGGCCTGTTCCGCCTCGTCGCGATCCTCCTCTGCGATGGCCGCGTCCTCTTCGGGGTCGAGTTCGGGATCCTCGAGGTTGGTGGGAAGGAGCGCCGCGAGCTCCGCGCCCTTCGTCGCGATGATCTCGAGCGCCGGTGTGCGGTCGGCGAGCCCCCGATCGACGGTCTTCTGGTCCCAGTCGCGTAGGGCAAACACGCCGGGCTTGACTCGCACGAGGGGGTTGTCCTTGTCCCCCTTCTTCACGAGCGCGGCCAGACGCGCGCCCATGGTGACGTCGGGGCTCTTCCCGACGTGACTGAGGAGGTTCTTTTCGATCGCAACGTCAGTGATCTCTTTGTAGTGGAGGGGCTTCCCAACGAGGCGCAGGACCTGCGCCGCAGCTTCCGTGAACGTCATTCCGATTCGTCTTTCTGGGCGGGAACGGCGCGAGCACACCCACGCGTCGCCGCCCGGTAGCGCTCGGCGCGCCGCTCACACGACAACGAGGTGCGCGAGAGCCTGGCACGCACGCCGCGACCGCCCGCCCCGTCGCCCCGAAGGGCTGCCAGCAGTCGAATCGCGACACCACGAGCGCGTTCATCCAACGCGCCATAGCACGGCCGAGTGGCCAGGGACAGTTCCGGTCGTGGCCGAACGTTCCATGCGGTCACTTGGCGACCGAACCGCGGACCGAGCGATGAGCGGCGGCTCCACCGTGCGGCCTGGTGGACCAGGTCCGTTCGGCGAGGCCGCTCGCCAGGCATCGACCGCATCAATCTCCCAGCCCGGCAGGCCCAAAGGGCATAATGCTGGGATGGTTTCGCGCGAGGTCCTCCGGGGGCTCCTCCGACTTGCCCAGATCCTCGGCATCGAGGTGCGTACGGAGCCCTTCGAGCGGCGTGCCATAGCCGGGGGCGGGCTCTGCAGCCTGCGCGGGCGCAGGGTCATCCTCCTCGACGGGAAGGCCCCCGCGGTCGACCGCGCCGCGGCCCTGGCGGACGCCCTCAGCCGGATCGACCTCTCCGGAGCCAACCTCGATCCGAAGGTGACGCTCGCGATCGCTGCCGCCCGAGCCCGCCGTCGGTGGGAGGAGCAACGGTGTACGCGGGCCCGGCCCCGACGGATCGCACCGGCTGTCTACTCCCTTCCCCGGCCAAAGCCCGGCGTCCGCTCCACCCGCCCCCGCAAGGACGGATGACCGCCGCTTCCCCTGGTCGGGTCGGGGTCTCGGTCCGTGGATCCGTCCCCCTCGCGCCGCGGACCACCATCGGCGTGGGCGGACCCGCGCGCTTCCTGGTCGAAGCGGAGGATCTCGAGTCGCTGCAAGCCTCGCTGGAGCTTGCCGCGCGAGAGCGATGGGCGGTCGAGCTATTGGGTGGCGGCAGCAATCTCCTGGTCGCGGACGCCGGTGTCGAGGCGCTCGTGATCGCCGTGGCTCTGCGCGGTGTGAAGATCGTGCGCGCGGGATCGCAGGTGCTGGTGACGGCCGCCGCAGGAGAGGTCTGGGACGATGTCGTGGCCCGCACCGTGGCCGAGGGTCTCTCGGGCCTCGAGTGCCTAAGCGGCATCCCGGGGAGCGTCGGGGCCACGCCGGTGCAGAACGTGGGTGCCTACGGCCGCGAGGTCGGCGAGCTCGTCACTCGGGTCTGGGTGCTCGACCGCCGAGACCTCACGACGCGCGAGCTCGGCGCGCAGGACTGCGATTTCTCGTACCGGGCCAGCGTCTTCAAGCGGGAGGGTCATGGCCGCTACGTGGTCCTCGCGGTCACCTATCGGCTCGAGCACGGAGCTCCCCCGGTCGTAAGGTATGCCGAACTCGCCCGCTACCTCGACGAACGCGGACTCGCTGCGCCGACCGTCGGTGAGGTCCGCGACGCGGTGCTCGCGGTCCGGCGGACGAAGTCGATGGTGCGCGATCCCGGGGATCCCAACGCCCGGAGCTGCGGGTCGTTCTTCGTCAATCCCGTGGTGTCCACGGAGCAGGCGGCCGCGGTCGCCGCGCGGAGCCTGGGCGGGCCACCGCCGCAGTACCCGCAGTCGGATGGGCGCGTGAAGCTCGCTGCCGCCTGGCTGATCGGGCAGGCCGGCTTCGCGCGAGGGATGCACGACGGCAACGTGGGCCTCTCCGACCATCACACGCTGGCCATCGTGGCTCGGCCTGGGGCGACCGCGACGGAGGTCGTCCGCTTCGCCTGGCGCGTCCGACGGGCGGTGCGCGAACGGTTCGGCGTTCGCCTCGAGCCGGAGCCCGTGCCCTGGGGCTTCGCTCGGCTCGATGGCGGACTGCCGGTGGTCGGCGACGACACGGGCTGGTGAATCCCTCGGCCCCCCGTCGCGGGGTGCCCCGAAGCCCAATTCCGCCATGGCGCCCCGTGTCCGGGCAGACCCGCGCAACGGCCCCGGTGACCACGCGTCACAGTCCGGAGCGATCGCGCGACTGGCCTATGGCTGCGGCAAGGTCCGCCACGTCGACCCTGGCTCGCGGCTTGCTGTCGTCAATCGAGAGAGGTCCATCATGTCCCATCTTCGTACCGTCGTTGCCACCGCCGCCATCACCTGCGCCTCCGTCCTGGCCTTCGCCTGGCCCACCGTCACCCAGGCGACTGGTCCGGAGACCAGCACCCCCTCCAAGGCCACCATCGATCCCGACGCCGCCGAGGTCGGACCCGTGCTCGCCAGCAGCAAGCTGGTCCCGCACCCGAAATTCCAGGGGGTCTACAACCTCGAGGTCGCCTTCAAGAACCCATCCGCCGAAACCCCCTGCGAGGCCAAGCTCGAAGCCGTGGTCTACGCCCAGGCCTTCAGCATGGATTCGCGGGGAGGTCCGATGCCGACCGTGGCCTGGAAGACGAGCGAGCGCGTGAGGCTCGGGCCCGATGAGGTCGTGGCCAGAACCTACACGCTGCCCGCTGCCCTCTCGCTCCGCGTCTCTCAGTCGATCGCCGCCGCCAAGAAGGCCGAGGCGACCGGCGACTACCCGAGCCGCGGCGTGTCCTACTACGCCGAGGTCGTCGACCCGACGCCACCAAACGAGCAGGGGTCGTGAGCCGGTAGCTCGAGCATCACCCCTGGGTGGGGCCCGACCCCTGCGTCCCTTCGATTCCGCAGTCGACCGCGGCCGTCCACGTCTGCGATGATCCCCTACCCTCCGATGCCGATCCTGAGTTCGCGGCGAGCGGTCCTGCTGGGAGTGCTGATCGGCGTGGTGATCGCCGCCGGATTGCTCATGCTGTACGGCCGTCTCGGTCCCGCACGCGACCCGGTGCGCCTACCGGGCACGGTGCTGCCCGAGGCGGACGGACGCATCGCCGAGGTGGCCATGCACTGGACGCCCGAGATGGACGCCCTGATGGCCGAGACGTATGCCGACTTCCTTCGCGCGCTGCCGACCGACGTGCGGGTGACGATGATCGTCGCGAGCGGGATGCCGGAGCCGGCGCGAACGGCGCTCGCACGACGCCTGGACGCCATCGATCCCAGCGGGGCGCTCGAGCAGCGGGTCCACCTCGTGGAGAGCGCGGGGCCGATCACGACCTGGTCGAAGGATCGGGCCCTGGTGGCGACCCCCCGCGCGCCCCGCGAGCCGGCGTGGCTCATCGCGCCCCTCGAACCGCGAAGGAACTGGGCGAAGCGGCACAACGACTGGAAGACCGTGCAGGCCATCGCCGACGCCAGCGACGGCAAGTACCGAGCGCACGTGGCACCCTTCGCCTTCGACGCCGGGGATTTCGCCGTGCAGAGCGGGCGCCTGATCGTCGACAGCAACCTCATCGAGAAGAATCGGCGGCTCGGGGCCACCACCCCGGCCGCACTGAAGGACCAGCTCGCGGCCTGGTTCCACGCGCCGGTGATCGTCCTCGGCGAGCGGCCCGGCGACACGCCGAAACATCACCTCGCGATGTACATGACGCCGCTGCAAGAGCGGCTGATGCTGGTCGGTGACCCCGCCGCGGCACAGGCGTTGGTAGGCGCTGACTTCGCTCCGGGCGAGGTCAGCGTCGAGACCGAGACGCCCCTGCGCGCGGACTTCTCACCGCGCACCCGGGCTCGTTTCGAGCGTGTCGCCGCCGACCTTGCCGCGTTGGGTTACCGCGTGGAGCGGATCCCGAACGTCCCCTTCGATGACAAGACGTACCTCTCCTACACGAACGCCGTCTTCGACGTGCGCGACGGCAAGCGGTTCGTCTTCATGCCGGTCTATGACCTTCCAACCCTCGACGAAGCAGCGAAGGCAACCTACGAGAAGCTCGGCTGGGAGGTCCGTCCGGTGCGCGTGCGCAAGGTCTATCCCCACCACGGCACCATCGGCTGCCTCGTCAACGTGCTCGCGCGAGACTAGATCCAGTCTCGGCGGCAAGATCAGAAGTCGAGCCGACGGAACCAGAGGTACGCGGTCCCGAGCAGGAGGAGGAGCCAACCGGCGCCGACGAGGAGCGGTTGGGAGTCGAACACGGGGACGTCGAGCACGGCCGCGGTGGCCGCGGTGTTCAGGCGGCCGAAGCCGGGGAAGACCCACCGGGAAGCCTCACTCAACCGGCTCACCCACTGGCTCTCGATGTCCGCGTTGGAGAGCTGCTGGTCGAGGCCCTGGAGCAGCCACACGACCCCCTCGAGGATGACGTAGTAGACGTAGCCGACGATGATGGCGAGCGGCGTGCTGCGGGTGATGATCCCGACCCAGGCGACGATCGCGTAGATGAGCGCGGCCGAGAAGACGATGACGGGCATGGCCGCGAAGAACCGCAGGTGCCAGACCCCGGTCTTGAAGCCGAGCCCCGCGAACATCACGACGAACGCGAAACCGAGAGCGGCGGTGAACAGGACGAGGCCCCCCACGTATTTGCCGAAGAAGATCTCGCTTCGCCGGACCGGCTTCGCGACCAGCACGTCGACCGCGCCGGCCGCGAGCATCGACGGGAAGTAACCCGAGCAGGCGGCGATGAAACCGAACATGGTGAGCCACACCAGGTACATCACCCCCCAGCTCATCCAGACCTGGACGCCCTTGTCGAGGGCGCTCACCCCGGCGCTCCTCGTCTCAACCGCCAACTGCGCGGAGTCGTCGAGCTCCTTGGCAACCGCCTGGAAGGACCGCTTCTTCGCTTCGAAGTCCTGCCGCGCTGCCTCGAACTCCGTCTGCATGCGTTGTTTCAACTCGGGGGCTGCCTCCTGCACGCGAGCGACGAGGAGCTGCTGCTCCGCGCGGCTCGCGCGCTCGTCCGCGCGTCGTAGCTCGCGTTGCGGTCCGCGGAGCTTCTCGCGAGCCTTGTCCCCGGAGAGCACCTCCTTGTACTGGGCGTCCCACAGGGATTCGAAGCCCCCGTCGACCTTGCCGCCGAAGGCGAGCCACAGTACGTAGGTGCCGTCGCGGGTGACCTCGACCCGACAACTGAGGACCCACGCCACGGAGAAGAGCCCCATGGCGGCGATGAGGAGCAGGAACACGATCTGCTGCTTCGACTGCCGCCAGGTGTCGCCCACGATCGCGAGGAAGGATCCCATCAACGCACGCCTCCCACGCTCTGATCCTCCTGTTGGTCGATGAGTGCGATGAAAGCCTCCTCGAGGTTCGCGCGCCGCGGTTCGACGGCGGTGATGCGCACTGCGTGCTCCCGGAGCACGTCGATGACGGCCGAGATCTCGTCGTCGTCCTTGAGGGCAACCTCGATCCCACCACCCTCCACGTCGGTCACCACCCCGACCCTCTCCACGGCCGCGCGCGCTTCGGCATCGAGCGGGCCCGTGGTGAAGCGCACGTCGAGCAGGGCGCGGTCCGCCCGGACCGCGTCGCGAACCGCGTCCGTGCTGCCCTGCCGGAGGATGCGGCCGTGGTGCATGATGGCAACGTGATCGCAGATCTGCTCGACCTCGAGGAGGAGGTGCGAGTTCAGGAACACGGTCGTGCCCTGGCGACAGAGCTCCTTGATGAGCTCGCGGATCTGGTGCCGTCCGATGGGATCGACCCCGTCCGTGGGTTCGTCCAGGAAGACGAGCTGGGGGTGCCCGAGCATGGCCTGCGCGAGCCCGATCCGCTGCTGCATGCCCTTCGAGTACTTGGTGACGCGGGTGCTGCCCCACTCCGCCATCCCGACGAGGGTGAGCTTGCTCTCCACCTCGTCCGCTAGCTCATCGCCTCTGAGGCCACCGAGGCGGCCGAAGTACTCGAGCGCGCCACGGCCCGAAAGGTAGTGAGGGAATCGATGCCCCTCGGGCAGGTAGCCGACGCCGCGCCGCGCCGCGGCGAGCGAGATGTCCTTGCCGAGCAACGTACCGGCGCCCGCCGTCGGGGCCACGATCGAGAGGAGGGTCTTCACCAGCGTCGATTTGCCGGCCCCGTTCGGGCCGAGCAGACCGAACGCGGCGCCGAGCGGCACCTTGAGGTCGACGGCCCTAAGCGCCTGGATCTTGCCGCGGTACACCTTGGTGAGGCCGAAGGTCTCGACCGCGTACTTGATCCTTTGCTCCCGCCGCTTTCGCCGCCCGGTCGCCGACGGGGAAGCCCCGGGGCCCTCGCCGCCGGACGAACACCGGCCGTCGTCGCGGTCGCTCCCGGACGCGCTCGGTCGGCTCTGGTCGGTCACGTCTTCGTCGTCGCTCACGTTCTCGTCGCTCTCGATGGTCCTGACGCCGCGGCGAGCCTGAGCCACACCCGGGGTTTCGCCTTAACACCGCACGCACGACCTGGCGAGGGGTACGCGGCAGAGCGCTATAGCGCGGCCGCGATCCGGGCAGCCAGCGCTCGCCCGCAGTCGGCGTCGAGCTTGCCGGCACCCCAGCGGATCCCCAGGCCATCCGTCTCGCTCGCCTTCGGAATGATGTGAAAGTGGACGTGCATGACGAGCTGGTGAGCGAGGCTGCCGTTGTTCTGCAGAACGTTGTAGGCGCGACATCCCGTCGCAGCACAGACGGCGCGGCAGATCCGTGGCAGCACGGCGCCGATCGCGGCCGAAGCCGCGTCCGAGAGCTCGCCCAGGGTTTCGGCGGGCTCTTTGGGGATCACTAGCGTGTGACCTTCGCTGAGCGGCCCGATGTCGAGGAAGGCGAGGACATGCTCGTCCTCGTAGACCTTGTGACAAGGGATGTCGCCGGCAAGGATGCGGGCAAAGATGGTGTCGGCCATGGCGGGGCGCATCATACCGCAATCCTGGGGTAGGCTGGCGCGATGCCCAACCCCGACCGGACGCCGCCCACCTCGACCACGGTCCGAGCCGCCGCCGAAATGCCCCGGGGCCCCGCCCGCGACTCGGCAGTCGCCGAGCCAGTGCGGATCCGACGCCCCACCTGTGCGGTCTGCCTTCGCCCGGTGGTGCGCTGTGTCTGCGCGACGTTGCCGCTCGTGACGACGCACACCCGAGTGGTCATCGTGCAGCACCCGCGAGAACGCAGCCACCCGTTCGGCACGGCCGCCTTGGCGGCCCAGTCCCTCACCAATTCCGAGCTCGTGGTGGCCTGGCGACCCGAGGCGGCGCTGCCCATCGAGCCCGGCGCGCACGCATGGCTCCTCTACCCTGGCCCCCGATCGATCCCGGTCGAGGCGGCGCTCCAGATGGGGCGTCCGCACACCCTCGTGGCCGTCGACGGCACCTGGCACACGGCGCCATCGCTCCTACGTTCTCACCCGGTGCTCGGCTCGCTCCCCCAAGTCCGGCTCGCTCCATCGGAACCGAGCCGCTATCGGATCCGCGCCGAGCCCGCGCCCGATTGCCTTTCCACCCTCGAGTCCGTGGTGGCCGCGCTCGAGACGATCGAGCCCGAGACGACCGGCCTCACGGCTCTTTTGGCGGCCTTCGACGAGATGGTCGAGCGCCAGCTCGCGCTCCGCGCCGAACGCACCGGGAACCGACCCCGCCGGCGTGAACGGGAGCGGCGTGACCGCGCCGTACCCCGGGTCCTGGCCGAGGATTTCGAGCAGGTGGTGGTCGTGTATGGGGAGTCCGCAGCGCCGGCGTGGACGCTCGGAGCCGACGCCCGCGCCCATCGCAGCGCACGAGCGACGAGGAGTCCGCTGCAGTGGGTCGCGGTACGACCAGCAAGCGGAGCGTGCTTCGAGCGCGTCGTCCACCCACCAGGCGATCCTCCCTCCGCCTGGCACCTGCGCCACCTGGGGCTTTCGACTGGCGAGCTCGGGTCGGGGGTTTCCGCCGCCGAACTCGCCCGCGACTTCTCGGCATTCGCCGGCAGGGATGCGGTGCTGTTCGCCTGGAACAGGAGCACGATCGATCTCGCCCTAGGCCTGCGGGAGGTGGGGGGTGCCCCGGGCTGCGCGATCGCGACCGCGCTCAAGGCGGTAGTCGCCAACGTCACTCGAAAAAATCCGGGAACCCTCGAGAAATTGGTGGCGACGCTCGGCCTCTCCGCCGTCCCGCTGCCCTGCCGCGGTCGAGCAGCCGTGCGGCTCGCCCAAGCCGCTGCCGTCGCCGAGTGGCTCCATCGCCGCAGCGCGCGAGCCGATGGTCGACGAGACTGCTCTAGCCCACCGCTTGCCCCGCGAATGGCGGGGCCGCGTTGCGCGCCCCGATGACCCCTGGTCGCACGGAGTCGACCAGGCGGCGCTGCACCACTTCCATGACCGCGATCTGCACGTCGAGGTGCCGACCGGCAGCGAGCGGGCTGCCGTCACGTTCGGCCACGGAGAGGCGCTCCACCACGCAGTCTCCGCGCACCGACACCTGGACGTTCGAGATGTGCACCCCGATGGCGAAGAGCGCTTGGTGGACATCGGTCACCAAGGGCGCCGAACGCGGCATCTCGAGCTCGAGCACCGCGAGCGCACCATCATCGTCTTCCACGAATCGGATCCTCAACCCTCCTCGTCCCTCGAGTTCGGATATCTCGTGCATGACTCCCCCTGACGAGCGCAGACGAACCCGCGGAGAATAACACACGGACCTCCCCCTTCCACCCTCCAATCGAGCCGGCAAGGCCCCGCGGAGTCCGAAAGGATTTGTTGAACCAATCGGCCACGGAGCAATCCTCCGATTTCGGAGCACGAGTCCGGGTAACGCAGCGCCTGGCCCATTGGTGTCGGCGCTCGCCCTCCCCGAACAGATCCACCGTCGAGCGGGGCCGGAGAATCTGCTCAATCGAGGAATACGACGGGTAGACAATCGACTGACGGCACCGTTTTCCGATGCGGCTTCCCCAAGCGCGCCTCGCCCCGCGTCACGCCGGCGGCCTCCGTCATTCGGGGATGGCGAGCCTCTGGCCCGGCCGGATGGGCTTCTTGGGATCGAGGCCGTTCTTCCGCGCCAATGCGGTCGTCGTAACGCGGTAGCGCTTGGCGATCCCGCTCAACGTCTCTCCGGACCGAACCACATGAACGCGCGGAGTGACGGTCGCGGCACCCGCCGGCGACTTGGAGCCCTCCGCTGACTTGGAGGTCGCTCCACCTCCGGTCGTCGGCGCTGGCCGGTTGCGCTGAGGACCCGTGCTCGTCTCCGGTTTCTCGGGGTCTGCAGGACCTCGGGGCGCGCTCGGGGCGCGTCCACCTGCGGGCTTGGTGGTGGAGCCCGATGGCTTCCCGCCGACTGGGCTCGGGGCCGCCGGGGACCGGCTTGGCCGAGCCTTCTCCGGAGCGGTCGCTCCAGCTTTGGTCGCCGTGGCCTCTCGTGGGGATCCTTCGGTCTTCCGCTCGACTGGAACCGGGCTTGGGATCACGAGCTTCTGGCCAATGCGTAGGGTGCGCTTGGGATCCAGGCCGTTGGCCCGGGCGAGCGCGGTAGCGGTCACTCGGTGGCGCTTCGCGATGGCACCCAGCGTGTCACCTTTGAGCACAGAGTAGGTGCGAAGCGGGACGGGTTGATTGGTCCCCTTCCCTTTCCCTTTCGCCCCCGATCCATCCTTTCGCCGAGAGTCCTTGGCGCCGGAAGGTAGGCGTAGCTTCTGTCCCGGGAAGATGGGCCGGTTGCGCGGGATCGCGTTCTCCTTGGTCAGCGCCTCGATGGATACCCCGAACCGCGCCGCGATCTCCCCGAGCGTGTCGCCAGGTTCGACCAGATGGTAGAGCCGCTCGGGCCGGGCGGCCCCGCCCGTTGGCCATCCGGGCGGATGGACCTCGACCAGGATGCGGCTCGTCTCGGTGAGGCGTGCTCCAACGACCCGCCTCACGTCGGCGGTGGACACCGCGGCGTAGCGGCCGGGCTCGCGTTCGAGGCTCTGGACATCCCCGGTGCAGAGCTCGCGCGTGGCAAGCTCGAGCGCCCGGGGTTGTCCGCCGTCGAGCCGGGTGAGAAGGTCAGTCAGGCGCATGGCTCGGGCACGGGCGAGCTCGCTCGGGGTCGGTCCCACGGTGGCGAGTCGCCGAACGGCCATGGTCACCGCTGTCTCGACCGCGAGCAGGGGCGCCCTGGAGGTAAGCTCGATCTCGATCACCATGAGCCCCACACCGCGATGGGGCGTGGTGAAGGCACGCACGGACCGCGCTTGGCCGGCTCGAACGACGAGCTGCTCGTGCAAGATCGAGCCGGCGCCGCCACCGAGCACGGAGGCGGCGAGCTCGAGCGCCGTCTGGTCGGGCGAGCGATGGGTCGGGGTGACCCAGCCGAAGACGGCGAGCGGGGTCGCGACGTTTTCTTCGCGCAGCGCCGCGAACACCTCGTTGATCTGCCGCACCGGCGTCCCGAGGCCTTGGCTGCGTGGGGCTGGCTCGACGTTGGGCGGCAACGGCAGCGCGCCGCTCAGGGTCGTCATCAAAGCGCTGGGATCGAAATCCCCCGACACGGCGAGCACACAGCGCTCGGGGCGAAAGGCGTCGCGCACGAACCGCTCCATGGCGGCACGGCTCGTGGCCGTGACGGCGCGAAGCGAGGCGAGGGGCGAGCGCTCCGTGCGCAACGCACCGCGGAGGCCAAGGGTCAAGAGCCGCTCCTCCCCGCGTCGTTGGGCGATGCTCGCTGGAGGCCAGAGGAGTCCGGCCTCCGCGGTCCCCCGTGCCTGATCGAGGCGTTCCGCCGTGAGGGCGCCCGGCGCGAAGCGCCGAGTCTCGGCCCACACGCCCAGGGCGAGCTCGTTCGCGGGGACGGTGGTGCAGTGGCTCGTCCGGTCGAGCTCCACGCTCGTCGATGAGGTTCCGCCGCGCTCCGCGATGATCCGCCGCGCCCCGTCGATGTCACCGAGCCAGGCGGCGCCAAGCCGGACGAAGCCGAGCTCGGCCTCGGATTCGCTGGCGTAGCCGACATCGAAGACCGAACAGAACGTGATGCTGCCGGTGCCCGGCCGCGGATCGAGCACGACCCGGAGACCGCCGTTCACCGTGCGGCGGTCGAGCGCCGGTCGGAGAGCGGCCTCGCCCAGCATGCCGAGGTTGGTACCGTCATCCACCTTGGGTGACGGGTGCGGCAACGACGGCACGGGATCGGCCGCTGCGGTGGCAGCGCCGAGCACTCCGGCGAGAACGACCTGGAACCACGCACGGAGCCGCACCCACCAGCCCCTAACACGAATGCCCGGTGAGGCCAGTTTTTTGGACGATGGCCAGCTCTAGCGGCTCGCTCCAGGCCAGGCGTTCGGTGGTGCAGCGGAACGCCGCACTGGATAGCGGGGCTCCTCGTAGCGGGCGCAATACTGCTCCCAGAGCCCGAGCACCCGCCGCACCTCGGGATCGTCGTCGATGTCCCGCGCGAGGTTCGCGAGCCCCTCTCGCCCCCGCGCGCACTCGGCGAAGGCCTCGGGGTCGTCGACCGACGCGGGAACGCCGCGACCGTAGCCGCTGTCCCCGGCAGCCTCGGGCGACCGTCGCGCCATCCAGGCGAGGGCATCGATGAACCGCATCAGCATGCGGCCCTTGAGCACATTGCGTTCCCCCGCCTGGAGCTCGCCGAGGGTGAACGCATACTCCTCCTCCGCCTGCGCTCCCGACTCCGGATCCGTGTAGTCGATGGTGAGCATCACCTGATCCTGGCTGAGCTCGGGGCCACCGCGCGCCATCACGTCTTGCAGAAAGAGTTGGGAGGTGTTGGCGAAGTAGTGGATGGACTCCACGTCTTCCCGGTGGACGCTGCTCTCCTCGCCGTAAAAGACGTTCATTCGGAGCGAGGGCGGGAGGTGCAGACGGAAATGCACGTCCTCCGCCGTAGTCTCGATCAGGGAGACGAAGCGGGAGCCGAACACCGCGTCGACCTCGGCCTCGCTCCCAAGGAAGACGTAGGCACCACGCCCGCGCTCGGTCAGCCGATCGAGCAGCGCATCGTTGAATTCCCGGCCAACACCCACGCCGCTGAGTCGGATCTTCCGCGCGTCGTAGTGCTTGCCGATGATGGAGATCAGCCGTTCGTCCGTCTCACCTCGGTTCGCGAGGGCGTCCGTGATCATCACCACCCGGTTCGAGTAGGCGGGCTGGTAGCACTACTGCGTCAGGTAGTCGCCCCGATGTAGGTCCATGTCATCCATGACGCACTTTGTGGGATCGTTTTTCTGCAAGAACTGT
>JAFGBI010000320.1 GCA_016933275.1 Polyangiaceae bacterium | reverse complement strand
CGGCGTGGGGCGCGCGCCCAAGGCAGAGCCGCTGCTGCAACGCGGCCCTGCCGACCACCACCGCCGAAACCCCCTTGCCGCAGCCGAGACCCCAGCCATGGCCGCTTCCCGTCCTCCGTCCGGCCAGCGCGGAACGCCATCGGGTCGGCGAAACCCCTGACCGCGCGATCCGCTGTCGCCGAGGATGGAACGGTGCCTTAGCAGATCCGGTCCGCGATCCCGGCCAGCGCGGCGATGTCATGGACGTCGGCGGGAAATGCGGGTACTAGCACCCGGATCGGGCAAAGCTCACCAGGTCCGAGCGCCAGCTCATCGAGTACCCGAAGGTTCTCCCGGTCGCGACGCGCCAACGCATCTTCCTCGATCGCGGCACGGGCGATCCGCTCGGCCAGGGTCGGACATGACGCCCCCGCCGCGTGATCGGCGGGGCCGCCGAGCCGAGCCAGCGCGGCATCCACCTCCGAGACCGTCGGGGTGGCACCCGGTGCCTGGTGTACCCGGTTGACGATGAAGACATCTCGCCGGAGACCATGCTCGGCGAGGCGCTCCGCGAAGTATAGCACCTCCCGGATGCTCGCCGGCTCCGGCGACGTGACGAGCACATAGGCGAAATCGTCGCGACGTAGCGCCGCCGACACCGCCTCGGCGCGCCGCTTGAAGCCGCCGAAGAGGCCGTTGAGTTCGGCGAGGAACCCCGCCACCTGCTCGATGAATCCGGCGCCAGTGAGCCGTGCAACCCCACGCAGGGCCAGCGCGGCCCCTCTCGCCACCACGTCGAACCGAGACTTCCTGGGGGCGGCGAAGGTGTCGGTGATCCAACGCGCCATGGGGCTGTCGAGGGTGCTGATGAGCCGCCCGGGGGCATCGAGGAAATCTAGCGCGTTGCTCGTCGGCGGCGTGTCGAGGACGATGAGGTCGTACCCAGGGTCGTGCACCAACGCGAGGAGCTTCTCCATGGCCATGTACTCCTGCGTGCCTGCGAGCCTCGACGAGAGGTGCGCATAGACTCGGTTCTGGAGAATGCGGTCGCGCATCGCCGCGCTCGACGCGTGCCGTACGATGAGGTCGTCGAAGGTGCGCTTCGGGTCGAGCATCATGACCGTGAGCCGCCCCTCGACGCGCACCCCCGCCGCGGTAAGGCGCGCGGGTTCGACCTCCTTCGCCTCGGTGTCCATGCGTTCGAGCCCGAGGGCGTTGGCGAGCCGGCGCGCAGGGTCGATAGTGAGGCAGAGCACACGCCTGCCCTTTCGTGCCCCGGCCAGGGCGAGCGAGGCTGCGATGGTCGTCTTCCCTACACCACCACACCCTGCGCAGAGGATGACGCGACTCTGGTCGAGTACGTGGCAGAGCCGCCGCGGTTCCACCCGGGCCCGTTACCATGGCGCCCTCCCCCTTTCCACGCCGTTCCGATTGTGGTCACCCCTCGGCGAGCGTGGCTCGGGCGATGTCCGCCAATTCGTGCTGAACGAGGGACCGGTGAACGAGGGGCGATCGTCCCTCGCACGCCGCACCGACGAGGCGGGAGTCACGGCGTCGAGAGCGAAAACTTGATCGTCCGCGGGACGGGCGCGCACCATGCGCCTCCATGCAGGCTGGGCTGTCCTCTGGAGCAAGGAACCGTGCGCGACAGGACGCTGAGCGTCCGGGCGTCAACGACCCTTTCGCGCGGCTCTCGAGGCTGCTCGAGGCTGCACGGGAGGCGAGCCGAGCGGAGGTGGTGGCGATCGCCGATCCGACGGGTTGCCTGGTCGCCGGCGCCGGCGCTTGGGCCGACTGCGAGGAGCTGGCCGCGGTCGCGCCCTTCCTCCTCGGCCTGCTCGATCCCGGCTCCGACCGACCGCGGGCGGCCAACGACACCCGGCCCAACCGCTACGACGTGATGGCCCGTCGACGCGAGGTCCGACGTTTGTGCATCGACGGGCTCGAGGTGCTGCTGTGTGGCGAGGGGGATCCTGACTCTCGCCGCATCGCGCTCGAGGAGGCTGCGACAAGCTGCCGTGTTGCGTTCGGCCGCGGCATTCCCCACCGGTAGTCTCTTGCCGGTCCGATCTTGGCCAGATCTGACCGGATCTCGTCTCACAGTGTTCTCGTGGCCGTCTGCCATCAGCCGTCAGCCATCAGGAGCACCGGGTTCTACCTGACAGCTGATAGCTGACCGCTGATGGCCTGGCCTGCTTGGTGCCGGCTCCGCCGGCCTAGGACCTACGGCGGGCGAAGCCGTGGTCCGGAGGGCGGAAGTGCCTGCCGTGGCCGGAGTTTCGGTGCACACTCAGCGCCGTGGAAATCCCGCCCGGCGAAGCGCCTCTCTCCTACCTTGCCTACGCACTGCCGCCACGGCCTGAGGAGGTCACCGCCGACGACATCCTCGATCGGTTCCTCGACTTCGTAGAGTACGCGGGGTTGGCGCTCTATCCCGCCCAGGAGACCGCGATCCTCGAGCTCTACGCGGAGAACAACGTGATCCTCGCGACCCCGACCGGCTCGGGCAAATCGCTGGTCGCTACGGCGCTCCACTTCTACGCGATCGGTCGGGCTCGCCGCTCCTTCTACACCGCGCCAGTCAAGGCATTGGTGAACGAGAAATTCTTCGCGCTCTGCCGTGACTTCGGTCCGTCGAACGTGGGGATGCTCACCGGAGACGCAGTCGTGAACCCGGACGCTCCCATCCTCTGCTGCACGCAGGAGATCCTCGCGAGCTTCGCCTTGCGGGAGGGAGCTGCGCTCGACGCCGGCCATATCGTGATCGACGAGTTCCACTATTACGCCGACCGCGATCGGGGCACCGCCTGGCAGGTGCCGCTCCTCGCGCTGCCCAACCCGAGCTTCCTCCTGATGTCCGCGACCTTCGGCGAGCCGAGCTTCTTCGTGGACGAACTCACTCGCCGCACGGGGCGCCCCACCGCGGTCGTCGCCGGACGCGACCGTCCCGTGCCCCTCGACTTCGAGTATCGAGAGACTCCGCTCCACGAGACGATCCACTCCCTCGTTCGCGAACAGAAGAGCCCGGTCTACGTGGTCGCCTTCACCCAGCGCGCCGTCGCCGAAGAGGCGCAGAACCTGCTCAGCGTCGATTTTGTGACCCGAGAACAGAAGCAATCCATAAAAGATGCTCTCCACGGCGTCCGCTTCGACAGCCCCTACGGCAAGGAGCTCGCTCGCACCATCCGCCATGGCGTCGGCTTGCACCATGCGGGCCTCCTGCCCAAGTACCGGTTGCTCGTCGAGAAGCTCGCGCAACGCGGCCTCCTCGCCATCGTCGTGGGCACCGACACGCTGGGGGTTGGCGTCAACATCCCTATCCGCACTGTGCTCTTCACCCAGCTCTGCAAGTACGACGGACAGAAGACGGCCTTGCTCCGAGCGCGCGACTTCCACCAGATCGCCGGTCGCGCCGGACGCCGTGGCTTCGACACTCGAGGGTCCGTGGTCGCTCAGGCCCCGCCCCACGTGATCGAGAACCTCCGACTCGAGACCAAGGCGGGCAACGATCCGGTGAAGCGCAAGCGCATCGTACGCAAGAAGCCCCCCGAGCGCGGCTACGTGCACTGGGACCGTGCCGTCTTCGAGCGACTGGTCGCCGCGACCCCCGAGGCGCTCGTCTCTCGCTTCGAGGTGAGCCACGGCATGCTAATCCAGGTGCTCCAACGCCGCCGCGGCTGCCGCGCCATGGTTCGCCTCATCCACGACTGCCACGAAACCCCGCGCCAAAAACAGAGACTTCGTACGACGACGCGTCAGATGGTCCGCTCGCTGCTGGAGGCCGAGATCATTCACCCCGAGCGAGACGGTGGTGTGAGCATCCATGCCGATCTGCAGGAGGACTTCTCGCTGCACCGGGCCCTTTCCCTGTTTCTCGTCGAACTCGTGGACGCACTCGACCCCGAACACCCCACCTACGCGCTCGACGTCCTCTCGCTGGTGGAGGCGATCGTCGAGGATCCCGAGATTGTGCTGATGCGACAGCTCGACAAGATCAAGACCGAGAAGCTCGCAGAGCTCAAGGCCGCCGGCGTGGAGTACGAGGAGCGCGTGGAGATCTTGAACAAGCTCGACCTCCCACGACCCCAGGAGGAGCTGCTCCAGGCAACCTTCGAGACGTTCTCCCAGCACCACCCCTGGGTGGTCGGTGAACGGATTCGCCCCAAGTCCGTTGCCCGGACCATGATCGAGCAGTTCTTGTCCTTCGGGGAGTTCGTGCGGGAGTATGGGCTCGAACGGAGCGAAGGCGTCCTTCTGCGCTACCTCTCGTCCGTCTTCAAGACCCTGTCGCAGACGGTGCCGGACCAGGCAAAGACCCAGGACCTCGTCGACGTCGAGACCTACCTCCGCGCCATCGTACGTGCCACCGATACGAGTCTCCTCGACGAGTGGGACAACCTGCAGCGTCGTACGATCCCGGACCGCGACGAGCCAGCCTCGATCGTCACCGCTGCCGACCGGGTCGACATCACCCACGACGAGCCTGTGTTTACGGTCCTCGTCCGCAACGCCGCCTTCGCCGTCATCCGTGCCTTGGCCCGTCAAGACTGGGCAGGGGCGACGGCCCTGCTCGACGGGGCAGCTCCCGACACGGTCCGCGAGCGACTCGCCGCCTTCTCCAACGAGCTCGGCCGTGTCCGCGCCGATCCCGAGGCACGAGGGCCCCGACATTTCCGGGTCGTCTCGCGGGACGACCGTGCGTGGGTGGTCGAGCAGCTCCTGCTCGGCGATGCCCGGGGCGGCACCGACGGCGAAGAGCCGCTCGAAAGCGACTGGTTCCTCCGCCTCGAAGTCAACCTCGCCGCGACCCGCGAGGTTGGCCACCCGGTCCTCGCGCTGGAGCACTTTGGACCGTGACGGCTGCGTGCGTGGTCGCACTCGGATCGGTCAGCGTTCGAGAGAGGATGGTCGAGGTGCTTCGGCTCGGCAGGCTGCGACCTCTGCCCCGTCCCGAACCGGGGAGAACTCCCGGGTCGCTTCCCCGCTCGCCGTGCGTTCGTAGGCGCGCACCTCGGCCTTGCCCACGAGGCCTGAGGTCTGCTCCGTTTCGATCGCAATCACGTACGTATACCCGGCACGCATGGGCAGCGCGAAAGCAAGCTCCCCGGTCTTCACGACAACCCCCCCGTAGGTGCTTTCGGTGTGCCCCCAAGCCCGCGGGGTGCGGACCAGGTGACACCCCGGGAGGAGGCGAAAGGTGCTACCGTACCGGGAGACGTCCTCGCCATCGACGTACTTGACGTATCCGGTCAGGCGCGAGAGTTCCTCCGGCAAGGGCTCGGAACCCGTTGCGGGATAGAGCGGATACCCGCGGCTCTGGTTCGCGTTGCAGCCGCCAATGGCGAGCGCCGCCAGGGGGGCTAGCCACCGGCTCATCGCTACCGTCCGAGCGCGCCCGGCGTCCGTCCGACTCCAACGCCCAATCGTCCACCACCTGCTCCAAGGTACCACCATATCGACCACGGAGCGTACAGGGCACCGGGGTGGGTGGACAGGACCGTCCGTCGTCCCTATTCATCTGTCCCATGATCCTCACCTGCCCCGCCTGCAGTACGAAGAACCGGGTGCCGGCGTCCCGCCTGACCGACAGCCCCACCTGTGGGAGCTGCAAGACGACCCTCGTCGCAGATACCCCCGTCGAGCTCGATTCCGAGGCCGACTTCGACGACCTCGTGCGGGATTCGCCCATCCCCGTGCTCGTCGATTTTTGGGCGCCATGGTGTGCCCCCTGCCGCCGGGTCGCGCCGGAGCTCGTCAAGCTGGCGCAGGCGCACGCGGGGAGGCTCCTAGTGGCCAAGGCGAACACGGACGACCTGCCTCGGGTGGCGGCGCGGTTCGAGATCGCTTCGATCCCGACCTTGGGGTTCTTCCGCCACGGTGTGCTCGAGCGCCGCGAGGTGGGCGCTCGCGACCGGCGTGACATCGAGCGGCTGTTCGGGCTCGCCTGAACGACCCGACCCTCCAGACTTCGCACCCGGCGGTTGCCCGTGCCATAACGACCCGAGGTGGATGGCTGGCTACGTTGACCTACACTGCCACTGGCTGCCCCTGGTGGACGATGGGGCGCGAACGATTTCCGAGGGGCTCGAGATGCTCAGAAGCCTCGGGACCCTCGGGTTCGCTCGGGTCATCGCGACGCCCCACATGCGTCCTGGACTGTTCGACAACGAGGCAAACGCGCTCCGGACCGCCTTCGCGACCGCGACGGCCGCGGTGGAGGCGCACCGAGCCGAACGCGAGCTCCCCGCGGTGGAACTCGCCTGCGAGCACTACTTCGACGACGTCGTGGTAGGCCGCATCTTCCGCGGCGAGGCGCTTCCCTTCCCCGGCGGTCGCGCCATCTTGCTCGAGTTCTACGAGGTCGATTTCCCCCTTTCCGTGGATCATCGGCTCGCAGACCTCAGACGGCACGGACTGTTGCCCGTGATCGCACACCCTGAGCGGTACGCGGTGGTCGCGCGTGACCCTTCCATCCTAGAGCGGCTCCTCGACGTCGGCGCTGCTGCGCTCCTGGACACGGCGGCGCTCGTCGGGAAGTACGGGCGCGGACCCCGCCGGACGGCGGAGCGCCTGCTCGATGCTGGGCTCTACCACGGGGCGTGCAGCGACGCGCACCGCCCCGCAGACGTGGCGGAAGTCGGCGAGGGGATGCGGGTCATCGCGCAGCGCTACGGGACGGAGGAGGTCGACTTCCTCTTCCGGGAGGGCCCGACCGAGCTCGTCGCGGGACGCCTCCCTGGGTGAGCGGAGAGCGGGTTCACCCACAACTTGGCCCGGAGCGTCGAGCGGACCTAACCGAGGAGAACCGTGACCCAGGTCCGCAAGCTCCTCGTCTCGACGCTGATCGCCGTCGGGGGATGCATCCTCGTGGCGCCCCCCACGATGGGGCGGGTGGAGCTGAGCTCCCCATACTCGAAGGCCCAAACCTACTCGGGCGCCCTCCGTTACCTCCGTGTCGACCGCGGCTATGAGGTCGTGGAGCGGGATCCCGACGCAGCATACCTGCTCTTTCAGTTCGTCCCAGATGGGAAATCCAAGTCCGTCCGAGGGTCGATCGAGGTGATCGAGGTGAAGACCAAGGTCCGCGTCATCCTGCGAGTCCCCGAGCTTCCCGAGTACCACGAGGCGATGCTCCGTGATGGTCTGGTTGAAAAGCTGAAGGGAGAGTATGGCGACCCGCGGGAAGGCGCGCGCCCTTCGAGGGACGGTGGGGCTCGCGAGGAGCCCACCGGGGAACCGGATGGGGAAGCTGGCCGGGACGAGAACCAAGGCGAGGGAGGGGAGGCTCCCCCACGCGAAGCCGGAGAGGACGGATCCGACCCCCGTGACAACGGTGACCAGACCGCACCGACGGGGTCCGGTGACCAGCATCGCGGCTCGCGGCGAAGACCCAGGAAATCTCGACGGTAGTCTTGGGACGCGTCCCTCGACGAGGCGCATTCGTTCGATCCACCATCACCCCCTCGCCGGATCCGCCAATCGGGGGGTGGTAACGGTAGGCGGTCAGTGACTAAGGTGGTGGAGTCGTCCATGGATCCCGAACGCCCCCTGCCCACCGACATCGGGCGGTACCACATCGTCCGACTCCTGGGCCAGGGAGCGATGGGTCGGGTCCTCCTTGCCCATGACCCAGTCCTCGACCGGGACGTGGCGGTCAAGCTCCTCCGCGACGATCTCGGGCTACCCTCCGAGCATCGGTTGGCCTTGCTCGAGCGGATGCGCAACGAGGCACGCGCGTCGGCCCGGGTGAGCCATCCGAACATCGTCGCTCTGCACGACATGGGCGAGGTTCCAGAGCTCGGCCTCTACCTGGTGTTCGAATACGCCGAGGGGGAGACGCTCAAGGAACGTCTCTCCAGGGGGCCAATCGCCTCCGAGCTCGCCGCGAGGATCGCGCGTCAGGTGGGCGATGCGTTGACGACGGCACATGACGCCGGCGTGCTGCACCGAGACATCAAGCCAGAGAACCTCATCCTGACCCGAACGGGACCGAAGATCGCCGATTTCGGGATCGCACGGATCCCCGACTCGACGCTCACGCGGGACGGTGGTCTGCTCGGTACGCCCGCGTATAGCTCACCCGAGGCCATCTCGGACGGCGCCTTCTCCCCGGCCAGCGACCAGTTCTCGCTCGCGGCATCCCTCTGGGAGGCGCTCTCCGGCCGCCGCGCCTTCCCAGGCGACGACGCCGTGGCGGTCGCCAGCCGGATCTCCACCGATGAGCCGCCAAAGATCGCGGAGATCTGTGGGCTCGATCCGCACGTGGACACGATCCTGGCGCGCGGCCTCTCGAAGAATCCGCGCGCGCGCTTCCCCAGCTGCCGGGAGTTCGGCGCGGTGCTCGCCGACTCGCTCGAGCTACCCCCACGGGCCACCATGGTCACCGTGCCCGACCAGGTCCACCGGGCAGCGGAGGCGACACGCGCAGAGGGACGCTGGCTGCGCGTCGCCATCGGCGGGGCGGCGATCGGGGCGGTGGGAGTCCTCGCGGCGGTTCAGATCTGGAGAACCGTCGATCCGCCGGAGCGACCGCTCCCCGTCGTCTCGAGCGCACGCGTCGTCGCCCTCGACGCTAGACCTTCCGCTGACGAGGCCCCGGCGCCGGTGCCGACGCGAGCTGCAACGGTGCGGGTTCCCGCGGGAGCGGGAGCGGCTCCAAGCCGCTCAGAGCCGCTGGACGCGGGCGAAGCGCCACCCGATGCAGAGGAGGACGCGGAGGCCATCCCTTCGGCGGCTGCCTCCTCGGGTGACCCCGGAGAACCGCCGGATGCCGAGGTCCCCTGAGCCCGCGGTGGGCACGGCGAATGCGAAACCAACCGCTGGTCACCCGGGGCGGGACGGCTCGGCCTGCGTGTTGGCCGTGGCCTTCGGCGCCGCCGTCGTGCTCGGGGTCCCCTCCGCGCGCCTGGCTCACGCCCAGCTCACGCGCGATCCCTGGCCCCGCACCACGTTGGCCACGGAAGCGCTCACCGGGGGTATCGCGCGCCTCCGCGCGCCCGTCGCCGAGATGATCCGGGTCCCACGCTCGTCGTTCAGGATGGGTTCGACCGTGTTCGAGGTGGTGGAGGCAGCAGCGAGCTGTCAAAGGTCCTCTGCAAGACCGAGGCGCTGGACGACACCGGACGACGAAAACCCGTGCCAGGAAGCGCGCTTCGCGGTCGAACTCGAGCGCCATCAGGTGACGCTCTCCTCCTATTGGCTCGACCGGGTCGAGGTATCGGTCGCAGCGTACCGCCGTTGTGCCGAGCTTCACCGGTGCGCGCCACTACCGTACCACGCCGGAGGAGAGCGCTTCGAACGTCCGGAGCTCCCGGCCTCGTTGGTGCGGTGGAAGGACGCGCAGGCCTACTGCTGGTTCCGTGGGGCACGGCTGCCAACCGAAGCGGAATTCGAGCGTGCCGCCCGAGGCGTCGGCGGCCGGCGCTTCCCGTGGGGTGAAACCTTCCACCGCGCGGCATCCAACCACGGTCGTTTCGGGTGGGATCGGTCATCGCTCGCCGACGGCTACGCAGAACTCGCCCCCGTGGGCAGCTTCCCGGCCGGCCGGAGTCCAGAGGGGTTCCTCGACCTCTCGGGCAACGTGGCCGAGTGGGCGAGCGACCTCTTCACCGCCCCCTACTCCTCGACGCGCGCCGTCGATCCCAAGGGTCCGCCCAACGCTTTGATGCCAGGGGCTTCGTCCGCCCGCGTCCTCCGCGGTGGAAGCTACCAGGATCCCGCGGCCTATCACCGCGGTGCTGCTCGTGTGCCCGAGGATGGCAACGCGCGCAGCCCATCGTACGGATTTCGCTGCGCTCGCTCGGGCGGCACCGGAGCACACGCCCCGTGAAGGAAGCCCCTCCCCGCTCCGCGATGTTGAGGTTGCAGGTCCACGAGCGGACCGACTTCGTCCTCGTCTCTCCCCACTATCCAGAGAACGTCGGCGCCGTGGCCCGAGCCATCAAGACGATGGGGTTCACGCAGTTGACCTTGGTTAGACCATCCCGAATCGCGACCCCGGAACATGAGATGGCACGCAAGATGGCGGTCAAGGCGGGCGACGTCCTCGCCGAAGCGCGACGCTGCGCCACCCTCTCGGAGGCGCTCGTGGGACGGGATTTCGTCGTCGCGACGACCTCGCGACGCGGCGTGTCCGGAGTGTTCCCCCCGCGGACGGCCGCCACCCAGATCGAGGCGGCTGCTCGCCGAGGCCAAGCCGTGGCCATCGTCCTCGGCAACGAGAAGAGCGGGCTTGCCACCGAGGAGCTCGCGATTGCACACACCCGAGTGCGCATCCCCATGGCCGCCGACCAACCCTCTATCAACCTGGCTCAGGCGGCGCAGATCCTGGCCTACGAGCTCCTGGTCGCTGCCCTCGAGGCCCGAGCGCGCGAGCGCGCGTCTCGATGATGGCGTCATCGGGACGCGCCAGAGCGAGCACATCATCGCGTTACTCCCCATGGCACGAAGATCAAGGTTCCGAAAACTGGCTGCAGGGCGCCCCCAGGGTCGGCGACGGCTTCGCCCTCGGCGATCCTGGACCGCCTGGGTGGCCCTCGCGACAATGGTCTCCACTCTCGCCGTCCCGGCCGCGTGCGCCCACCGGCGGTCGCTCGACCATTCGAACACCGCAGCGGCCGCCGACCGCGCCTACAGCCACGGCCGGTACGCAGAGGCGGGTGCCTTGTGGCTCATGGCGGCCTCCGCGGCCTCGCGGCCGCGAGACGCGCAGGAGGCACGCTACCGGGCCGCGAAGGCCTTCGAGCGCGCCGGTCAGGTGGGTGTTGCCGAGGCGCTCTATGACGACCTGGCCGCCGATGGTGCCAGCGAGCGTGCAGCCCGCGCTGCATTCGACCGCGCTGAGCTCGAGGCGGAGCGCGGCAGGACGGAGACAGGCATCGGCCTGCGCGATCAGGCGCTCCGCACGTACCCCGACTCGGGACTGGCGGCGCGGGCCCTCGCCAGTCAGCTCGCCTACTACGTGACCCAGGGCGGCCCGAGCGCGGCGCTGGCGTATCTCGACCAGCTCGCGAGCGTCGTGGGCAAGAGCGAGCTCGGGGAAGTCATCGCCTATCAGCGTGCCGAACACCTCGCGCTCGCGGGCGACCGCGAGGCTGCCCTCGCTTCATACCTCGAGACTGCGGAGCGGTTCCCCTATCCGTACGGCGCCTACTGGGATGACTCGCTCTATCACGCTGCCGAGCTCGCCGTCGCGCTCGGCCGACCCCGGGAGGCGGTCCTCCACCTCGAGCGGATCCTCGGGGAACGAGAGGACCGACCACTGACCGGGAGTCTCGAACGCCCGCGATTCGGGGCGGCTCGCTTCCTGCTTGCTCAGGTCCGACGCGACGGGCTCGGTGATCTCGCCGGTGCGCGCCGCGAGTTCCTCCGCTTGGTGGACGAGCATCCCACCAGCCGCCTCCGAGACGACGCTCTGTGGGAGGCCGCTCAGCTCGCGATCCGCCTGGGTGATGACGCCAACGCCTGCCAAGACGCGCATCGCCTGGCCCGCGAATTCGAGAGCTCGAGGTACCTCGGTTGCCTCGTGCGTGTGTGCCCCAGCATTGACTCGCACGGAAACACACCCTGCCCGAGCTACGTGGCCCCCCTCCCCTCCGAATGACTCTGCCCCCCCTTCCGCACGGGCCGAATCGCCTCGACCGGCGAAGACCCTCCCCCAGGGGCGATGACTACTCGTCCTCGAACTCCTCGTCCTCGACCTCGTCGTCTTCTTCTTCGACGTCGTCGTCGTCGTCTTCTTCTTCTTCTTCCTCTTCCTCTTCGCCTTCTTCCTCGCTCTTCCCGTCGATCTTGAGGTCAATCCCCACCTCGCCGAGCTGGGTTTCGAGGAGCTCGAAGAGCTCGTCCATGTCGTCTCCGCTCCACTCGTCCAGGATGTCGGTCAGAAACTCGAAGAAGTCGGCGTTGTCGAGGCGACGCTCGATCTCCTCCACCTGGTCCTCGGTGAAGGACTCGAGGATGTCCTCGCGTAGGGACTCGGTGTCCCCTTCCTCGATCGCTTCCTGGGCTGAGAGCCGGATCTGGCGAACGGCACGACGGTCGAGGTAGATATCCATGGAATCTCGCTTCCGGATCGAATACGCCCCGCCTTTAAGCGAAGCCTCGGGGCGCCGTCAAGTCCGCACGACACTGGCCGATGGGCTGCCGTGGGGGTTACTTTCTAGGTCATGCGGTCGTCGTTCGGAGCTCTGTTCGCGCTGGTCACCCTGACGGCGGTGGGCCAGGCAACGCCGCTCGACCAACAGAATGGCAACCGATTCCGGAAGCCACCCCCGATCAACGTCCACTTCCTCCAATCCGGCGTCGGCCTCGCCGCCCAGCTAGTGCCCTCGGCGGGGACGGTTTGTCCCGCCGACGCGAATACGCCCTGCATTCTCGGAGGTGGCGTTGGCCTCGCCGTTCGAGTGGGCCATCGTGCCCGCACCCCCTACTACCTCGGGGGGGCGTATGAGGTCACGCGCCATGACTCATCGAACCTCCACCGTCTCGCGATCTTGCAGCAAATCCGGGCAGAAGCCCGTCGCTACGTGGACTTCGGGACCCGGTTGGTGCCGTACGGACTGGTGGGACTGGGTGCGGCCGTGTATGGAAACGAGTTCGGGGTGGAAACCGGGGGATTCGTCGGGACGTTGGCCCTGGGGGCCGAGTACCAGCTCAGTCGCGCCGCCGCCGCGGGATGGGCGCTCGGCTACCGTCCGCTCGTGGTCCGACGGTGGACCGACAGCGCCGGAGAACTACGGGCCGACGGACCCGCTGGGTTCGGCATCGCCCACATGATAGGCCTGGAGTTCACCATCGAAATGCGGAGGCAGCTCTCCCGATGGTGAGTAGCTGGGGCTGGAGGGGCCGGCTTTGGGTCTATTCGTCCCTCGAGGCGCAAGTGTGCACTTGACGGCTGGCGGGTTGCCAGGCTCCTCTTCCTCGGGTGCGGAAGTGCGACCGTTGCGGGGCGGAGAACCCGGATCAACTGAGGTTCTGCCAGGATTGTGGGAACCGCCTCGACCGGGCTCAGCCGCTGGCGGCACCAACGCCCCCCCGGGGGCTGCCGGCAACTCGTGGCGCACATCCGCTCGATGTGACCGTTCCCTTGGGCCAGAAGGCTATTATGGAGCAGTCTGGCCCGCCCCCTCGACCTCGCCCTGAGGCCCCCGATTTCGATTTCTCGCCACGCCGCCCCGAGGACACCACGACCACCTGCCCCCAATGCAGCACCCCGAACCCGGCCGGCAGTCGATTCTGCTCGGATTGCGGCCAGGCACTGCCCACTGGCTCGAACCCAACCGCTCCGGCCGCCCCAATCCTCTCCCAACTGCCACGACCACCGATGGCCCAGATTCCACCACCCTTCCCAGGGCGCGCGGCAGCAACGGGACCGCTCCCTCAGTACTCGCTCGCCTCCGACGGGGTAGTCGCCGCGCCGGTCGTTGGCATTGCGCCCCCAGGGCCCGTGGAGGCGCGCCGAGTGGCTTGTGCACGTTGCGGCGGGGCGAATACGGCAGGGATGGGCTACTGCCAATTCTGCGGCGCCTCGATCGGCCCGGCAGAGGGTTCCCTCTCACCCCCACCCGCCCCCGTGGCGCCAGGGATCCCATCAGCCATCCCGCCCTTCCCAGCCCCTCCCGCGGGTGGCGCAGCGAACCCCGCCTTCGTGGAGACGGGCTCCTTGGCCCCTGATCCTCGGCCACCAGTGCTCCCGGCGGCATCATGGCCGGCAGCACCACCGCCCCCCGACGCCCGGGGCACCCCAGCGCCCCCCGCCGCGACGACCGCTCCCCCGCCCCCTCCCCCAGCCGCCGGGTCCCTGGCGCCCGTTCCGCTTCACGTTTCGACTGGGGGTCCAGCCCCCGCCACGGACGGTATCGCTCGGGCCCGCCTCGTCGTGATCGGGCAGGACGGATCCCCAGGACGCGACTATCCGCTCGCTGGGGACCAGATCGACCTCGGACGCGAGGAGGGCGACATCCGCCTTCCGAACGACCCCTACGTCAGCCCGCGTCACGCACGGCTGCGGCGCCGCGACGGCCGGTTCTCCATCCGGGACCTGGATTCGCTGAACGGAGTCTTCGTCCGCATCCGGCGGTCCGAGGCCATTCAGAACGGGGACTTGCTGCTGATCGGCCTGGAGGTGTTAAGGTTCGAGACCGTGACGGGTGCGGACAAGGGGCTGGGCGCGGCGACGGAGCGTGGAACCCGGGTGTTCGGCTCGCCCGCCGCCCCTCGGTACGCTCGGCTCTCCCAGCGAACCGTGGAGGGGGTGGTCAGGGACGTCTATTTCGTGACCCGTGACGAGCTTACCATTGGCCGGGAGCAGGGCGATCTTGTCTTCACGGCCGACCCGTTCATGAGCCGGCGCCATGCCGTCTTGAAGCGGGACCCGACCTCTGGGGGGTTCGAGATTCGGGATCTTGGGTCCTCGAACGGCACCTATCTCGCCATTCGGGGCGAATACCCGCTACAACCGGGCGATCATGTCCGCGTTGGACAGCATCTCTTCCGCCTCGACGTCGACCGGAGACAGTGAGCGACCGATGAGTGATCCAGGGCCCAGCGCGGATCAGGAAGTCCGCGTCCACGTCTTCGGTCGGACCGACGTAGGGCAGATCCGGGAGCACAACGAGGACAACTTCCTCGTGGCGGACCTCACCCGCCGAACGCGAAGCCTGATGGAGGAGGACCGCCATCAGGTCGTGGGCCGAGCGGGCACGCTCTTCGGCGTATGCGATGGGATGGGGGGCGCCGCCGCCGGTGAGGTCGCGAGCCAACTGGCGGTGGACATCATCTTCGAGCGGTTGACCCAGGGTGACCCGGCGCAAGACCACGATGACCTCGCCCGTCGGTTGGTGAGCGCCGTCGAGGCCGCCGGCGTGCGCATCTTCGGCGAGGCCCGCGCAGACCGTACCCGACGTGGGATGGGGACGACCGCAACCGTGGCGGCGATGCTGGACTCCCGACTCTTCGTGGCCCAGGTCGGCGATAGCCGCGCGTATGTCCTCCGCCAGGGGAAGCTCAATCAGGTCACGCGCGACCAATCCCTCGTGAACCAGCTCATCGAAGCTGGCCAACTCACGGAAGAAGAGGCCGAGACCTTCGAGCACAACAACATCATCCTCCAAGCACTCGGCACCGCCGAGACCGTGCAGGTCGATCTCACCTACGTCGACCTCTGCGCCGGGGACACGCTGCTACTTTGCTCCGACGGGCTGTCGGGCATGATCCGCGCGGACGAGATCCGTGAAGTCTTGACCACGGTGGAGGACCCGCTCGAGGCCTGTCGGGTGCTCACCGAACGGGCGAACTTCGCCGGCGGGCATGACAATATCACGGTGATCGTGGCGCGGTTCGAGGGGTCCGGGGTACCCGACCTGACCCCGGAGGCTCCGCTCCCGACGTATCGCAAGTACGCGCTGCCGGAGCATCCCAACACGGAGCAGACGATGCGTGCCGGGCCACCCTCGGTGGTTCCATCCTTCTTGCCGCCCGCCCAACCCACCTTCTACCCGCCGTTGCAGGTGGGGATGACCATGGTCGGGGTGCCGAGTCCGATCACGGAGTCGCTCCCGCCCGATCCGTCCCTCCCTCCCCCCTCCAACCCTGGTCCCGCCTCGAGCAACGGGATCGATGAACCGGTGACCATTCCGACCACCGGGTTGCCTCCCGCCGTCGTCGGCCTCATGGTGCTTGCGACGTTGCTGCTCGCGGCCGTCGCGGGGTTCATCTTGCTCACGGCGCAGTGATGCGCCATGCAATCGGGCGCATCCTGTGGCTCGGGCCATCGCTGGCGCTGGTAACGGTCATCGCGTTCGTCCTCCTCGTCGCTGCACAGTCGGGCTCCGCAGGGCTCGGCACGGACGTGATGGCAGAACGGCACCTGCGCGAGCTTCCGTTGTTCTTGAACCCGTCACCGGAGGATGTCCAGAGCCTGTCCGAGAAGACCGTGCGTCTGGTCGCGCAGGACGGCCCCGACGCCGCACGGGCCACCATGACGCTCCAGCGTCTCGGCGGTGCCGCGCTGCCCCATGTATTGCCCAAGCTGGTAGCGCTCTCCCCGGAGGGTCGTGCCCGGGTGGCGCAGGCGCTGATGCCAATCGCGCACCGGATGGGGCTGACCGGGGAAGAGGACGTGCGCGGAGCGGATGGAGCGATCCTCTTCTGGCAGCGCTTCTGGGAGGATCGCGGGCTCGATTTTCGCCCGGCAGTGGTTCGGCGCGCGGTACGTCGCGCCGCTCTCGAGGCGTCGGCCTCACGGCGGGAGGAACTCAGGGAGCTCGATACCTACGCCCTCCCCGAGCTGATGGAGAGCCTCGGCGACGTGCACACGAGGGAAGACGTCGCTCGAATCGCTCGGCTCTCGGCGTCGCTGGCTCCGCTGTCCGCATCCTGTCCGGTCATCGCCGTCGACGCTCCGCTCGAGGTCGCGCGAGGGGAAGTGGCCCGGTGCCGTCGTTGGTGGTCGGCGACCGGGACGGACTTCGTCGTCCTCGACGGGCCATCACGCATCGCCGCCATGGTCAGCGAGACGCAATACGGCAAGTGGCTGGCGGACGCCGCGTGGGGCGGCCTGGGAACGACCACCGAGGGAACCTCCGTGCTCACGGAGCTCGATCGGCGCGGTCGATCCACGTTGTTGCTGGTCGCTGCGGGTATGCTCGGTGGCTACGGCGCTGGTGCCTTGCTCGGGCTACTCGCCGGAGTGCGCCGACAGCACCTGCTCGGCCTGTTGACGACGCCGCTCGCGATTGCCATCGCGGCCACCCCGCCGGCGGTCCTTTCCGTCTTCATCGTCGGCACCCAGGAGGGCAGCGGCAACACGATCGCCGCCGTCGTCGCGATGGTGCTCCCGGGGCTCGCCCTGATCTCGCGGCATGAACGGGCGCTGACGCGCGCCGCGCTTCGGGAGGAGCCGGCACGGACCCTGGTGGCTTTCGGCGCCGGCACGCTCGGTATGGCGCGCGGGCACCTGCGCAACAGCACCACGGCCGCCTTGGCCTTGTTGGGCTCCGATCTGCCGGTGTTGCTCACCGTTTCCTTCGTGGTCGAACGGGCGGCCGGGATCGATGGGCTGGGCGCGTTCACCCTCGCTGCCGTCGAGCGCCGGGATCTCGCGTGGCTGATGGCCCTCGGACTGGTCGTCAGTCTGACCGTCGGCGTCGCGCAGATCCTCAGCGACGCGCTGCTCGCCGCGCTGGACCCGCGGCTGAGCGCGGCGTTGTCAGCGCGAGGAGCGGGGTTCGAGTGAGCGCGGCGCGACCCCTCCCATCCAACCGGGCACGAACCCGTCGAACCTCCGGGTTCGCGCGGCGAGCTTTGGCGCGCCCAGCGGCTCGTCTGGCCCTCGCGCTGCTGACGGTTTGGATCGTCGCCGCCGCCATCGGCCCGCGACTGGCCACGCTCCAACGGGACGGCGCGTCGAGCTCCCTCGGGCTGGTGCTGCTCGGCGCGCGGGATTCAGCGGTGATCGTGGGCATCGTACTCGCCCTCGCGCTACCGGGGGGCTTCGCGGTCGGAGTCCTCGCGGGAGCGGGTGGCCGTGGGCGCGATACCCTGCTCGCACGAGGTCTCGAGGTAGCAAGCTTCTGGCCGACAGTCCTGCTGGTCCCCATCCTCACTTCGACGCTCTCCCTCCCCCGTCCCCTCCTCCTCGGGCTCGCCGTCGCGCTCGGGGAGTCGCTCCGCACCGCGCGGATGGTGCGCGGGGAGGTGCAGCGCCAACGTTTCGCTCCCTACGTGGTCGCCGCTCGCGCGCTCGGTGCGAGCCGGATCGACGTCTTCCGCGCGCACGTAGTCCCCCATGCCACCACACCGATCCTGGTCGCGGCCGCGTTCGCCGGGGCGACCACCATCGCCACCGACACCGCGATTTCGTTCCTCGGCCTTGCCGGCGGAGCCCCCACCAGCTGGGGAGGCGCCCTGGCCAGTTCGCTCGCAGGTGGTCCCCCCGCGATCGGTCCGCTAGTGGCGGCCGTGGCGACCACGGCGGCATTCTACGTGCTGGCCGGGGCGCTCGCGGACGCGATCGATCCCCGTCCGTTCCTCGGTCCTCGCTAGCGCACCGTGGGCCCTTGCGGCACGCCCCGTTCTGGTCCAAGTACGGCCTGCTATGGCCGCCCTCGAGATCGTCACCGAACACACCTTTGAACAAACCGTCCTGATGAGCGAGTTGCCCGTGCTCCTCGAGTTCGGCGCGGAGTGGTGCGGGCCATGCAAACAGGTTGCCCCGGAGCTCGAAGCGCTGGCGGGGGAGCTCGCGGGCAAGGCGAAGATCATGACCGTCGACATCGACCGGTCCCCCGTGCTCGCCCAGCAGCTCGGAGTACAGTCGGTGCCGACCTTCGTGGTCTTCCACCAGGGCCGCCCGGTGACGGGCAAAGTCGGCGCCCTGCGCCGCAAGCAGCTCCGCGAGATGCTCGAACCGGTCCTGCCGCGCGCCGCTGGAGCCATCAACGCCAGCGAGCTCGCCCAACTCCTGGGTGCCCGAAGAGCGACCGCCGTCGACACTCGCGAGCGAGCTGCCTACGAACGCGCCCACCTCCCCGGCGCAACCCACCTCCCGCTCGAGGAGATCGAGTCTCGCCTGGCCGAGCTCCATATGCTCCCCAGCGAGCCCATCCTTTACTGCCGTGGCGGTGACAAGACCAAGGAGCTCGCCGAACGACTGGCAAACGCTGGGGTTCCGGTGGCCTTCCTGGAGGGGGGGCTCCTGGCATGGGAAGCCGAAGGCCTCCCCATCGAACGCCCCGACTGACGAGGAGGCGCTGGCCCGCGCACCTCGCCCATTCGCCCCGAGACCCTGCTCAACCTCTGTCACCCGGTCTGCGAAGGTGCTGGCCCGTATCGGAGACTCTGGACGCTACGTGAGCCCGCGCGCGGCGGCGAGGACGGCGGCGAGGACCTCACGTACCGGCACCCCGGCTTCTTTCGCGGCGGCCACGCAAGCAGAAAACTCCGGCTTGATCGTCGGCGGACCGAACGGCCCCTCGCTCACCTTGACGGGCACGTTCCCGAAGCCGGTCTCCACGGTGACCGTGCGTCGCGGTCGCTCGATCCGAGTGATGGGGGTGCGCCGGACACCGAGTGAGCTCGTCTCGCTCAGCAGCACCGCGGCCACGGCATCGGCGAGGGCGGTCGTCGCGAGCGCTGCGACCGTGAGCGCCGGTCGTCCCTTCTTCATCGTGATCGGGGCAGCCCAGGCATCGAGCGCGCCGTTCGCCATCAACCGTTCGATGGCGTGGGCAGCGAGCTCTCCCGTGAGGTCATCGACGTTGGCCTCGAGCACCACATGCGTGGACTCGACAGCCACGTCGGCGACGCCGAGCACCACGCGGAGTACGTTCGGACGATCGGGGATCTCCCGGCTGCCGGCACCCCAGCCCACCCGCTCTGGCGTGAAGGTCGGCCAGCGGACGAAATCCTCGGCCGCGCTGGCGAGGATCGCCGCCCCCGTGGGCGTCACCAGCTCCGCCTCCACACCAGCCGCGTAGGTGGGTACGCCGACGAGGCAGGCCACCGTTGCCGGCGCCGGCAACGGCAACACGCCGTGGCGGCAGCGTACGGTCCCATGCCCAAGCGGGAGCGGGGATGCCATCACCCGCGCGCCGAGGTACGCGAGAGCGGCAGCCGCACCGACGATATCGACGATGGCGTCAACGGCTCCCACCTCGTGGAAGTGCACCGCCTCGAGCGGGATCCGATGCACGTCCGCCTCTGCCTCGCCGAGCCGGCGGAAGATCCGCCGCGCGAGCTCCCTCACCTCCAGACCGAGCGGCGCCGCCGCGAGGAGTGCGTCGATCTCGGCAAAAGACCGCTCGCATTGCGGACCATCCACGAGCACCTCGAAGTACGTGGCGCCGATCGCCCCGCGCCACACCGAACGTCGAGTCACCTGGACACCCTCGAGGCCAAGACCGGCGACCGCCGTCTCGACCACGGAGAGCGGCACCCCCAGATCGAGCAAGGAGGCGATCGTCATATCCCCGGCGATGCCGCTCCCCGCGTCGAAGAACAGCACCTTTCCCCGACCCGCACCGGCGACGAGGGGGTCTGCACTCGCGGAACGCGCGCCAGGTGCGCCCAAGCAGTAGGAGCCCGCCTCACCGTGTTCGTGGCCGTGTTCGTGGCCGTGTTCGTGGCCGTGTTCGTGGCCGTGTTCGTGGCCGTGTTCGTGGCCGTGTTCGTGGCCG
>JAFGBI010000319.1 GCA_016933275.1 Polyangiaceae bacterium | reverse complement strand
GTTGAGGTTTCACAACCCCAGAAACACCGGGACTTTCAGAAAAAGTCCCAGAAAACGGTCAGCAGCTCGCTGGATCGAGGACTAGAGCAGCAGTCAGGTTGATTGCTGCGTCGAATCAACAACCTAACTCGGCGGAGCCGGAACCAAACAGGCCAGGTCATCAGCGGTCAGCGGTCAGCGGTCAGCGGTCAGCGGTCAGCGGTCAGGTAGAACGTGGAGACTCTGATCGCTGACGCTTGATTGTTGATGGCCACGAGAACATCAAGAAATCTCTGCCAGATCCGGTCAAGACCACACCGTCAAGGGACCAGAGCACCGAACCGGCAGCGGATCTCTCCAGAGGCAGCGCTGGAAGCCCGTCCTCGCCTCGCACGGACGGGTCTCCAGCGCTGCCGTTGCCGTCGGCAACCCGATCGGTGCTCCAGGGGCCGATTCGAGTCTTCCAGCGGCTGGCGGGTCGGGGACCGCGGTTCGCGCGCCCGCGAGGAGCCGGTGAGGCGGGTCGTGTCGCCTGCCGAGGACGTCCCCTTGCGATTGCGCTGCACGTTGCGCAAAGTGGGGTCCCTCGGCCCCGTGGCATTGCCTTTTCGCCCCGCGGAGCTGTCATGGGAAAGCGAGCAGTAGAGATGAACGAATACGTCGGGGGCGCGGACTGCCCGGCGAGCTGTCGCCTGGTCTTCCAGCTACGAACGTCCGAGCAAGGGGAGTAGCGGGCTCGATCAGGTAAGCTCGCGAAGGCCATGGAGCAACCGCCAGACACCGCTCGTCGGATTGCGCTGCAGATCCGGGCGGCCACGGACGCCGCCCAGAAGACCTACACCTTCGACGACGAACACGATCCGCACCTCCCCGCCGATCGCTGGTTCCAGGGATCGACCGACGGCTTGGTGCTGTTCATCGTGTTCTACACGCAGGCCTGTCGATGGTCCGCCTGCAGCGGCTGCAACCTCCCGAGCGTCTCTGCCTCGGGCCCCGTGGGGTTTCCCGCGCTGGCGCGTCAGGTCGATCATGTGCTCGACGATCCGGCGGTGTGCGCCAAGAAGGCGGCGATCGCGAAGGTGATCGTCAGCAACAACGGCTCGGTGCTCGACGAGGTCACGTTCCCGACCACCGCCCTCATGTACCTCGTCGCTCGGCTCAACCTCGAGCTGCCGGCGATGCGCGTGCTGAGCCTGGAGTCGCGTCCGGAGTACGTGGACGTGGAGGAGCTCGAGTTCCTCGCCCGCGCCATGCGCGAGCGCCCTGTTCCCGCCGAGATCGAGCTTGCCGTCGGGTTTGAGGCGTTCGACGACGGGATCCGCAACAAGGTCTTCCTGAAGGGGCTCAGCCTGCGCACTTTCGAGGCCCTGGTCGAGCGGATCCGGCACCCGCACTTTCGCCTCAAGTGCTACTTCATGCAGAAGCCCGTCGCGACCCTGTCGGACGCCGCTGCCGTCACCGACGTCTGCGCGGGCATCGACTACCTCGACGGGGTGGCAAGGCGGTCGGGCGTCGCCATGAACCTCCACCTCAACCCCACCTACGTCGCGCACGGCACCCCGCTCGAGGCTGCGTTCCTCGCCGGCGACTACACGCCGCCCCGGCTCACGGACGTCGCGCGCGCGGTGCTGCACGGTGCTGGCAAGGCGCTCTCGATCTTCGTGGGGCTCAATGACGAAGGTCTCGCCGTGTCCGGTGGGTCGTTCCTCCGTCGGGAGGACGGCCCCTTGGTCGAGGTGCTGGAGCGGTTCAACCGCACCCAGGATTACGCGACGCTTCGGCGGTCCTGCGAGGGGCTCGGGGTGTTCGGCACCGTCGTGGGGGATGTCCCCGATTGACGCCCGCCCCGACCGCTGAGATCTTCGAGGCCGACCCAACGGGGGCCTCGGGCCCCGAGAGGACCACGCCAATGACCCACACCACGCGTCGCGCCGTCCTTGGCGCCCTCGGTTCGCTGGCCACCGCCCTGGCCATCGGCGGCTGCAAGAAGCCGGTACCCGCTGGCGAGCAGACAGGGCAAGCCCAACCAGGGAGCTCGACCGCACCCGTTGCCGCGGCTCCCGTCGCCGCCGGTCCCGACAAGACCTACGTGATCGCCTGGAGCGTGTGGACGGGTTGGATGCCGTTCAAGCTGATCCAAGAGAAGGGCTTCCTCTCGGCCCGTGCCAAAGAGAACGGTGTGAAGATCGAGCTGAAGGAGTTCAAGGGCTACATGGACTCTGTCCAGGCCTTCGCCGCGAAGAAGGTCGATGGTGTGGCGATGACCAGCATGGAGTCGCTCCAGCCCGCGTCGAATGGAGTGGACTCGGTCGCGATCATCGTGAACGACATCTCGAATGGCGGCGACGGCGTGCTGCTGCGCGGCACCGGCGCCAAGCTCGAGGACATCAAGGGTAAGACGGTGCTCCTCGAGGAGTTCAGCGTCAGCCACTATCTCCTGAACCGCGCCCTCGAGTCCAAGGGTCTGCAGGAGAAGGACGTCAAGGTGAAGAACATCCCTGGCGACGAGGCGGGGAAGGCGTTCCTCACCGACCGTAGCGTTCAGGCCGTCGCCACCTGGAATCCGCATCTGTTCCAGGCGGTGGACGCCAAGCAGGGAACCGTGGTGTTCTCGAGCAAGGACATCCCGGGAGAGGTCATCGATTTCCTCTTCGTGAACGGCCAGGCGCTGCAGGAGACCCCGCGGCTCGGGACGGCGCTGGCGGAGGCCTGGTACGACGCCATGGCGTTCATTGTCGACGCCAAGACGCGCCCCGAGGCGATCGAGATCATGGCCAAGGGGGCTGGGGCGAACGTCGAGGAGTTCAATCGGATGCTCGGCGACACCGACTTGTTCACCGATCGCAAGCGTTGCGTCGAATTCCTCGAGGGAGCGAGGCTGAAGGAGACGATGGGTCGGGTGAAGAAGTTCAGCTTCGACAAGGGGCTCATCAAGGACGAGGGGTTCGAGATCGGCTTCGGCGCTACGGGAGCGCAGAAGCTCCGATTCGATGCGACCTACGCGCGCGCCAAGTGAGCCGGATCGTCGGAAGCCCCCTGCCGCGTTCGACGCGGCTCCTGCTCGGCGCCGTGCCGATCGCCATCCTCGTGATCGTCTACGGGGCGCTGTCGTACCAGCGGCACCTGGAGAACCCGATGGATCGGCTGATGCCGACCGTCGAGCAACTCTGGCGCGGTCTCGGTGAGATCACCACCGCCGACAGACGGTCGGGCGAGGTATGGCTGTGGGTCGATACCCGGGCGTCACTCGTCCGTCTCGCCAAGGGGATGGGCGCCGGGGTGGGGCTGGCGATCGTGCTGGGGGTGCTCACCGGCATCTTCTCCACCCTCCGCGCGTTGTTCTTGCCGCTCGTCACCGCGCTGGCCAAGGTCCCGCCGCTGGCCCTCCTCCCCATCGTCTTCATCTTCCTCGGCGTGGACGAGAGCTCCAAGATCGTCCTCATCGCGCTCGGTATCGCGCCCACGCTCACCAGCGACATCGTCCTGGCTGCGGCCGGGGTGCCGCGCGAAATGGTGGTGAAGGGCTACACGCTCGGGGCGACCACCTCGGAGGTCGTGGCCAAGGTGATCCTGCCCCAGATCATGCCGCGGATCCTCGACTCGATTCGCCTGACCATCGGCCCCGCGTGGATCTTCCTGATCGCTGCCGAGGCGATCAGCGCCGAGAGCGGTCTCGGCTACCGGATCTACGTGGTCCAGCGGCAGCTCGCGATGAACATCATCCTGCCCTACGTGGTCTGGATCGCCATTCTCGGGGTGGCGATGGACCTTGGCCTCCAGGCGTTGTCGCGGTGGCTCTACCCCTGGGCCGCGACGAAGGGTCATTGAGGATGGCCGACGAGGACGCCAAGCGGCGGATCGAGGAGCGTATCGCCGAAGCGGCGCGGGCCGCGGCGCGCGACGGCAAGCGTGCCCCCATTGCGGTCGATCCCGTGGTTCGCGCGGGGAGCGTCGAGGCGGCAGGCGACGGAGATCCAGCGACCGCCACGGGCGCGCCCCCCGGCGCCAGGAGCGACGGCGGCGTTCCGCCGATCCTCGAGTGCACGCACGTCAGCCATCGATATCCCCGCCAGACCGGTGGGTTCCAGCTCGTCCTGAACGACATTCACCTGCGGGTCCCGCAGCGCGAGTTCATCAGCGTCGTCGGCCCGAGTGGTTGCGGGAAGTCCACCTTGCTCCGCCTCGTGCTCGGCTCGGAGCTGCCCTGGCAGGGCTCGGTGACGGCGAGCGGGGTGGCGGTCGATCACCCGCGGCGCGATCGCGGGATCGTCTTCCAGCGCTACTCCCTCTTTCCGCACCTCACCGTGCTTCAGAACGTGATCTTCGGTCTCGAGCTCGACGGGACGTGGCTCCTGCAGAAATGGCTCACCTGGCCCATCTACCGGCGGACGCACTATCGGCGTCAGGTCGAGCAGGGCATGGCGTACCTCAGGACGGTGAAGCTCGACGAGCACGCGAACAAGTACCCTCAGCAGCTCTCCGGGGGCATGCAGCAGCGGGTGGCCATCGCCCAGGCGCTGATCATGAAGCCGCGCATCCTGCTCATGGATGAGCCGTTCGGGGCGCTCGATCCCGGGACCCGGGAGGCACTGCAGCTGACGATCGTGGAGGCCTTCGCCGAGCAGGGGATCACCGTGTTCTTCGTCACCCACGATCTCGAGGAGGCGGTGTTCGTGGGCAACCGTCTCCTCGTCCTCTCCCAGTTTTGGACCCACGACGACGGGTCGTCGGGCGAGGGAGCGAAGGTCGTCCTCGACGTGCGGTGCCCCAAGAGCACCTCGGTCGACGTCAAGGCCTCGAGCGAGTTCCAGGAGCTCATCCAGCGCGTCCGTCGCGACGGCTTCGATCCGAACCACCAGCAGCCGGTGCGGACCTTCGACCTGTCGGCGGCCGCTCCCGGCTGACGGCGGGCGGCCAGCGGCCCGGGGGGCGTGGGCGGGGTCGGAGTCAGCGACCCGGGCGCCAGTGAGTCTCCTCCATTTCGCGCAGGAGTCCGACGACACGTTGGTGCTCGGCCTCCGCGCGCCTCGCTTCGTCTTCGGCGCGCTCATGCGCGGCGTCGGCGCGGGCGTGGGCCTGGTCGGCGCGCTGCCGTTCGTGGTTGGTACGCTCACGTGCGTCCTCGGCGGTCCGGCGCTCTTCCTCGCACTGGTGGTGCTCGCGCTCGGCGCGTTCGTGCTCTCCCTCGGCGCGGCTGCGCTCCGCTTCCCCACGCTGCCGCTCCACCTCGGCGCGTTGGCGCTCTCCCTCGGCACGTTGGTGTTCCTGCTCCGCTCGGAGGTGCTCCTGTTCCCGTCGCTGGCGCTCCGCCGCGAGCTCGGCGGCAATCCCGACTGCGCGGCGCTGCTCCGTATCGGCGCGTTGCCGCTCTGCCTCGGCCCGCTGGTGTTCGCGGTCGGCGCGCTCGCGTTCGGCGTTGGCGCGCTGCATCTCCTGCTCTGCCCGCTGCCACGCTCCGAGCGCGCGTTCCCGTTCCAGCTCAGCCAACCGATGCTCCTCTTCGGCTCGTGCCCTCTCCGCCTCCGCCCGGTGTGCCTCGGCATGCGCGTGCTGCCGCTCGCCTTCGGCCCGTTCTCGCTCGTCCTCGGCCCGTAGCCGCTCCTTTTCTGCCCTCTCCGACTCGGCCCGCAAGCTCTCCTTCAGTGCCTCGAACTCGGCCGCGCGTTCGAGCAAGGCACGGGTTTGTTCCTCGGCGCGCGCATGTTCCTGGTCGGCGCGTCGATGCTCGTGCTCGGCGCGCTGCTGCTCCCAGTCGGCCCGTTGCCGCTCATGGTCCGTTCGGCTCCAGGCCTGGGACGCTCTGGCCGCCTCCTGCTCGGCCCTCACGTGTTCTTGCTCTGCACGCTCCCGCTCGCGCTGCGTGCGTGCACGCTCCGCTTCCTCCCGCTGGTGGGCTTCCACGGTCTGCCGACGCTCCTCCTCCGCGCGTTGTCGCTCGGCGTCGGCACGTTGCCGTTCCTCGGAGACTCGCTGGTGCTCCTGCACGGACCGAGCGCGCTCGTCCAAGAGCGTGAGCTTCACCGCTGCCAACCGCTCGGTGTTGAGGAGCAGCGGCTGTTGGTCGGCATCCAGCCAACGCAGCCAGCGGGCGGACCTTCCCCATACCGTCGCGGGGAGGATGCCCAGCCAGAGGTCGAGGGACCGGAGATGGACGCGACCGTTGGCATCGACGGATTTCGGGAGATAGCTCCGCGTCTCAGGGTTCAGATCGAATGCATCGAGTCGTCCGGAGGCGGGATCGAAGATGACGTACTCCGGAATGTTGAAGACCGTGGCGTAGAGTTGAAGTTTGTAGACGCGGTCGGCGGTCTCCGTACTCTGGGAGACGAGCTCGATGACCACATCGGGTGCCTTGCCTTCGGTGGAAACGAGCCACGCGCGCCGCTCGCGGCGAGGAGTCCCCACGGCGATCAGCACGTCGGGGTTCCTCAGATCGTCTCCCCATCTGTGATCCTCGTGCAGGCGAAGCGGCAGGTTCCCTTCGACGTGGAAATCGTCGCGATGATCCCACGCTTCTCCGAGCGAGGTGACCAACAGCAACATCTGTTGCCAATGGCGGGGCGCCTGCGAAGACGGCTCGTTCTCCGCCGGGTTGGACGCGGTGACGGCAAAACTCGGCGGCTCGGATGCTGGATCTGGCATGACGTGGTGCTCCAGACGCCCCAGCATATACCCAGTCCGGCAATCGGGATGGGGTGTGTTCACGCCCCAGCTGCCCCGGCCGAAAGCCGCTTCGCTGGTAAGGCTCGACGAGCACCCCACGTCGCCACCCACATTGCCATGGCGACTCGGGACCCGAGGCGACGCGGGTCCCGGGTGCCCGGAACGGCCGCCCCTTCCGCGCCCTGCGCGCCGTACTGTCCCGGGTCCGCGTCGAGCACAAGGAGGAAGCTGCGCCCGGGGTATCGCGTTCGTTCACTCGAACATCGGTGTCGCGTTCCCGGAGCGGATCCAGCTCGTGATCGTGTCCTCGATGGCCTGGTACTCCTTCGCGTCGAACCCGAGGGCGACCGCGAACTCGAGGACCCGAGCCCGCTCGATCTCGCTCACCGAGCCGTCCGCCATGGCGACCATCACCCCGGTCTGGACGGCGAGTTTGCGGAGCGTCGGATCGACGAGCTTTCGGCCGAGCTCCGCGGGGCTGACCTTGGAGACCCGGACGTCATCCCCGAGCTCGACGTTGTATTCGGTCACGAGCTCGGCGATGAGCGCGATCTCCTCATCGTGAAGCCCGTCGGACTCCGCGATGTCCTGCAGCGCCCCGACGATGGCGCGCGCCTGGTCGGAGCTCAGCGAAATCGTCGGGTCGAACAGCGGGTGAAGGTCGGCGCGGGTGGTCATGGGATGGTCCTCCTGGGCAGGTCGACGAGATTCGTGCGGTGGGGTTGTTGGCAGTCTGTCACGTGTAGCCGACGAGTCGACGCAGCGCTTCGCGCTCGGCCGCCAAGCCATCGGGGTCGTCACGAAGCCGCGTTCGCCACGGCTCTGGCAGGTACCCGAGGTGGTTGGTGTAGAGCACGGCCTCGAGCGTCTGGAGCCGAAGCTTGGTCGCGGAGCCTTCGGGGACGAAGGCCCGGGCTTCCTCTGCGAAGAGCGCCAGCGGCACGAGGATGGCGTCACCGGTGGCGTCCTTGGCCCCGGCTTGCCGCGCCCGGCGACGCGCCCGGTTGGCAACCAGGGACAGCGCGGCGGGGGTGACGAATCCGAGGTCGGCGAAGATGGGAGCGAGCTCGTCGTCGTTCGGGCGCTGCCCCGCGTCGTTGGTGGCGAGGACGATGCCGGTCGCCCTGGCCACCGCGTCGAGCACGCTCTTCTTGTCGGCCAAAGACTCGGGGGCGAGGATGGGCAGGTGCTCCTCGGCCCGGCCGGGGCGCCCGGTGTCGGGGGCCAGGTTGTAGGGGCGCGCCGTGAGCAGCACCCAGAAGATCTTGCCGCGATACTCCGGATCCCCCATGAACGTGGTGAAGGCCCCAAACACCCTCTCGTCCACCTTGCTGGTGCCGTCGCCCGTCTCGTTGCCGAGCGTCTTGTCGGCCTCGTCGATGATCACGATGTTCGGGGTCATCGCCTTCAGGATACTGAAGATGGTGTCGAGGTTGCTCTCCGTTTGCCCCACGTACATTCCGCGAAAATTGCGGAGGCTCACCGCGTTGACCCCCGCGTCGTGAGCAAACGCCTTCGCGATGAACGTCTTGCCGACGCCATTCGGCCCCGGGCACACGACGCCGACGGGGACGTCGCGCTGACCAGCGTGCAGGTCCCGGGCCGCGTTCATGAAGAACGCCTTGATCCCGTCGTTGCCACCGACAGCGTCGAGACCGTGCTTCGACTCGAGGATCTCGAGCATGCCGCGGCTGTCCCGGGTGATGAGCTCCCGCTTGCGCTCGGTGACGAAGGCCGTGGTGAGCCGTCGATCGGGGGTGTGCCGCGCCCGGAGGAAGAGGTGTCGGATACCGGTCAGGGAGAGCCCGGCCGACTGCTCGGCGAGCTCGGACTCGGACATCTCCAGCGTCAGCGCCTCCTCACCCGCGACGACGACCTTGGCCTGCTGCCAGCGAATGAAGCGTTCCCGTTCGCGCCGATCCGGGCGTGGGATGCCGACCGTCTGCACGAGCTCCGAGCGAACGATGTCGGGGTGGATGTTGTGCAGGTTCTGGGCGACGAGGAAGCACACGGCGTCTCGCAGTCGCGTGTCCTGCAAGCGGTCGTAGAAGAGCTGCGCGAACCGCTGCAGGGTCACCGTGTTGATGCGATCGACCTCGGTGAGCGTCTGCGGGTCACCGTTCGGCGCGAGGTGCTCCCCGTACTCGAGCACTACCGCGACCGGACGTTCTTGGGACTCGACCCCGACGATGAACGCCTCGATGAAGGCGAGCGCCTTGAGGCTCTCCTTGGGGAAGTCGTAGATGCTCCGGATCAAGCGCTGATCGGCGGACAGGTTCTGGTTGGCGAGCTCGACGAACAGCCGCGCATCTGCGTCGCGGGAGAAGCGCATGCCGCGTGATACGTCGTAGTAGATCGTGATGTAGTCGCCGCGCGCGAGCATCGCCTCCAGATAGGCGCGGCACGGCACGTACTCGGCACCGAGCGGGAAGGTATCTCCGACGTTGTCGTGGAGCACGAAGAATGCGGACTCACGGCGAGCGTACGCGCGGCGGAAGCGCTCCGCCCATTCTACGTAGGCCGGTTCGGCGCTGTCCATCTTCTCACCTCCGTCACCGCTCGTCATCTCCGCCAGCCCTCCGCGAGTCTGCCCGTCCGCCCGCGCCCCCGGTCGTCTAGCGAGCCCGCGTGCGGGCTCGTGGTTTGGTCCGTCCGATCAACTCGTCGCAGGCGTCGCCCGCGGCGACCAGGCGGGATTGCAGCTCCGTGACGTCAGGATTCACGGACCCAGCCCCTAGCGCGGCATCCGCCTTGCGGAGCTCCATCGCGAGCTTGAACTCCTGCAGGTTGGTCTCGATCACCGTGAGCACGCTGGCGATCTGGCGTTGCTTGTCGATGGCCGCCCGCCACTGGCCGAGGGTCCGCTCGGTCGAGTCCTTGGCCTGGAGGAGGGCGTCGCGGAGCGGTCCTGGCTCCGTTCGCTCTGCCTCGCGCGTCAGGCGTCCGAGCTCGCTCTCGAGCCACCGCCCATCCGAGCCTTCGATCAGGATGCGCAGGCGCGCGTAGAGCTTGGTCATCGCGATGGCGCGGTCACGGAGCTCACGCAGATCGCCGCGCGACCCCTGCAGGATGTCCTCGACCGTGTCGGTGATCGAGTCGGTGAAGACCCACTCGATGTTGGCGTAGGTCGAGAGGATGCGCTCGAGCTGCGCCCGCGTCGCGGGATCGGCCTCGACCACCGCCACCTGGAGGTCGGCGAGGTCGCGTCGTCCGGCGGCCTCGCGCGACTCCTGCATGAGCTGCTCGACCAGCCGCCTGTCGTAGCCAGCGGTGACGAACCAGGCGTAGAGCGCGGCGCCTGCCACGTAGGTGAGGACGCCCATCGAGAGGCCGACGGTCGGCTCCAGGGCCGCTGCGGTGCCTACCGCTGCGATCGCGCCGACGGCGGCGGGGGCACCGAACACCTGCACCAGGCGGTGTCGGAAGCGGAAGCAGGCCTTGAGCCGCTCGGGCCAGGGAGGGATGGGGGTGGCGGTCACATCGCCTTGGCGCCGCAGTTGAACAGCTTGAACTCGGTGCGCCGGCTGCCGTCCAGGTCCTCGGTCCCGTTGACCAGGACCGGTTGCTCGGAGCCGAAGCCCTGCACGTCGAAGCGCGACTGTGGGAACGCGATGCCGTCCAGCGACTTGAGCTGCCGCACGATCGCGTCGGCGCGGTCTTGACTCAGACGCTTGTTCGCCGCGGCGTTGCCCTTGGAGTTGGTGTGCCCGTGCACCCGGACGCACAGCGCAGGGAAGCTCCTGAGCTGGTCGGCGATTCCGGTCACGACGCTCTTGGCGTTCGCGTCGAGCTCGGACTTCCCCTCCGCGAAATAGATGTTCGGGAGCTTGAGCGTGCCCACGTCGGCCGAGCCGTCCGCCTTCGTCGTGTCCGCGGCGTATGCGTACTTCTTCTCTTCGGCGGACAGCGTCGGCGCGGTGACCTCGGTGTCCTTCCCAGCAACCTCGGCGGCGAGCTTGGCACGCTCCTCGAGTTGGCCCTTCATCGCCACGAGGAAGCTGTCGTTGAGGATCGTCTCCGCGGGGGGCAGATCGGCCGCGTTGACCTTGTTCTTGGCCGTCAGCAAACGTCCGGTCTTGCCGATGCGCTCCACCATCTTCGCGGGAGTGCCGCACTGCCCCCACCACAGACAGAGGTTCTCTTCGAGCGTGAGGAAATCGATGCCGTCGAGCACGGCACGCCCGAGCGAGGCGTCGTTCGCGCAGTCGGAACCGCAGTCCTTGGTGATGAACGTCGCGTGAGCCGCCGCGTCCTTCGCGTAGCCGTCGATCACCTTGAAGTAGGCGGTCGCGAGCTTCTGCAGGGTGTCCTTGTGCCGGATCACGAAGTCGCGATTGGCCACTACCACGTCGACGATCACGTCGTCCGCCTGCCCTCCGGTGGCGAAGACCTTGGGATACCCCTCCTTCGCGGCGATCGCGGTGAAAGGCTGCCAGATCACGGCCACGTTGACGCTGCCCGCCTTCAGCTTCTCCCAGCAGTCCTTGGCGACCACTCCGTTGTCCTGCTTCACGTTCTCGAGCGCCGCGAAGCTCAGGCTCGCGAAATCCCACAGGTGCTCGCTTGGCGTGCCGGTGGAGTAGCAGACCTTGTCCGATGGCGTCACGTCGTCGAAGCTCTTCTTGCCCTTGGCGACGAACACCGCGTCCCCGCCGTTCGACTCGTCGATGTTCCACAGGATGACGCCGGGGTAGAGCCCCTTCTGCTTGTGTTTCGCGCCGTGCTGGAGGAAGGCATCCACCGTGGTGAGCGCCAGGTCGAGCTTGCCCTCGGTCAGCGCCATCATGCGCGCGCCCTGCTCATAGAGCTTCTCGTCGTCGATGTACTCGATGCCGATGTCCTGCTTCGCGAGCTCCTCCGCCAGCCGTGGTTCCCCGCGGAAGGTGCTGTAGCCGGACCAGGGGTCTCCGGCGACGCGGATCATCGTGCCGTACTTCTTGCTGGTCAGAGACGTCGAGCTGCTCAGCGCCTGCGCGGTCTCCGCCTGCTCTTTCTTCTGGAGGGCCGGCTTGAGCAACATCGACCAGCCAAAGTACCCAGCCGCCGCCAGGATGATCGCGGGGATCCCGACCGTGAGTGCAGGACCCGGTTTGCCACCCGTTGAATTTGCCATGAAAGCTCCGTTCTCCGCGCAGGGTTCCGGGCGCGGGGCTCACCCAATTCCGCTCTTGCCTTCGGTCACCCGGGTCGTTGCCTGGGCGCCGCCCGCGGCGCCGGCCTGGCGCGCCTCGAGCATCGCCTGGAACCGGGATTTGGCGGCGCGTGACTGGGCCGCCTGCCGTAGCTGGCGGCGCTTCTCCTCGCGGGTCGCGCCGCTCATCTCGTCGGTGATATCGGCCTGTGCGGTGACGCTCTCGATGTGCTTGTCGATGTCCGCCACCGCGCTCTCCTCGGCGCTCGTGCTCATCCCGCTCATCATCTCGTTGAACGACTTGCGCGCCTGGGCACTCTGGAGCTTGGCGATCATGGCGTCCTTCTTCGACTCCATGCCCTTGGTCTTGGCCTCGAGCTCGCGTAGCTTGGCGAGATAGTCCGCGACCAACTTCTCGGAGGCGGCAAGCTCCTGCGCCAGGGCCTTGAGCTCGCCCTCGAGCGCCTCCTTCTCGTTGAGCAAATCCTCGCCGAGCTCCATCGCGTCTGCGTTGCCTCCCTGGGCCTCGCCGAGCGCCGCCTCCAGATCGCCCTCGATCTGGGCGAGGGATTTCTCCTTCAGAGCGATCAGATTTCGTAGGCGATTCCGTTCCGCAGCGAGCCTGCCGACGGCCCCGTGCATGTGCTGGTACTGGGTCTTCATCTTGCGGATGGCCATCTCGTACACGGCCTCCGGATTGCCCTGCTCGAGGGCGCGCTGCCCCTGCCAGAACAGTCCGCGTACGAAATTGAAGAACCGGCCGGCGATGGTCATCTGGGTTGCTCCACTGTTCGTTGGTCGTTGCTGCGCTGCCCCGATCCCACGGGGTGTGGTCAGCTTTTCGCCGTCGGGGTCACGCTCCCGAAGAACACCCGCGCGGCCTGTAGCCGTGACTCCTCGACGAGGCAGGCGCGACGGACGCCCTCGAGCTCGCGATTCAGGTCCTCCATGCGCTGCTTGTGCCCCTCGATCTGCTGGAGGAGCTGATCGATCGACGCCTGTTCGGTCGCGATCGAGTCGCCCGTGGCGGCCTCCTTGGCCGCGAGGAGCCCCCGCACGCGCTGGATCTTGCGCTCGGCGTCGGTCATGACCGCGCTCTTGTCCTTGCCGATCGCGCCGAGGAAGGCCTCGGCCGCGGCGATCTTCGAGGCCTTCGGCAGCGCGGCGTCGAGACGCGTGAGGAAGCTCTCGAGCTGTTCGACCTCGTCCGTATCGGGGATCCCCGCCTCGTCGTACTGGGTTTGGAAGTCGATCTCGATCGCGCCATCCGCGGCGGTGGTGACGGCGATCGAGGTGGCGTCCACTGGTTCTGCGGGGCCGCTCGGCACTGCGTGCTCGTTGCCCGCGAGGAGCGCAGCGAAATCCTCGTCGCTGAGGTCGGCGGCTTCTCCGGCGAGCGCGTCGGGTTCCGCCTCGCCCTGCTGCCAGAAAAGGCTCCGGACCTTCTTCCATCCGCTCATGGTACCCTCTCGATGCTGGGCCCTCAGCGTGCCGGTTCTCCCGTCCCGCGTCAACGGCAGGGCCGTCTCGGCCAGCCTCGGTCCCCCGCGGCGCACGGCGGGAGACGCCGGACGGCGCGGCTCCGCAGGGGTGGGAGCTTGACGGAGTCCCCGCCTTGAACGAGCATGAAGAGTACGGGGCTGCGGGGGCAGCCCTCGCGTGGGGAGGGAGGTCCGCATGGCGGTGCCAGAGTCGCGGAGCGAAGGTCAGCCACGTGAGGTGGCGGCGGTCATCGAGGAGCAGGTCCGGGGCATCGAGCTCAAGCCGGAGCTCTCGACGGGCTCGGCTCCACCCGTCTGGCCAGTGGTGGCGATCTCGCGCGAGTTTGGCACCCATGGCGTCGTGCTCGGGTACCGGACGGCGGAGCGGCTCGGTTTCAGCTTTTGGGACCGCGAGATCGTTACCAAGATCGCCCGCGATCTGAACACCGACGAAGCGACCGCGGAACGACTCGACGAGAGTGCCAGAAGCAGGATCGAGCAACTGCTCGGTGCCAGCATCTTCAACCGGCGGGCCACTTCGACGACCTACGTCGAGCGTCTGCGTTTCATCATCGGCTCGATCTGCGAGCGCGGCGGGGCCGTCATCGTAGGGCACGGCGCTCAGTTCCTGGTCGATCCGACGCGGTCGCTCCGCGTACGCCTGGTGGCGCCGTTCGACGTGCGCGTGCGCGGCGTCATCGAACGACTCTCGGTTCCGCTCGAAACGGCGCGGCGAGGGGTCCGGGCCGGAGATCGCCGGCGCACCGAATTCGTTCGCACCCATTTCGGCCAGGAGGCGGGGAGTCCCGAGCACTACGATCTGGTCATCAACACCGCGGTCTACACGCCGCAACGCGCGGACCTGCTCATCCTGATGGCGTACCTGGCGAAGTTCGGCGAGCTTCCGACCAGCGCGCAGGCCAAGGAAGCGGACCGCGCTCTCCAGCGTGCGTCGACGCTGCCGCCCGAACCAGCGGACGGCACCTGACCTGCCGCCGCGTGCGACGAGCCGCCTCCTCGGCGACCGCGATGCGGCCGTGGTTCGGGTCCGTGCGCGCGCGACGCACCTCGCCTCACTCCGTCTGGGGGGGCGCTTCGCCGCCTCGGGCTCGCGCGGCCAAGAGGAGCAGCGCGCGGCCCGGTGGGGTCAGCGCGGAAGGGGAGATGCGCTCCGGGACGTCGCCGAGCGTGTGTGCCACCTCCGGTCCTGCGGCTCGGCGGAAGAGGGTCGCCACCTTCTCCACCCCATGCTCCACGAAAGGTACGCTGTCGTCGAAGGCGGGCATCGCCATCGGCACCGTGCGGAGGGGCGCCCCGATGCGAACGAAGTCCCGCGCCTCGACCAGCCCCTCGGGGAAACCGCGGCTCGCCAACAGCCAAATCGGGTCTTCTCCCTCGCCCGCCACCTCGTCGAGGTTCACCACCGTAACGTCGCGCCGAACCCGGGATGCGAACCGCCTGGCTCCGAGCATCCCCACCTCTTCGGCAGCCGTGAACAGGATCACCACGGTGCCGGGCCCGGTCGGTCGCGCCGCGAGCACCCGCGCGACCTCCAGCACCACGGCGACCCCACTGGCGTTGTCGCTCGCGCCTGCAAAAAACACGCCTTCGCCGATGGCCCCGACGTGATCGTAGTGCGCGCACAGGACCACCCGGACCGGTCCCGTCCCGATCGGAGCGATCAGGTTGCCCGCGCTCATGAGCTGCCGGTCCTCGAGCGGCACCGCGAGCGCCACCCGCCGGCCCACCTGGCCGACCACCGGTCGGCCCCGACCGAAGGCGAGCTCGACCACAGAGGGTGACGCATCGACGGATGGCAGACCCGGCCGTTCCCGGCGATGGTTCATGACCTTGCGTCGATCCGTGCGGGGTCCCACCTGGATCATCCCGACCGCGCCCGCGTCGCGGATCCGCCGATGGCGGTCGACGTAGGCATCGAGCCCGGTTCTTCGACCCCCGGCCGCGTCGACGCGACAGACGCCGATCCGTCCCTCGAGCGTCGCGGGCAGGGTCTGGGCTCGGTCGAGCCACACCGCCTCCGCTTCGGCCCTTCCACCAGCGGCTGCGCCCTGCACGTTGACGCAGAAGTCCTCGAGGTGGACCAGGCGCGTCCCCGCGACCGAAAGGCCAGGGGACTCGGCGAGAACCGGCACCACCACCTCGAAGGCGTCTCGAGTGACGCCGATTCCTGCCGCCCCCAGCTGGGCTTCGAGGTAGTCCGCGGCCCGCCGCTCACCCTCGGTTCCCGGGAGCCGTCCCGCCATCACCGGATCACATAGCTCCCGGAGGTCCCGCATGGCGCGGGCGGCATCGAAGCGATCGAGGCCGTCGTCCACGCGATCACCTTACCCATGCCCCCGAGGGGACGCCATCGAGCTTGCGCCCGGGTGCCAACGCGGTCTCGGCCAGCGGACAGTTCCCGTTGGGTTACGGTACGTTATGGATTTGTCTCGCGAGGGCGCCGATTCTGGGCTGCTCGCGTCCTTCGAAGCCACGACAATACGCGGCGATGGAACCGATGACGCCGCGCGCGAGCGCCCGTGAAGCCGAATGGGTCCCCCTCCCCAGCGCCTGCGGGCCCGCTCCATTCGTCCGCGCTGGAGCAGCAATCAGGTTGATTGCTGAGTCAAATCAACTACTTATAGCACCGAGCCGGCAGCAGACCTCACCAGAGGCAGCGCTGGAAAAGCGTCCTCGCCTCGCATGGACGCGTTTTCAGCGCGGCCGTTGCTGTTGGCAACCTGATCGGTGCTCTAGGCCGATTCGTCGCCGATTCGGCGCCGTATCCCTGCTGGTCGCCGCGGCCTTGCTCGCCCTCGTCACGGCCTGTAGTCGGCGCGGGACGTACCTCCCCTTCGAGAAGGCCCGCACCAGTGCGGAATCCCTCCCCAGCACCGCCAGCCCGCCGGCGAGCAGCTCTGCGCAGGCTCCCAGGACCACGGCGACGATTGCTGGCTTCAGCGTGCCCCATGCCGTCGTCGTGTCCCCGGACGAGAACGGCTCGATCGCGGTGGCTTTCGGGACCACCGCCTTCGCGCGTCCCGCCTGGGCCCTCTGGGGCAAAGACTGGGATTGGGCCGAGACCGAGACGGAGCTCAGACCCGGAAGCGAGGGGGCGCTGCCGACCGCGAGCGTCCGCAACGCCGCTCTCGGCCTCAGCGGGTCAGTGACCTACCGACGAGACGGGGATCGCGCGCTGTCCGTCGTCTACGACCTCCGGGCAAGCTCGGTCCGCGCTCCCGTGATCGGTGGCGGACTCCATTTCGAGCTGACGGACCACCCCGCGATGCAGGGCAAGCCGACGATCCTGCCCGACGGGGAGGGGTGGACCTGGGCGGCGAAAGACGGCGGTGAGCTGCGGGTCACCTTTGCGCCGCCGCTCCCCAGGATCTACGCGGAGGGCGGGAACCCCTTCGAGCTCCGCTGCATGTTTTACGTCGACCGGATCGAGGCTGGGCACCGCCGACAAACGATGACCGTCCAGGCACCACGAGGTGCCGTGGTCGAAACCCGCGCCTGGCCCCCGTATGCTCCGCTCGCCGGCTCCTGGCCGGTGGCGTTCGACCGCATGACGGGACCCGATCTGAGCTTCCTCAACGCCGCCCACGGGCGCGCTGGCAGTCACGGACGCCTCACTCGAAAGGGGGATCGGCTGGTCTTCGCGGACGGTACTCCCGCCCGGTTCTGGGGTACGAACCTCACGGCCAGTGCCCTGTTCCAGGGCACCGACGCCGACGTGGCGGCGCTCGCTCGACGGCTCGCTGCGCTCGGCTTCAACCTCGTCCGCCTGCACCACCATGATTCGGATTGGGTGAGCCCCAACATCTTCAGGTCGGGAGACAACACCAAGACGATCGACGCCACGTCGTTCGCTTCCCTGGGCCGCCGGGTGCAGCGCCTGAAGGAGCAAGGGATCTACGTGTGGATCGACGTCGAGGTCGGTCGAAGGTACCGGTCCGGAGACGGGGTGCGCGAGTTCGCCGAGATCGCACGCAGCGACTACCGGGGCTTCAACTTCGTGAACCCCGATCTGGAAGCGGCCTGGCGCGACTTCGCCCGCCAGTACCTGTCCACCAAGAACCCCAGCACCGGTCTCTCCTTCGCCGAGGACCCCGGGGTGGTGGCCGTGCTGCTCACCAACGAGAACGATCTCACCCAGCACTTCGGGAACAAGATGTTGCGGGACAAGCCGAGCCCCGCCCACACGGCCATGTTCGAAGCGATGGCCTCCCAGTTCGCCGCGAGCAGCGGCCACCCGCTCGACCGGCTGCTGCGTACCTGGGAGCCCGGTCCCTCGAAGCTCTGGTTGAACGAGCTCGAGCACCGGTTCTTCACCCGTTCCCTGGACTACGTGCGGAAGCTCGGTGTCAAGGCGCTGGTCGCTCCGACCAGCACCTGGGGCAACCCGACCTTCTCGCTGCCGTCGCTCACGAGTGGCGACATCATCGACGTTCACAACTACGGAAAGAGCGAGTTCCTGAGCCGGGATCCGCGCTCGAACCCCACCTTCGCCCACTGGCTGGCGGCCGCGCAGGTTGCCGGCTATCCGCTGTCGGTGACCGAGTGGAGCGTGACCTGGCCGGCGAAGGATCGCTTCGCGGCTCCGCTCTACGTCGCGTCATTGGCCTCGCTTCAGGGCTGGGACCTGGTGATGCACTATGCCTACCAGCAATACTCGGCAGGAGGGACCCCCACTACCCTGGATATCTGGTCGGCCGCGGACGATCCAGCCCTGATGACCCAGATGCCGGCGGCCGCCCTCCTGTTCCGTCGCGGAGACGTGGCGGAGGCGAAGCGGACCTTCCGTCTCGAGCTTGACGCGGCCTCGCTCTACGATCGAGAGGTGTCGCCGGCCACGAGCGCGGCGATCCGCACGCTGGCCGAGCAGAGCCGACTGGTGATCGGTCTACCAGATACGCACGAACTCGCCTGGGACACCTTCACCAAGCCAACCGGGCAAGAGGTCATCACCGATCCGGATCGCTCGTTCCTTCCCCCGGCGGCGACCCGGGTGGCCTCGGACACCGGCCAGCTCGTGCGCGACTGGACGGAAGGATACCAGCTGATCGACACGCCACGGTCGCAGGCCGTGAGCGGCTGGCTCGGTGGGCGCACGGTCAAGCTCGGCGCGGCCACCATCTCGGTGACGACGGGCAAGGCCACGGTCGTCGTGTCAAGCCTCGACGAGCGTCCGATCGCGACCGCGCAGAGCCTGCTGGTGACGGCGACGGCGCAGGCCACGAGCTCCGGTGCCCTGCCGCTCCGGTCGGAGCCGGTCGTGGGATCGCTGCGCCTGGTGACCGAATGCCGCTGCGCCCGCCGGCTGCGACCGGGACCAGCCGCGAAGGCCGTGGCGTTGCCGGTCGACGGCGGCGCGGTCGTCCTGGCGTTCGGCCCCGACGATTTCTCGCACTGGCACCTCCTCGAGCGCCCTCGCGGCGGGGGATCCGGGGCATGCAATTGACCCGCGGCGTATCGCTGCCTTCGCGAGGGCGCGCGCCCGGCGGACACCGCTGGTCGGCTGCTCGTCTTCAGCTGGCGCGGCCGCTCACTCCCCGGCGAGGGACGCGAGCGCGGCCAGCCACGGGCGCGGTCGTTGGAGCCGACGGTCGCTCTGCTCGAAGGCTCCGAGGCGGTCTCGCCGGCAGACGTGCTGACAGCCATCGGTGCGCAAGCTGGCGCCGGCCCCCCTGCGCCTTGGGGTGGTCTGGTCGGGCGCTGCCGCCGATCCTCGAGCCTGCCGAGCACCAGGTGGCCGCCCCGTTCGTCCGAGCTTGTGCTAGCACTGCCCAATGGCCGATAGCGAGTGCCTGCGGTGCGGCTCCTGCTGCCACAGCCGAGAAGGGACGATCCTGGTCGAAGAAGCGGATATCCGGCACTGGCGGATGAACGGTCGAGCCGACCTCGCCGATCGCCTCGTCGAGGGTCATTTCGGTCAGAGGGCATTCCCCAACGGACCGAGGGGAGCGTGCATTCACCTCGGTAGGCCCGGGGTGCCAAACGAGTGCTCCATCTACGAGGATCGGGCGACGGTGTGCCGCACCTTCCTTCCCGGCAGCGGGCAGTGCCTCGAGGCACGCCGGGACGGCCGCCTGGGTTGACCGAGTTCACCTCGAAGCCAACGAAGCGCCGCCGGTCGTGGACTTCCTGCTGATCTCACCACCCGTGGGCAACGTCGGGCAGGCCGTCTCCTCCCTCCCCGCGCTGACGGCATTTCTGCGCGCCCGCGGCTGGGACGCTCACCAGTGGGATCTGTCGATAGACTCCTTCCACCATTTCCACTCGCGATCCTACCTCGCGCGCTGCCGGCGCATCGTCGGCGACCACGGTGCGGACGATCGTCTGATGGCGGCGGCTGACCGTGCCGTCGGTGAGATCGACGCCGCCAAGGCGTCCCTTCGGCAGCAGGGCGCTGCCGGGCGACGGGACACCTGGCGGTGGGCCTTCGACGTGCTGCGCGACGCGGGGGTGCTCCTCACCGCTGCCTCACGGGGCCGTCACCAGCACGATTTCCGGCACTTCGACATCCCCGGCGCCGTGCGTGGCTTCGACTCGCTGGGCGCCGCGTTGGAGGACGGCGAAGCCAACCCGTTCATCGGGTTCTTCATGGAGCACGCGCTGCCGCGTCTGCGTCGACGCGCGGCTGTCGCGATTGGCATCTCCATCACCTACTACTCCCAGCTCATTCCGGCGTTCACGCTGGCTCGGCTCCTTCGCCTGCAGTTGCCCGGGACCCACCTCATCCTCGGAGGCGGCTACCTGACCGCAACCGCCAGCGATGTGGAGCGCATCCCGAGTGCCCTGTTGCCGGCGGATGCGATCGTCTTGCACGACGGGGAGGACGCGCTCGACGCGTGGCTGAACGTGGTCGTCCGAGGCCGCGGCGCGCTGGGCGACGTGCCCAACGTGTGCCTGCCGCAGAACGGGACGTTTCGGCGGGTATCTCCCCGGCCGCACCACACCGATCTCGCGACGGTCTCGGTGCCGATGCTGACCATGCAGGGGCTCGACTTGGAGCGCTACCTGGTCCCGAAGTACGCCATCGGGCTGCCGCTCTCTCGCGGCTGCCACTGGGGACGTTGCGCCTACTGCAACATCTCGAACCAGACGCTGGCCCGCTACCGTCGTCGTCAGACCGAGCAGGCGGTGGCCGACATGCGGGCGACGATGGCGGAGACCGGGTCGAATTGGTTCGATCTGCCGGTCGACTCGTACCATCCGCGGGACCTGTGGGAGCTCGGTCGCGCCATCCTCGCGGCGGACCTCAGCGTCGAGTGGGCTGCCGAGGTCCTGTTCGACGCCGGGTTCACCGACCCGGTGGTCGCAGACCTCGCCCGCTCGGGTTGCCGGTGTCTGCGCTTCGGCCTCGAGAGCGCGGATCCGGTCACCCTGAAGGCCATGCGCAAGCCCACCCGGCCCGAAGTGGCCTCGCGCGTGCTCGGGAGCTGCCGCCAGCATGGGATCCACACCGGGGTCATGGTGATCGCGGGTTTTCCCACCGAGACCCAGGTCGGACTGGGGAGGACGTTCGACTTCTTGGTGGATCACCGGGACCGGATCGATTTCGTCGGCATCCACCCCTACTCACTGGTCCCTGGCTCCCCGATGGCGCGTGATCCTGGGGCCTTCGGAATCTATCTGCGGCCGCACACCGCGGTCATGACGACGAGCCTGCCGTTCACCAATACGAACCCCGTGGGGATGCAGAACGAGGATCTCCCGCGGGTGATCGAGGCCATGAAGGCAGGTCTTCGCGACCACTACCCGGAGCTTGGAGAGCTCTGGACCGCTGCCATTGGGGGATGGATGACCTTTCCGGCCTGTTGCGCGAGCGGCGGATAGGGGACCGCGGTGTGGTCTCCGCGCGGGACTCGACGGGGCCGCCCGATCGGCGGTCGCGTCCGGAGGGCCCCGCCAACGGTTGCCGGCGGCGGGTAGTGCCGGGGATGGTGCTCACGGTCTCGGCCACGGTCATCTTCCCGGGGGTCCTTCCCGGTGGGGGACCTCATCCGTTCGTGCTAAGACCGCGCCGCCGTTTCCTTCGGCCGCCCGCTCTCATCTCCATTCTCCGCAGTGCTCATGGCCAAAGCCGAGGACGCCAGTCCGAACCTCCCTGTCCCCCACGACCAGATCCGCCGGAACGCGTTCCGGAGCACCCTGTGGATCGGTATCGGGTTCGGCGCCGGCCAGGTGGTGAGGCTCGCTTCGTCGGTCGTCCTCACGCGGTTGATCCACCCCGAGGTCTACGGGCTGATGGATCTCGTCGTCGTGGTCTCGATGGCGCTCGCGCTGTTCTCGGACATCGGGATCGCTCCCAGCGTGATCCAGAACCCTCGCGGCGAGGAGCGCGCCTTCCTCGACACCGCGTGGACCCTGCAACTCCTACGCGGGGTAGTACTCTTCGTGGTCTCCCTGCTCGTCGCCTACCCGGTGTCGCTCGTCTACGGGCGGCCGATCCTGGCGTATCTGATCCCTGCCGTTGGCTTCGGGGCCGTCATTGACGGCCTGCTCTCGACCAGCCTGTTCATCCTCGCCCGGCACGTGCGAAATGGTCCCATGGTCGTCTTCGAGCTCGTGGGCTCGGTCGTCACCTTCATCGTCACGTTCGTCGTCGTCTACCTGATCCATCCGGACGGCGTTCGGCAGATCGCAGCGGGCACGCTCACCAATCTGCCCTTCGACGAGTCGCTCTGCTGGGCGGTCGTGTTCGGCGCCCTCGCGGCTCGGCTCGTCAACGTCGTCTTGAGCTTCGTGGCGATAGCCCATCCATGGCCCAGGCCAACCTGGGATCGGAGGGCGCTTCGGGAGATCTTCTCATTCGGCAAGTGGGTCTTCCTCAGCACCATGCTCACCTTCCTTGCCATGTACACCGACCGCATGCTCGTGCCGAAGCTCATCGACTTCGAAGCGGGCGGCCTCTATGGACGGGCGATCGGGTTGCTCGCCATTCCGGTGGGGTTGCTGATCAAGCTGGCGAGCACCGTGGTCTTCCCCTTCTGCAGCCGTCTCCATGAGCGGGGCGAGCCGGTCGGGCCGGCCGCGTCGAAGATCTACCTCTCGTCAGGGGTGGCGAGCTCCCTATTCATGTCGGGGTTGATCGCTTGCGGGCCTGCCGTCGTGGCCATCCTCTACCCTCCCACCTACGCGGATGTCGGTTGGCTCCTGCAGCTGGTGGCGGTGGTGGGGTGGATCCAGTCCCAGGCGAATACCGGAGGCTGGGTGTTGCTCGGCTGCGATTGCCGCCCCGCCCTCACGACCTCGATGGCGGTGAAGATCGTCGCCCTGGTCCTCTTCGTTTGGCCGGCGGTGTGGGTTGCCAGGCAACTGGGTTGGTCGCCGCTCACTGGCCTCATCCTCGGCTTCGGCATCGCGGAGCTCGCCCGCTACGTCACCATCGTCTATTTCGCTGCGCGTCTTCGCTTCCGTACCTGGCAACGCGACATCCTCCTCGCCCCAATCGTGATCGCCGTCGCGTATCTCGGGATCGCCGTCGGAGGCTGGCTCTACGCGCAATGGGCGGGTGTGGCCGTGCCCACCACGCGACTGGGGTGGCTGCCCGTGGTGATCCTCCAGGGCTCGGTGGTCACCGTGATCTGGGGAACGATCGCCGGAGTGCTTTACCGGTTCGGTCTGGTGAAGTTCCGCTGAGGCCCGCTCGGAACGGCACCCGCGGGCGGCTCGGGAGATCACCCGCGTGGGGTTTGGGCGGGCGGTATCGGCCCCCAGGGCCTTCGGCGTGACTCCAACCATTCGGTCACGGTGTCCAGGAACTGGCGCGTGTGCTCGGGCAATGAGAACCCAGGATCCGCGTCCATGATCGTCCGTACGTCGAGGTGGTCCGAGTGGGCCGGGGTGCCGGCGAGCAACCCCGCCTGGATCTCCGAGAAGTACCAGGAGTTATAGGTGCTGCCGAACAGGCAGAACAGGTGCACGCGCCGCTGGAGACCACTCTGGAAGTCGCGGACGAGAGACAGGTTGGCGCGCGGCCCCAGACGCTCTCGGAACCAACCGTCGTCGAAGGTCGTGTGCCCCGCCCAGAGCCGCCTGGCGATGGCGACCTTGACCGAGGTCCAGAACTGCCGGTAGTTGCTCTTGAGCGAGAAGAACCGGCGCCACGCGACCGGGTCGAGGAGCTTGCCGCGGTAGGACCTCAGGAAGTTGTCGGCTTCGGCGCGGGGCACAGGGCGGTTGTCGTCGTCCGCCGCCTCCGTCGACCCGGCCTTGGGTGTGTAGCGGAAGGGCAGCTCCGACGAGATCACCCCGACGATCCGTTCGTCGACGGCCGCCGCCCGAATCGACGCGATCGAGCCCCCACAGAGGCCGATGAGGACGGAGGCGTGGATCCCATGTTGTTCCTCCAGGTACTCCGCTGCCGCCCGTACGTCGGGCACGAACAGGCCGTCCTCGATGGCGTTGTAGAGATCCGGGACGAACGGGTAGTCGTGCCATCCGTCGCTGTCACCGATCCCGCGCGGATCGTAGCGCAGGCAGGTCCACCCGCGTTGGGCGAGCTCCCTCGCCAGCCTGATGTACAGGCGGTATCGCGCGGTGCGGCAGTTGAAGCCAGGCGTCACCATCATGACGGCGGGTCGGGACGCATCCACTCGCGCAGGGAGATGCAGCACGGCCCTGAGGGTCTGACCCTGGCAATCGAACTCGACCACTCGTTCGGTGGTGCCGTCGGCGACCGCGATTTCATGTCGGGTGAGGGGGGCCCGCTCCGCTGGTGACTCGGCCGGCGCAACGCCCTCGGCATCGCCGCCGGCGGTCCCGCTCGTTTCGAGCGAGCGGATCCAGTCTACGGTCGGCTCGAAGAGGTGCGTCGGCCTGACTTGATACTCCTCGTTCTGCCGCCACGGCGGCGGGATGGTCACGGTCTTCAGATCGGTTGGCGCGGCCGCAGCGATGCGCTGGCGCAGGGACTCGAGCTCTCGGCGCACCTTCTGGTCGGGGCGCGAGGACAGCTGCACGATCAAGGTGGGTCCCAGCGAGGAACTGTCGCCCGCCAAGAGATCGATTGCGGCGACCGATTGGTGGATCGGACCCGTCAGCGGATGACCCTCGACGATCACCTCGCCGCCCTCCGCCATATGTTGCTTGAGCTCGGCGCGAGTCCGCGGGGCGCGATGCGTGTTGGCCATCTCCTTGGCCATCGTGGCGCGCAACAGCTCATCCATGTACTTCTCGCCGCTCACGATGGGATCCCACAGCGCGAGCGCTACGCGAAGGTTTCCCTTCTCCACGGCCCGCGCGGCGAGCGAGGCGCCGAGCCGCATTCCCCAGAGGCCACGACAGGGGATCCCGATGCGATCCTCGAGGTGCATGACCGCGGACAGGATGTCTTCCACGTGATCGTCCGCAGAAAACTCGTGGAAGAGCCCCTCGCTGTCGCCGTAGCCGCGGTAGTCGAACCGCAGCACCCAGTACCCCGCCTCGCAGAGGACCCGGGCCCACTCCACCGCCATCTTCTGGGAGAAGCCACGCTCCTCCCCGAACGGGGAGCAGAAGACCCACCCTCTCCGGAGGGCGGCCATCGCGGGTTCGTGCAGGGTGCCGAAGAGGTTTCGACCTCGATGTTCGAAGTAGAAGGCATGCTCCCGCGGCGGACCCGGATCGCGATTGGCAGTCGAGCGGTCAGCCTGCTGGTCTGGTTGCGACATGATCGGTCTTCGCTCCTTGGGTCGTTTCGGGTTCTCGGCCCGGCCGGCGGCGATCGGGGCCATTGCCAGGGGAGCGACGCGGTGCCCCCATCCACGACGGCTCACCTCGGTGGGAGCACCCGCCCCAGGACACGGCGGAGGCGTGCTCGCCACCCATGGTGGTTCTCGATCAGCCGATCCCGGAGAAAGACCCTCCCGTGGGCACCGCCGCGGGGCAAAGTGACGAGGTTCTTCACGAAGGGATAGGCGGACATCGGGTCGTCGCCTTCGTCCGGGGTCATGCGGGTGCGGTAGACTCCGGGCACCAGCTCGTTCACCAAGACATCGGGGTACTCGAGCGGGTCGATCTCGCGGGCCACGGCCTTGGTGAGGACGCTCATCGCCCCCTTGGAGGCCGAGTAGAGTGAAGCCTCCGGGACCGGATCGGCATGGGCGAAGGAGCCGATGTTGATCACACGGCCGTAGCCGCGGGCAAGCATGCCCGGGAGGGCACGCCGGCAACAACGAGCGACTCCCCCGACGTTGATGGCCAGACCTCGCTCGAAATCCTCCATGTCGTGTGCGAGGAAACGGACCTTCGGATAGACCGCCGCGTTGTTGACGACCACGTCGACGCGCCCGCATTCCCCCTCTGCCAGCGCGAACAGCCGCTCCACATCGGCGCCCCTCGACACGTCCCCCACGATCCACCGCATTCGGCCCTGGCCGAGCGTCTTGGCGGTCCGCTCCAGGTCGGCCTCCGTCCGTCCGATGCCGAACACCTGCGCGCCGTCCTGGCAGAAGCCGGCGGCGATCCCTCGCCCGACTCCGGAGCCCGCCCCCGTCACCACCACGACGCAATCCTCGAGCTGCCTACCCATCGCCCTCTTCTGACCCTCCCTGCCCCGAAGGGCGCACCGCAACGTGCGCCCTCGGTACCATCGTCGCCAACGGTCGGCAACGCCGCCCGGGCATTCGCGCGGTGCATCCTCGGCCGATGTGCCTTGGGCGCGTCGCTCAGGCTTTGACGGTGCGGTCTCGCCATCGCGATCGCCTCCCCGCGATCGCCTCCCCGCGGTCGCCCCCCCGTGCAAGCCATGCCGCGCGACCGATGACCCTGGATCTCGGGTACCACCTGCCACCCTTGGTCCTCCGGAGCGAGCGAGGACCCGCCCGTCTCGTGCTGTCGCCCTGCGGGCCAAAGATCCGATGAGGCGACCGCGCGGTCCGAGGCGGTTGGTTGGCCGACCTGTGGTGAGCCGCCTCGCGACCCCGATGACTTCCATCGAGCAGGGGATCTCGAGCTCGCCACGGGAGGGGACGCCGGTGGTGCGGACCGACCACGGGCAGGACGCCGTCAGGGGACGCTTCGTTGCGCTGCGCGCGTGTCCGCGCGTCGCCGAGATGGCGACGGCTGCGGCTCCGGAGACGGCGATCGCGCGGCGCGCGTGCGTGGGTCGCCGGCGCCGCTCCGCGCCCTGCACCGGACCCTGCGAGGCGCGACGGCGCCCCAACGTGGATGCCGAGCTCCCCGATCGAGATACGGACGGCGTCCCGCGCTTCGGCCTCGGTCTCGGAACACACCGTCGAGATCCAAGCCTGCGGGTCGTGCATGCGTTGACATCGTCGATCGGGCAACTATTACCTCATCGTTCCCGCCCGAGCGCGATGCCGCCGTTCCGAACCCTCGCCGAGGTCCTGCGCCACCGCGTGATCCGCGATCGAAGCATTCCGGAGGAAGCGCGATGCCGAACCAGAGTACTCATGCAGGAGCCGTCGTTCGCCTTCGCGCCTGGGCGAAGGGAATCGTGGCGGTCGCGCTGACCGCAGGCGCGGCCCTGGGGTGCGAGCCATCGGCCAAGGTGACCATCGACATGAACGAGCTCCGTCCCGCGATACACGCCGTCGAAACGAAGCGCGTGCTCTTCACCCACAAGTCTGTTGGGCAGAACCTGCTCGAGGGTCTCGGTGGGATCCTGACCGACTCGGGGACTCCGTGGAAGGTGGTCCCGCTCGAGGGGGCCGGAGATGGTCCGGCGTTGCTCGAAGCGACACCGGGAGAGAATCGCGATCCGCGTTCGAAGATCGACGGTTTCGCGGAACTGGTTCGCAAGACGAACCCGCGGCCCGATGCGGCGCTGATGAAGCTCTGCTTCGTGGATATCTCGGTGGAAACGGATCTCGACGGCCTGTTCGAGCACTACCAGACGACGGTGAGAGCGCTCAAGAAGGACGTCCCCGACGTCGTCATCGTGCATGTCACCGTGCCACTCTCGGTGAACGCGACGGACGCCAAGAGCCGCGTCAAGCGGTGGCTCGGACGGAGCGTCTGGAGCGACGCCGAGAACGCGGCTCGCGCGGCCTACAACGATCGTCTCCGTACGGCGTTTGCCGGTGAGCCCATCTTCGATCTGGCGGCGCTCGAGTCGACCCGTCCCGACGGCTCGCGCGAGGAGTTCGTGGTGCAGGGCAAGACCGTGCCGGCGTTGGTGGCGGCGTACGCCAGCGATCCCGACGGGCACCTCAATCGCGACGGGCAGCGTCACGTCGCGCGGGGATTCCTGGAGGTCCTCGCCAAGACGCGCGGCGTGACGGAAAAGGGCAAGTGAACGGCCAAGAGACCCGACCCCGGCATCCGCTGCCAACGGGCCAGCGCCCCTGAACCTCGCGGCGACCTGCGAGCCGATCGCGCTGGATCGCATCCGACGGTGCCCCGACGTGGCGGCTGGCTGCGGCAACGCCAAGGTCGGCAGGCATCGCTGCCTCGACGCATCCTCACAGGCCCACCCTTCTCGAATGGCGGAGTCAGCGTCGGGAGGAGATCCGCCGCTGCCTCGCCGAGGCCATCGTGCAGGCCGCGGGAGGTTGAGACCCTTGCCCGCGGCCGTTTCCGCCGGCGGAGTCGGAACCACGGAGGGCATGGGCCCGTCGGCGGTCAGGGGACCAACGCGGGCAGGGAGCGGCTCGCGAAGACCGCGACGTTGCGGGGCGTGACGGCTCGTTCGAAGATCGTGGCGACCACCACCTGGTGGTCGCGCTCCTCTAGGTACGCCCCGCGGTCGAGCGACACGGCGGTCTCCACGAGGCGAGCCAGCATGCTCCGGGGCAAGGAGAGGCGGCGAACGACCGCGTAGCGTGTCCTGGCCTCGCGCTCGTGATCTCGTAGCTCGAGCGCCGTCGGCGGTGAGAGCCCGCGGAGCGCCAGCGCTCGCCGAGCGATGGCCTCGAGGCCCGCCGCGGCGCGACGCCGGTTGATGCCGTGCATCTCCGCGCCCGGTTCGCAGGCGACGCCGCGCGTCGCGAGGAGGCGGCCGAGCGCGTAGCGGGCCTCCCGCGCGCGCATCGTGGTTTCGATGCGCGCCTCCACCCCCATCGGCTGGGCCGTGAGATTGGTGAGCCCCAGCACGTCTCGACGAAGCACCAGGCTCCGCGCTGCCCGGGCGAGCGGGAGCCGGACGGGTTCCGACCGCTTCTGCAGGCAGCAGGAGACGAGGGCGAGATCGCAACCTGCGTCACCGACCGCCTCCACCAGGCGGTCGCCGAGGGCGCCGCACGCATGCAGCCCCACCGCCAGATCCGAGCGGTCCAGGAGAAGGGCGTCCCGATCCGCGTCCACCGTGAGGTAGCGTGTGGCAAGTTGCGGGTACGGCTCCGCGGCGAGTCGGCGCACGGCGACCGCGACCCGGCTGGCGTCGCGCTCCAGGCCGAGGGTTCTGCGACCGAAGATTTCGGCGGACAGGCGCGTTAGATGCCCGCTGCCGGAGCCGACGTCAACGATCCTCTCTGCGCGCATCGCGAGGGGCCGCATGGCGCCGAGCAGGGCGCTCAGCTGCGCTTGCTTCCGCCGCGGCACCGCCCGCAGGCGTTCCGGCAGGACCACCTGCTGGCCGTCGATGACGGGCAGTCGGCAAGCCTTCGTCACCTCTTGCCCGAGCGCGACCAGATCGGCTGGGGCGCCCGGGAGAGAGGGGAGATGCGCAGCCAGTCCGTCCGCCTCGCAGGCGCCGAGCGCCGCCTCATCGAGGCCGAGCAAGAACCCCGTCCATTGGCGGCGCTCGCACCAAGCCGGTGGCTCGACGTCGATGACGCGCTCCTCCACGATGTCGGTCGATGGGAGGAGCGCGGCGAGCACCCGCTCGAGGCGGATTCGTGCGGTTGCCATTCGTCTCGCTGTCTTGGGGTGAGATCCACCTCGCCAACCTGGTCCCTTGGCGGGGTGATCTTGGCTGGATCTGGCAGAACGCATTTCAACGTTCTCGTGGTCATCAGCAATCAGGGTCTCCGCTCTCTACCTGACTGCTGACCACCGACCGCTGACGGCCTGTTTGCTTCCGGCTCCGCCGGGTTGGGACCAGCCGAGGCGTGAACGCAACCGCGGGTTGGCCTCAGCCGACCCCGCCCGCGCCACCTGCCGCGCCCGCGCCCGCGGCTCCGCTGGCTCCGGCGCTCCCTGCCTCACCTGCCCCGGCCGTCCCGCCCGCGCCACCGGCCCCACCCTCGCCGAAATCTCGGATGCAAACCCACTCGGCGTTGGTACAGGTGCAGAGGCGCGGGTCAGTCAGGCTCAGCCTCTCGTCGCAGATGTCCCCTTCGAACCCCGAGCAGTCGCCCCCGTCGTTGGCAATCTCGCAGTCGAGGACCGGGGGACCGCCGGCCGCGCCGGCGACTCCGCCGGTCGCGCCGCTCCCTCCTGTGCCTCCGGTGGGCCCGGTCCCTCCCGTTCCGCCGCTACCTGCGGTGCCGCCATTGCCGCCCCCGCCGTTGCCGCCGGTCGCGTTCTCGTGGACACAGGTCCACTCTGAGCCGTCGCAGGTGCACACCCGGGGGTCGACTGTGCTCGAGCTCCGGTCACAGACGTATCCCTCACCGAAGCTCGTGCAGTTGCCGCCGTCGTTCGCGCCTCGGCAGTCGAGCGTCGAGGGACTTCCGGCCGCTCCGGCAGCGGCACCGGTGCCGGGTACGCCGCCGGTGGGACCGGTGCCGCCGCTGCCGCTGCCGCCGGTGCCGTTCTCACGGACGCAGCTCCACTCCGAGCCGTCGCAGGTGCATACTCGGGGGTTGACCGTGCTGGAGCTCCGGTCACAGACGTATCCCTCACCGAAGCTCGTGCAGTCGCCCCCGTCGCTCACGCCCTGGCAGTTGAGCATCGTACCACCGGTGCCGTTGATGCCCCCGGTCTGGTTGATGCCTCCGCCCAGGTTCGTCCCACCGGACTGCTGCCCGCCCGTGTCGGAGGCTCCCATGCCGCCGACGGGTGGAGCGACTCCGCCCGTGCTGCTCCCGCCGGTGCCACTCCCCCCGGTTCCGCCCGTGCGAACGCCCCCCGTTGACTGGCCCCCCGTCCCCGGTCCGCCCCACAACGAGCCGCCCGTGGTCGCGCCGGCGGACCCGCCCGTGGCGTCGTCATCGTGCCTGTCCTTGTGGCCGCACGCCACGCCCAGGATCATCGTGGTGCAGAACAGAAGCCGAATGGATCGTGTCATTGGATCACCTCGAGGTAGATGGCCCACTCCGCGCGGAGTTGCTTGCCGGCCTCTCCAGGAAGCCAACGCGCCGACCTCGCACGGACTTTACATCGCGCGCCTCTCAAGGACACCGCCGAAGATGAGGCTCGGCTCCTGGCCCGGAGGTCGGGGCGAGCGGCACCCCCAGGCCGTCCCGCGGAGGCGGAACGGAGGACCTCACCGGGGGGACGGGGCTCTGTTCGCTTCGATGGGGCCGGCAAGCGGCCCTGCCCCGCGCCCTCGCGCGCCCGCCGTGGTCGCCAGGGTAGCGCGGTCTCCCGGGCCCCTCCTCGGCGATGCTCGCTGTCCCCCCCGATCCGGGGTAACTACTCGGTCGCCTGTCTCCGCGCCCCCCGGAAGCCGATTGGGTGGCGGGACCCGACCGAGGCGAGGGAAACGGTACCCGAGGAGTGATGGAGTCCAGCCAGCAGCCGTCCCATTCGTTCGACGAAGCCGCTCTCTCCCCCGGGGCGCGCGACGAGTTGACCAAGCTCGGAATCCTTACCACCGAAGGAGCAGCGAAGGCCCCACCCGCGCGTACCGTCCTTCCCTCCGGGTTCGAACGGCGCGCCATCCTGGTCCCGGAGGTCCTGAACGACGCTCGACAATACGGTTCCTCGTTCTCGCGCGGCCTTCGCCTCGAGTGCGGTGGAATGACGGTGCTCCTGATCTCGGGGACCGCGAGCATCGACGAGGGAGGCCGGACCGTTCACGTGGGTGACTTCGCTGGCCAATGCCTCCGAACGTATCGCAACATAGCGGCGCTGCTCGCGGCCGAAGGCGCGACGTGGCACGACGTGGTGCGGACGACCTGCTACCTTCGCGACATTGCGCGTGACTACGAGGAATTCAACCGCATCCGCACGGCGTTCTTCGACTGGATGGGCCTCTGCCCGCTCCCGGCCAGTGTCGGAGTCCAGGCGCGCTTGTGTCGGGACGAGCTCCTGATCGAGATCGAGGCCATCGCCCTGGTTCCGCGCGCCAACGACGCCACGACCGTGTCTTCCACTCGTCCCCTGGGCTGAAGCGGGCGGGCGGTTCGGGGTATCACCCGTCGTGTACCCGCCGAGTCGTCGGCGCACGCCGCACCCCCGTCGGTCGGCGACTGGTCATGGCCAGCCGGCGCGCGACGCGCTCCGCGATGCTCGGATGGGTCGAGAACCAGCGGGAGACGCGGGTGGTCGCGCCGAGGGGGTTGACGATGAACAGGCTCGCGGTAGCCGGGGTCGCTGCCGCCGCGCCACGCGACATGAATAGGACCCGTCCGAACGTCGTCCACGGCGAAGGTGCCTGCGCGACAGGTCGAACATCACGACGAGTCGTCTCGCCCTGACCGCCTCGTCGCCGCACCGCCCAGCGTTGACGGGACCGCTCAACGCCGGGGCTGCTCGTTGGCGTAGGCGCGCAGGCGGCGTCGGGCCTCCTGCTCCATGTCCACCTGCCCCGTCATCTTCGCCACGCTGGCGGCCTGCTGTGTCACCTGCATGGCGCGCGGGAGGTCGCCTCGCTCGGCGTGCGCGGCAGCGAGGTTCAGCAAGGTCTTTGCGTCGTTCGGCGCGGTGCGCAAGACGATCTCCCAATGCTCGATGGCACCGTCAAGATCGCCGGCCTCCAGCATCGCGACCCCCAGATTTCGGTGCGCGTCCAGGATGCTGGCGTCGATGCGCAAGGCCTCCTGCCACTGCCGGCTCGCCTCCTCGCGGCGTCCCAGTCTCGAGAGTGCGTTGGCGAGGTTGTGGTGGCTCTGCGCGTCATCGGGGTTTGCCTCGACCGCACCCCGCAGCGAGGCCTCCGCCTCAGCCACTCGTCCGAGCCCCAGCAGCACGGCTCCGAGGTTGTTGCGCGGTCCCGACGCCTTCGGGTCGAGATCGATCGCTCTTTGCCAGCTCTCGAGGGCCTCGTCGTAGCGCTTCTCCGCGGCCAGCGCGTTGCCGAGGTTGTAGTGGGCGGTACTGCTGTTCGGATCGAGCTGCAGGGCGTGAGCGAGGTGTTGGCGAGCTTCCACTGGCCTACCGCCTTCCGAGAGGAGTCCACCGAGGAAGATCAGCGCATCGATGTTGTCCGGGTTGAGGGCCAGGGCCCGACGGTACAGCTCCGCCGCAGCCGCCGGATCCTTCGCCTTCACGTTCTCTTCCGCCGTCCGCACGTAGGACCCGTCATCGACGAATCGCTCGCGGATCCTCACGATCGCGCCGGGGGGAAGGTTCACGAACTCCGGGATATTGGCTGCTCGGTCCGGGGCGGTCAGGTGAGACAACAGGATGGGGGGCGCGGCCTGTCCCCGTTCATCCACGTGAGCCAAGAAGAGCTGCGTGTAGGGGGTGTTGGCCTTGGAGGCGAAGACCAGCCAGCTGCCGTTGGGCGACCAGCTGTGCCACGAGTTCATGCGGCTGGTGTTGCAGTCGAGCCGCCGTGCCTCGCCGCCCTCGGCGGGGACGATGAAGAGCTCCGAGTCGGGTTGCAGCAGCATGAAGCTTTCTGCTTGGCAGAAGACGATCCACCTGCCGTCCGGCGAGTATTTCGCGAAGAAGTTGCTCCGCCCGTTGCTGGACGCGCCGACGATTGGCGCGGCCGTGCCGCCCCTCCCTCCGTTGAAGGGGACTCGATAGAGGTCGTACTGGAACGTCTTGCCGTTCTCGAGAAACTCCCGGCATTCCTCCGGGGTCAGGATCGCGGTGTTCGTGTCCTTGAGGTACTTGAGGTCGTAGGCTCTGCTCCGCGCGAAGACCACGTATCGACCGTCTGGGCTCCAGGAAGGGTTGCTCTGCACGTAGGCCGGATCGTCGGCACCTGGCAACGGCTCGAAGGCGCCGGTCTCCTGGTCGTAGACGGCTAGGATCCCCTTGAGGGGGAAGAAGAGCTGGGAGAACGCGAGGTCCGGCTTGGGCACGAACACCGAACGGTCCTTCACCGTGCTGATGACGTAGCGCCCGTCGGGGGAAACCTGGGAGAGCAGCCCGAACGTGGGCTGGCCGTCCTCCCTTCGGAAGGCGCTCCAGGTGATCACCTTCTCCCGCGCGAGCTCCATGTCCTGCGCCGTGGCCGTGAGGACGTACGACCCCTTGTCGTTGGCGTAGTCCACGTCCATGCCCAGCACCTTGCCGTCGGCGGAGAAGGAATGGCAGTTGCCGCACACCGGCAGATCTTCGAGGACGACCGGCGGCCGAGTCGGTGAATCGATGGTGCCGAAGCGCCACCGGATCCGGGCCGGATCCTTGACCGCATCGATGAACGGCAGCGGCACCTCCCGGTAGAACAGCGGGGCGCTGACGGGATCCGGCGACGTCGTCAGCGTGATCGAGCTCCGCGCCCGGATCGTCCGCGGTGATCCGGCCGCCACCCCCAGCACGGCTATCCGTACGGGACGACCCGTGGACCGCGTCTTCATTTCCCTCCACGTCGGCTCGTCCGGGGTCCACTCCGTGGTGTGGAGCAGGGCCTGCGTGGGCTCGCCCGCCTCGAAGGTCGCGTGCACGAGCCAGGTGTCCACGCCGCTCACGCGGCTCGTCCACCTGAACGTTGGCGCGATGCTCTCGGGCGGGAATACCGCCCCGCCATAGGGATAGAGGATGTCCACTCCGAACGGGCCGACGGCCGGATCATAGCCGGCCAGGATGTCCCGTGGTCCGGGCGATCCGTTGGACGCTCGCAGCCGAATGAGCCCCGCCACGCCCGCCACGCCGAGGATCCCGAGGACTACTCCCTTGCGTGCGCGGGGCTCCAACGGCTTCGAGTCTAACGGACGGGACTCGCCGCGCAATGCTGCGGCCGGTACGGCTGCCAGTAGAACCCTTGTGGTCTTCCTCGCTCTGGGGCGGCCGCCGGCCGGGCCAGGAAAAAAGAGGATGCCGCCCGATGAACGGCGCCGCGACCCGCGGGCACGTACCTCCGCGGGCGGGTCGAGGCCCCGGCCGCAACTTGAGGACAGCTCTTCATTGAGGGAGAAGACGATGGAACCACGTTGGATCACGGCGATTTGTTGGTCCTTGCTGGCTGCGGCCTGCACCGTCCAGTACACCGAGCGGGACGACGCCAATTCGTATGGGTGCGAGGCCACCGACTCCTGTTGGTGGCAGGATTCGGGCGATGACGATGGGGTCACGCCGGGCGACGATAGCGACGACGTGGAATTCTGTCGGGACGACGGTGATTGCTCGGCTGGTCGGGTCTGCGTGGGTTGGGGCGACTGTGTCGATATCGTGGAGGATTGCCCCCTCACCGAGGAATGCCTCGCCGATCCGCCCGCCACCGAAGCCCCACCCGAGTGGCTGGGGATTGACCCTGCTTTCTCTGGCGTCCTCGGCGATGGCGACGATCCGCGTCGCATCTCCGTCGAGCTCGATTTTTACCCGGACCACCTCTACGGAGAGGGAACCATCTTCGATCTTCTTGCCGACACCGCGAGCGACGTCATCATCACGGGCACCCGTTCGGGGGCCAGCCTCGAGGGGCAGATCGTGGCGATCGGGGGCGGTCGCTCCTTCGATGCCACGTTCGCGGGGCGGCTCCTGTCCGCCAGCCGGATCTCCGGCACCTTCACCTGGTCGGATGACCACGGGGTCAGGGAGGGGACCCTCGAATGGTATCGGACCTCCCCCTGCGGCTGCCTGGCGGGCGTCTGCGAGACGGATCGCGACTGCGGCGACGGGGAGCATTGTACCAACGAACGGTGCCAGCCGGATCCGGAGTGCGACGACGACCGCGATTGCGCGGACGGGGAAGCTTGCGAAGCGGGGAGCTGTGCGGCCGTGCCCGGCTGCGAGCGCGATCGCGACTGCGCGGACGGCGAGATCTGCGAAGCGGGGACCTGCGAGGCCATGCCTGAATGCGAAGCCACCGACGATTGCGTCGCCACGGACTGCTACTTCGACAGCGACTGCGGGGAGGGGATGATCTGCGAGGCCGGGAGCTGCGAGGCTGCCCCTCCTTGTCTCAACGACGCTGATTGCGGGGAGGGGATGGTCTGCGAGGCGGGGAGCTGCGAGGCAGCGCCGCCGTGCTTCGACGACAGCGACTGCGGGGAGGGGATGATCTGCGAGGCG
>JAFGBI010000318.1 GCA_016933275.1 Polyangiaceae bacterium | reverse complement strand
GGCTGGATGGTCCGGCGACAGGTCGCGAGCGTCGTCGCGGAAGCGGGGGCCATCGCCGAGTAGTAGCGCCCGAAGCGGGCTGGCTCTGGGGCGGCGACGCGGCGCAGGTTCTCCGCCCAGCGGTAGCCGATCGGCTGGTAGAGCAGCTCCGCGGTGAGCTCCAAGGGCCCGGCGGCGTCCGCCAGCGCGATCCGGTAGCGGAGCTCGTCCGCCCCGCCGACGAAATCCGGATCCGTCGCCGCCTCCCCATAGACGGCCACGTCCGCGGGTGCCGTACGCGGATCGAACCCGGTGGGCAGGACGCGGTTGTCCTTGAGGTAGCGCGTGGCCGTGAGCAGCCCGGTCGTCACCGCGCCGGACGGATCGCCGAGGATGGGCTCGTAGATCTGGACCTGGTCAGGGCGCTCGATCACCCGATAGTGGGGCTCGAAACGCCCGCTGTCGTCGTCGTTGTCGTTGCCGGTGATGGAGCCATCGCGCGCGAGCGCGCCAGACTCGAACCACACGCGGCCGCTCGCGTCGCGGATCGCCAGGTGGATCCAGATCCGCCGTGACGGGTACGCCGTCGGCAGCTTGTGCCCGGCCTGGTTCTCGAGGCGCAGATCCACGACGAGCGTGGCCGCCGACCGCTCGGCGCGGACAATGGTGAGCGTGGCCGAGCGCCGTTCGAGCTGCTCACGGGTGCCCGCCGCGGTCGCCTCCAGCTCGGTCGGGAAGGCCGTGACGCCGAGCTCGCCGCGGTATCGGGCCAGCATGCCCAAGACGAAGGCGTTGCCGCCGCGGAACACGTGTGACCGCATGCCGGGGTGGGGCTGAGCGAGCACGCTGGTGATGGCCGTCGGGTCGACCTCGGGGAGCAGGTGGCAGTCCTGACAGGAGCTGCGCGTCGCGTGGTCGCTGTGCCGCCACTCGAGGTAGGGCACCTGCTCGGCGAGCCGACCCGAAACCGAACCGTCCGGGCCGAGCGAGTGCGTGATGAGGGTGTGGCAGGTAGCACAGACCTCCGAGGTCTTCAGGTGCTCGGCCTGGCGCTGCTCGAACCCCGACGAGGAGCGCATCACCCGCGACCGCCCCACGTCGACCGGGTACTTGCCGAACACGGGGCGCCGGCCGAGGGGCAGACGGCGGTCGATGACGAACCCGCCGACGAAGCTCTCGGTCGTGCCCAGCTTCTCGGCCGAGATCTGGTGGCAGACGGTGCAGGAGACGCCGTCCGCGGCCAGGGCGGCCAGGGGCGCCGCCGCGCGACCGATCGGCAGGTGGGCGAAGATCTCGCCCTGACCGCCGGCGACATGCGCGGTGAAGCGCGCCATCGGCATGTGGCACTTCGAGCATTCGTCCTCGATCGCGGCGGTGGCCGTCGGGTGATCGAGCGACTCGCGTCGAACCGCCGCTTGCCAGTACGGGTCCCGGGCCGCGTTGGCCATCATCGACGCGCGCCAGTCGGCACCGATCGACACGTCCCGCCCGGAGGCGGTGGTGATCCCGTTGTGGCAGGCGACGCACTGCCCGCTCGGCGCGAAGAGTGCCGGGTACTTGCCGGCGCGCGGGCGGCGCTGCGCTGCGGCGGGGAGTGCCAACAGCGCCGCGATCCCCGCGATGGTCGCGGTAGCGAGGGTCGTCCTCAGCGGTCTTCGGATCGTCATCGAAACCTCACCACCCCTCCAGCGCGCCGCCGTCGTACCAGTCCCAGAGCAAGTAGAAGAGCAGCTCCGTAGGGCGGGCATCGAGCTCGGTCATCGGCAGCCGGACTCCAACGTTGGCCAGGATGTGCTGGCGTGTGCTGAGGCTCACCTGCAGCTCCGGGATAAAATCCCAGTGGGTGGTCGCCCCGGACTCGAGGGCCCGGGAGGCAGCGAGCTCGACCATCGGCGACCAGGCCCGGCCCCAGGGGCGCGGACGGTAACTGTTGCCGACGGCCACACGCCCGAAGACCTCCCGCTCTGCGAGATGGGTTTCGATGGGGAGCTCGAAGCCCCCCTGGAACTGCACGAAGCCGGTGCCAGCCACGATCTGCCCGGCGGACAAGAAGGGCTCGATCATGACCGTGTCCCGCCCGTAGCCGTCGGTCGCGTCGCCCGTGGGCAGGAACACCTCGGTCGCGAGCGTGAGGATGGAGCCCGACCGGGCGCTGTGCACCAGCACGCGCTTCAGACCAAAACCGACATCGCCAGCGCCCTCGGCCCAGCGCCCCGCCACCCCAGGCTCGTCGGGCTCGACCTCGCGGAACCCGAACGGGAGAGAGGCCTCGAGCTGGTAGCGGGCCCCGAGGCGGGCGCCGTAGATGAGCTTGCCGGCAACGTCGGTCGGCCCCTCGAGCGCGGCGCTGGCCGCGACCACCACCTCGTCCTCCACATACGCCTTGCTCGTCACCTGGGCTCGCGGCAGGTTGAGCTCCCCCTGGGGCCACCGCCGCTCGGGGCAGAAGGACTTGACGTGAGCCACGATCCGCTCGAGCTCCGCGTCGGTTCGCGCCCCTTCGAAGCTCGGCATCGTCGCATCGAAGCCGCGCGCCGGCCCGCCGCGGTGCGCCACGGCCAGCCAGTCCCGATGCGGCTCGCGCGACCCGAAGCTGCAGTCGGTGAAGTCGGGCAGCGGCAGATCGAAACCGACCTCGCTCCGGGGCGCGCCGCGGCCGTCGGCGCCGTGACAAGAGGCGCAGGTCTGGAGGAACAGGGCCTCCCCCGATTCGGGGAGGCGGGCGACTCCGAGCGTGGTGTCCTGGGCGTGCGCGGCGCGCGGGACCTGCTGCAGGGCGAGCGCCCCGAGCAGGATCGCCGTGGTGACGGCACCAGGGGAGGCGAGCCTCCGAACAGGTGGCAATGGCATCGTGCGCGGCTCCATTCTTGCGCGGGGGTGGGGCGGTTGTCGCCGCGGGGTACCGCAGCGTCAAGCGGGTTAGCGCTCAGGCGTGACGCGGGCCCCGGTGCGTTGCGGCGCGTGCTCGACCATCCAGCGAGCGAGCGCGGGCGGGTAGTGGTAGGGGCGCTCAGAGACGGCGGTGTACCGAAAGGTGAACTCGCGCGCGTAGCCGACCTGGGTGAAGAATTCGTCGAGCGTCAGGGACTTGCCGTCGACGCGGATCGGGTCGCGCACCAGGCGAACGTTGTGCGAGTAGTCGAAGAACCGGGTGTGGTGCAGTCCGCCACTGAGCGGCTGGATCTCCCGCCCGCTGTCGTCGCGGCCGCCGACGATCTCGAGGCCGCGGGGCCGCGTGAGGCCATCGACGGGCGATACCACGTCCTTGAAGTAGCCGACCACCAGATCGCCGCTGGCGACGTGGTGCTCGTCGAGCCAGTGACGCAGCAAGGAGCTGCGCTGACGGAAGAAGGTGGCCCCCTTCATCTTCAACCCGTCCGGGGAGTTGTTCTGCCAGTCGTGCCACCCGAGCGACTGGGCGATCTCCGCAGCCGCGAAGAAGTGCACCACGGTCCCGCTGCGACGCGCCTGCTGGCAGGTCTGCTCGACCATCCACGCAGTGCTCAAACGGCACCCCAACAGCTCCGCCGCGGCGGCGAAGTGGGGGCCATCCAGCGGGATCTCGACCCAATCCGCATCACTGCCGATCCTCAGTCCATGCGGGCTGACGTCGAACTCCACCCTAGTGCCAAACTGGCCCCGCACCTGCACGGTCACCCAGCGGTTCCAGGACGACGGCAGATTGCCGGCCGCGATCTGCTCCAAGACGAACCGGTGCCGCGCCGGCTCGTCCTCGGGATCGAGCTTCGCGTACTGCTCGACCAGACGTGCACCCCCCGGCCCCCTGGCGCGCGGCTCCGTATCGTCAGAACCCGGAAGCACCGCAGGCACGCTAGCGCGAGGAACCGTTGGCTTCACGGCAGGCGAGCGAGACGCGCTCGCCGGCAAGGCGACCCCCAGCAGCAAGACGACAAACGCGGCTGCGGCACCGAGCGTCCAACCGAGACGCGGAGTGCGCAGCTGTCGGCGCCATCGGCGCTGCGCCGCCAGATCGACCGGGACGCTCCCGCGTGGGGGCTGGCAGCTCGCGCTGTCGACCATCGTCTCGTCGATACACCAGATGTCCGGTCACAGCCAGCCAGGCTGCGGCATCTCGTTGCCCATCTTTGCCCACATGCGATCCCGTCGTCCTCCGGGAACCGGGCAGCAAGGGAGGATTGCAGGCAATCTTCCGCGCCCGCTCCGCCTGACGCTGAAGCGTCCCTTCAGCGACGGGACCGTCGCCCTCGACCTCGACCCGCTCTCGCTGCTCCTGCGCTTGGCGATGT
>JAFGBI010000317.1 GCA_016933275.1 Polyangiaceae bacterium | reverse complement strand
GCCGACTCCGGCGCCCTCTCGAGTCGATTCGCGCTCCGCGGACCTGGCATCAGCTCGCCGCCGGCAGCTGGTCGCGGGGCCGCGCGAGATCCAGGTTCAGCCGGGCGCGCAACACACTCCGGCGGCGCCTCGCTTTGATGGAGCGACAAGGCTGGGCAAGACGGGTCATCGTTACCTATCGTGTCGCTTCGTACGACAGGATGTGGATACCATGGCGAACCTTGACCGAATACAGGCTAGCCCCGCTCAGCGACTACGAAATCGGTGCATTGGTGAATGCTTGGTTCGGCAGCAGCCCCCGCTCCGCCCAACTCGTTCGGGCTCTAGCATCCAGCGTGCCGCTGCGAATGTCCTGCCGCAACCCGTTGCTCGCGACGCTCACGTGTCTGGCCCATGAGGATGACGATGTCACGACGGGACTCACCCGAGCAGCCGTGTACGGCCGGGTCCTGCGGGCGTTGGTCCGCGGGGCATGGACGCTGAACCCACGCGCGGCTGCGGATCCCCAGATTGAAGAAACCATTCGTGTTCTCCAGTCGGCCGCGTGGGCGCTCTTCTCGCGAAACCCAGCGGGAAATCGCTTCACACAGCAGGAGGTGAGCGACATTCTCGATGCGGGTGAAGGAACGTTGGTGCGGAGCCTTCTGGATACGGGTGTTCTCGTAGGTGCAGGCCTCGGCTGGGAGGGCGAGGTCCATTGCAGTTTCCTCCATCGGTCATTTCTAGAGTATCTGGCCGCTCGGGAGCTCGCCACCAGAGACGACCATGTCGAGATCGCGCTTAGGAACGTCTACGCTCCGGAATGGCAGGAGGTCCTGAAGTTGCTTGGCGGGGTAGCGGGGGCCAGGCCCCGGGAGTACATCGCCGCGCTCCTCGAAGAGAACCGCGAGGATCTCCTGGCCAGACCATTCCGCATCGCTATCGGGGTGGCGATGGAAGCAGCAACGACAGACCTGGTGTCACGAATCCGTGAATCCCTCACGAACGTCGCAGTAGAGGTTTCATTGTCTGCGCCCCCCTGGGGTTCGGAACACCTCCTGCATTGGGATACGGGGGCGATGCGGATGATCGTTGACTGTGGCTCCCTGGCGGTTCCCCGACTGCTAACGCATCTGCGCTCGGGTCGCGCCCAAATCGCTGGGCACTTGCTCGGCGCTTGTTCACCGGCGGAAGCCATGCCGATACTCGAGGGGTGGCTATCGGAACGAAACGAGCTTCTTCGCCGCCGGGCGGCGTCGATTCTGGGAGCCATCGGTTCGGGTCAGGCGGTGAGACTCCTGCTGGGGTGTCTCAAGGACGACGACCATCACGTGTTCGGGTGGGCCGCCCAAGCCTTGGCGCGCAGCGGGTCGCCTGAAGGGGGCCCAGCCTTGCTCGAGGCACTTCTGGCAGCAAGGAACTACGACTTCAGCCATCGGGCCGGAACGGCGTTGAGCTATCTCGTCACGTCCGACATGGTCCCAGATCTTCTCCGGGTCCTCGAGAGTGACGCCGACTACATGCGTGAGGGGGCGGTCATGGCTCTCGAAGGGTTTCCGTCGGGCGAAGTCACTCAGAGTCTGGTGCGAGCCTTGCGTGAAGACGAGGATTACATCGTTCGTTGGGTTGCGGCTGACGCCCTCGGGAAGGGACGGTGTGGCGAAGCGTTTGTGCCATTGTTGGATGCTCTCAGAGATCCGGAGCCGGCGGTATGCTATGCTGCCGCGCGAGCCGCCGGGGGATTCCGAACTGAGAGAGCGACCGCTTCGGTCGTCGAGCGACTCGCCAACGCCGACGACGATCTGCGCCACTTCCTGGTGTTGGTCCTGGTAGAGATGGGAACACGCGCATCGGCAGCTGCTGTCGTTCAGGAGCTTCGCATCGAGGAAGCGGTCAGCGAACTCGAGAGATGCCAGCTGCCCTCCGGCGCCTGCAATCAAGTCACTTCGGCCCTGGAATCCTACTTGATCGACGTTCACGGAGGGCTGATAGAGTCCGCCGGAACGCTGGCCGCAGAGTTAGCCTCCAAGCATGCAGTACCTTGCCTCGAACGGCTCATGGAACAGCAACCGGACATGCAGTGGCAAATCGTGAAGGCATTCCGGGCAATCGACCGCGCGCGGGCGGAGGCAGCAATTCTTCGGTACCTTTGCGACCCGCGTGCGGACGAGAAGCTGAAGGTCGCTATCGTCGAGGTGTTGGGCCAGGTCGGCTCAATGGTGGCTGTCCCGGCGGTTCTGCGCTGCCTTTCCGGAGACTGGCTTGGTTCCCGGGCTTGGGACGCACTCGAACATATTGGCTGGAGAGAACGTTTTCCTGTGACAACAACTGCGGCTCCAGATCATGTTAGGCACTGGGTGGCATCGCTCGACGAAGATCTGGAATCAGTCAGAGAGATCTTGCGGCATGGCTGACGCGTGGTGGGTCGGTGGGGATCCTCGTTGGCCATCCAGGGTCCGACCCTCCGGGTGGGCTCTTCGAGTGTCGCAGCACTGCTACGGCTCACGACCTCCCGCACATTCTCCGACGCAACTGCATCCCTGCTGCGTATCAGGGCATTCGGCGGTTCCCGTGATGCACGTGCATACGCCGAGAAATCACGCGGCTTTCCGGCCCCCGACCGCTACGCTGAGAGGCTCCAGGCCGTGACACTGCCCGCACTCGAGGGCCCGGTTGGCGGCGATCCTTGCCGCCCTGGCCTCCCGGCGGGGCTCGACGAGGCCGGGCTCGACGCCGTCTTCGCGACCGAAGAAGACCTCGTCCGGGGTCGCCCCACGGAACGCCGCGTGGGGCATGACGGAGTTGTGCTGTTCGACATAGAAAGCGACCAGCTTCTCGACGGCAGCGATGGAGTCAAGGGCGTTCAGGAAAAGCCAGTTGTGCTTCAGGCTGCGCCACCAGGACTCGATCATCGAGTTGGAGAAGGCGACCTCGACCTGCGCGAGGACGCGGCGAAGGGGGCAGGCCTCGAGGAGCGCGTCGACCTCGCCGTTGACGTTTTCGACACCGGAGTCGGCGTACACCTCGGTCACGGCGGGGCCCGCGCCAGCGTCCCGCAGGGCTTGGATCTCCTTGGCGGCGTCGGCGAGCACGGCGCAAGTGTTCGCGGGATCCAGCTTCGCCGCGACCTTCCAGGCCAAGATGCGCCGCGAGTAGTTGTCGAGCACGGCGTGCAAGTATGCTCGCGTTCCGTCCAGCAGACGGAGCAACGTGACGTCGATGTGCACGAGCTCACCGGTCAGCGTGGCGCGGACGCCGACGGTGGGCCGCGCCGGATGCGCGCGGAGACGGGGGCGTCGCCATCCGTGAACCCTGATGACACGAACCCAGGTCGACACGTGGGCGAAGACCTTCCCGACGCGCTGAGCGTGGAGCGCCAGAGCCCGGAGCGGCATGTGGCGGTGATCGTCACTGGTGACAAGCTCCCTCATGGCCGCGCGCTCCGCCGCGGTGAGCCGCGATGGCCTACTCCGTGGACAGGACGAGCGGTCGTCGAGCCCACATGTGAGCGACCGACGGCGCCAGGCCTGGTAGCGGGTCGGCGAGAGGCCGCTGAGACGAAGAGCCACGGAGAGACTCGCGGTGCGAGCGACTCGCTGGATCGCGGCAAGGACCGCCCGCTTCTTGGGCCCCTCGGGCAGCCGCTGCCCGTCGAGGCGCAAGCCGAAAACGCTGACGAGCGTGGCGAGCAGGCGCACGACGGCGCGGAGTCGGCGCACCCGCTGCTCGAGGCGGCACGCGTGGGCATCGGCCGCGGCAAGACGGAGGGCGAGAGCGCCGACGTCGCCGTCGTCAAGGGTGACCACGTCTCTGGTCCCGCGTCGGAGCCAGCTCCGCGCGGTGCGCTCCGGGACGCCGAGGCGCCCGGCGAGCGCGAGGTTTCCGGTAGCGCAAACGAGATCGCGAATGCGGTGGTCGTAGGCTCGGCACATGGCGGGCGGTGCGATACGCGGGGCGGCCGGAGGGAGCAAAGGGGGGGGTGAGAGCGGTGCAATGCGAGTGGTGGGGGTGCTGGGGTGATCAGCGACGGCGCGATCCCAGGGAGCGCGTGCTCTCCCGCTGCCTTGATGCGAATCACAACCGTGTTATTCTAGCGGCGTGGCAAAGACCCAGGCAGGCTTCAGCGCGGACGTCGCTCGCAGGGTGGTGGGGATCACCTACCGCCAGCTCGACTATTGGGACAAGACGGGGCTAGTCCGCCCCTCCGTCGAGAAGGCCCGGGGAAAAGGGTCCCGTCGCGTTTATTCCTTCGAGGACTTGGTGGAGCTTCGGGTGATCGGACGACTGCTCGCGGCCGGCGTGTCACTACCCACGGTTCGGAGGGCAGCGCGCTACCTTCGCGAGCACTTCAAGAGCGTGGTTCGACCGCTCGCACGCCTCACGCTCATCGTCGAAGGGAAGAGGATCCTGGTCCGCACCCTGGAGGGGAAGCATCTCCTCGACGCCACGGCAAATGGACAGCTCATGATCAGCTTCGCCGTCGGCCCGATCGCCCAGGACCTGCGCGGCAAGGTCACTGCGCTCAGCGCGCCGCGCAGCATCTTCGTCAAGGTCCAGGGGTGTGCCTACGAGGCGATCCTCACGCCGGATCTGGTGGCCGGGGGCTACAGTATCGAGGTCCCGTCCTTGCCTGGGGTTTTCACCGAGTCGAACACTTTGAAGGAGGCGCGGGCCATGGTGGCGGACGCCATCCGGCTGCGTCTTGCGGTGCAAGCCACGCCAACCCTGTCCCGGAAAGCTCGCTGACTTGGGCCGAATGGCCACGCTGGTGGCGGCTCGCCTCGTGCGAGCGCTTTGCAGACTTGGCTGGACCGTCGCGCGCCAATCGGGAAGCCATGCGATCCTGACCCGCCCCGGGCGGAACCCGATCACTGTCCCGATGCACCAGGGCAGGTCGCTGAAGGAAGGCACGGCCCGGAGCATCATCAAGGAGGCCGGCGTGTCCGAGGAGCAGCTCTTCGATGTGTACTGAGGGCCCCCCTCCTGCGACTCCTCACCGACCGACCTCGCGGCGTACGCCGCCGCCTGCTCCGTACGCGCGCCCGTCCGTCTCGCCCCCACCCCGGGGCAGACCGGGTGCCGATCTGCCCGCAGGTCGGCTACCATCGGCCACGTGTCCCCGAGCCGGCGCTCCCCGTCACCGGCCAGCCCCGACCGCCGGGTTATGGGCCACTCTTTGTCTCGAGGTGGGAGCCGAGGTGCCGACTCTTTGTCGCTCTTTGTCTCTCTCCATCGGCGCTGCAGCTTTTCTGCGGACCCGGCAATCGCCGAGCTGCCCCCTAAAAAAGTCCCGCTGGCCGGGCGCTCTGAGGACCCTCGCCGCGAGAGCGTTCGCGCAGCCACCACGCTTGCTCAACCAAGAGCCTCGGAAGGCGAACTTCCGGGGCTTCGCTTCTTTGTCCCCGCCGTACCCCGCGGGGGCGGGGCGCGACCGCTGGCACTACAGCGTCGGCTTCTCGCGGTTCTTCGCGCTCGGGAGGTACTGAAGCCGAGTCACCAACCCCGGATGGCCCCGGGGCGGCTACGGTGCGGCGTGCGCGCCGATGGTGGGCGGACTCTCCGTGGCGCGCGGGGCGGCGGTCATCGAAGCCCAGGAACTCGGCCGCTGGTGGGGCGGCTCGGTGCTGGGGATCAGGAGGGGCGAGGCGATCTCCATGCCGGCCGTGCCTGCCGTGTCGGCCGTACCGGCCTGCCGCAGGGGCGAGTCCGCGGTCACGGTGAGATCCAGCGAGGCGAATGTCGTGGTGTCGGCGAAGCCCGACGATGTCCCCGACACGGTGTCGGTGAAGCCAGCCGGGATCTCGGTGGTCTCCGACGGCACCCAGTTGTGACTCCCGCCGATGGTCTGGAAGCCGCGCAGCCAGGTCGCGTCGTCGTCCCGCAGCAGACGGACCGGGCCACCGCCGACCTTGAAGAAGACGTTGTCGAAGGCGTCGAAGGCGTCGATCTCGTCGAAGAACCGGATGAACGGCGTGTAGGCGTCCCAGCCGTCGCCGACGACGACCATCGTGTTGAAGGCGAAGCGCACGCGACCGCGGGAAGCGCCGGTGCCATCGCCACCGAAGCGCATACCGTATTCGTCGTGGTGGACGAAGACATTGCCGACGATGTCGCTATCGAGCGGGGGATCTGCCTCGAACTCCTCGTAGCCGACGAGCTCGAGGGAGTAGTACATGCCGGCGGTGCTCTCGATCCAGCTGTCGTAGACCTCGGTGCGCCGGGCGCGGCTCTTGATGGCGTTGCCGCCGTTGTTGTCGTGGATGAAGCTGTGCTCGATGCGCAGCACCGCCTCGGGATAGGCCGAGGGATCGGTGGCGACATAAACCGGATGCTTGAGGTTCTCGCCCTCCGGCTGGCCTCCGGAACCGTAGACCTCCACCTGGGTGAGCCGCAGCGTCCCGGTGTCGTAGTCCGCGCCCAGGATCCCGTGCCGCGCGCAATCGTGCACCGCTACCTGACAGAGCGTCACGTCATCGGCGTGATGGAAGACGCACCGCTCCTCCCCGCCGGAGATGTCGATCCCTTGGACGATCACGTGGTGCGAGCCCTCGAAGCGCACGGTATCGGTGCCCCCGGTGATCGCCGGGCGCTGCGCTCCCGAGGCCGCGCCGCGGAACAGGATGGGCGCGTCGGCGGTGCCCGGGACGGTCAGCTCGACGGCGGGATAGGTCGCGTCGCCGTCGACCTCGACGATGTCACCGGGCTCGACGATCTCCGCCACGGCGCCGAGATCGGCGTATTCCCGGGACGGTCCGACCTGGAGGATGCGTCCCGAGCTCCCGATGCCCGGACGGTCACAACCCTCCGCAGGCAGCGGCGTACCGCCCGTGCCGGCGGCACCGCCGGCATTCCCGCCGCCACCGGAGGGAAGACCGCCCGTGCCACCGGCACCGCCAGAGCCGAGCTGGCCGCCGGTGCCGACCTGCCCGCCGGCGTCGCCGGAGCCTCCGGAATTCGATTGGCCGCCAGCGCCACCGGTGGGGCGGGCTCCGCCGGTCGCCAGACCACCGCTGTTGGAGGCACCGCCGGTGGGGCTGACGCCGCCGGTGAAGAGGCCGCCGCTCCCGGTCGAGCCGCCCGTGGTGGCGGCGCCACCGGTCGCTAGCACGGTGGCACCACCGTTGTCATCGCCACCGGCCCCCGGCTCGCCACCCGTAGCGCTGGCACCACCGGTCGACACGCCGCCGCCGGTCGCGGCGGGACCAGCCGCTTCACCGCCGTTTCCCGTGACGCCGCCCGTCGAGGTCCGATCCGACCCCTCGGATCCCCGCGAACAGCCGAGCAGGAGAGCCGTCATCGCCAACCAGGTGAGGGTGTTGTGGGCAGGAGTCACGCTGCGGATCGTAGGAGCGCCGCGAAACCCGGAATAGTGTAACTTCCTTCACCATTGGGGCGGCGATGGCGGTCCCGAGCCGACCCCAAGACGGGTACCACGAACCACCAGGTGGCACCGGCAGAGCTCGCGCAGTTCTATGGTTGGCTCGCCAACTTGGAGCGCAGCTGGGCCCAACACAACGCGGAGCTCGTCGCCACGCGGGCGAACGAAGCCATCGCGACCGTGCTCGGTGGCCACCCCTTCGACTTCTCCGTCCAGCCAGCCCGCATCAACCCGCCCCCCGCGCCGAGCCCGGGACGCCCCAAGGTCGAAGGCTACACGATCGATACGCCGCGTGCGTTCGCCCTGCTCGGCAACGGCTACCGCCTCGTGATGTCGAGCGTCGGTGCCGTCTCGGCCCTCGGGTTTCTATCCGCTCGCTTCGGCGATGTCGGACAGGCGCTGAAGACGATCCTGCCCCCGCTCATGGGGCTCACGCTGGTGGTGACCATCATCGTGGCAGCGATCACGATCCCCCGGCAGCGTCGCCAGGGGCTGGCGCGGCTCGAGCGCGACGCGCGCGGCAGGGTCGGGCAGCTGAACAGCGGCAACTAGGTATTGGGTATCGGATGTTGGGTGTTGGCGGGGACGCGACACTGTCGCGGAACTCGGCGTGACCGGCGAGTCCGAGGATGGCATGATGCCGTGATGCTTCGTCGCGGGTTCGAGGTCGCGTGAGATGGTAGCGCTCAGCCCGGGGATCGCGGTCGATCGCTACGAGCTGGTGTCGCTGCTCGGCCGCGGGGCGATGGGCGAGGTCTGGCGCGCACGTCACCGCTTCACTCGCGCCGATTGCGCCGTCAAGGTGCTGCAGACCCACCTGGCCAACGACGCCCGCCTCGCGCAGCTGTTCACCCAGGAGGCGCAGGTCGGCTCCCGCCTCCGGCGCCACCCAAACATCGTCTCCGTGCAGGACGCGGGGTTCGATGCCCAGCTCGGCGTCGCGTTTCTGGCCATGGAGCTGCTCGACGGGCAGACCCTCGAAGATCGCCGGCGCGATCACGGCCCGCTCGATTGGGCGCTGGCGGCCGCCGTCTTTCGGCAGCTCGGCGAGGCGATGCAGGTGGCGCACGAGGCGCAGGTCATCCATCGGGATCTCAAGCCCGCAAACCTGATGCTGGTGCGCGACCAAGGCGATCTCGACCTGGTCAAGGTGCTCGACTTCGGCATCGCCCGCGTGCTCGCCGAGGATCCGTCGAGGGCCGCGACGATGGTGGGCACCCCGGCCTATTCGGCGCCGGAGCAGCTCGGGGAGGAGTTCCGGCGCTTGGCCGCGGCTCAGGGCGTCCAGATCGCACGCCAGGTTTCGCCGGCGACGGACGTCTGGGCCCTGGGTGCCGTTGCCTATGACTTGCTCACCGGGAGCGAGCCGGGCGCGCTTTGGGGTGCGTCGTCCGCGGCCGGTATGCCCCTGAAGGTCGCGCTCGAGGAGGCGCCGCAGCCGAGCCAGCGCGGCGGCGCCAATGCCCACCTGCTGCCAGCGGGATTCGACGCCTGGTTTCATCGTTGCTGTCGGCGGGACGCCGCGCAACGTTGGCCGACGTTCGGGGAAGCGGCTCGCGCCCTCTCCGAGCTGCTCACGGCGCCTGCCGCTGCCTGCTCGGCGCCCGCACCGTCCCCCGCGCCGTCCCCCGCGGCGACGCGATGCGACGTCGGCGAGACCTTCCAACCCTTCGCGCCGGCGCCGGACTACGGCATCGCGCCGGCGCCAGGCGACGCGGCCGCGAGGAGCGCCACTCCCGCGCTCGAGGGCTCGGCGGCGGCAACCGCGGAGCCGACAGCGACGGCCCCTTCGCGTTCGGTCGTGCCGCGGTCGCGGCGAGTCCTGCCGATGGTGTCCGCCTTCGTGGCGCTCGTGGGCGTGATGGTCACCGCCGTGCTCGTCGCCGCGGCGGTGCGTTCGCCCGGCCCGCTCGACGTCACCGTCCGCAGCGTCGGTGGGGAGACGATCCCCACGCTCGAGCTCCGGGTGGACGGCGCTCTGGTCTGCACGGCGACCCCTTGCCAAGTGCCGGGACTGTCCGAGGGGACGCAGGTGGTCAGCGTGGCGGCCGCCGGCTATCAGGCCATAGCCCCGCGGACCGTCCTGCTGCATGGCGGCGATGCGGAGGAGGTGTCGTTCGAGCTCGACCACCTCCCCGCGACGGTCCTCGAGATCGGGGCGCTCGGCGGCGAGCTCAGCGTGCTCATCGACGGCCAGGAGTACGGCAATCCCCCGCTCAAGGTCACCGACCTCCTGCCTGGCACTCACCGCCTCAAGTTGATCGATGGCCGGGGCCGCTATGCGACCTACGATGAGACGGTGCTGGTACGGGCCAGCCAGGTCACGGCGGTGCGCCCGAAGCTCGTGGTGTGGCGCGGGATGGTGAAACTCACGGCGGGAGCGAACGCCGAGGGGGCGAAGATCGCGCTCTTGGACGCGAGCGGTCGGCGGCTCATTCCCCACCTGCCGCTCAATTTGGAGATCGCCGGTGACCAGCGGGTGGAGGTCGTGGCAACCCGGGCCGGCTTCGCCGAGTTCCGGCAGGCGGTCGATTTCTCCGATGGCGTCGCCGAAAAGACAGTCACCATCGCCCTCGCGGTCGCGGGCTCGGCGCCGTCTCCGGGGCAGGCCTCGGCTGCGGATCCGGAGCGCGCGATGGTCGGGGACACGGCGGCGCTCGCCGCGGCGGCGAGTGCCGGTCAGGGCGTGCTGAACATCGCCTCCATCCCGATCGCCAACGTGATCTTGGATGGGAGACCGCTGGGGCTGACCCCACGGATCGGCGTGCGCGTCAGCGCGGGCACCCACACGATCGTCTTCGTCCACCCGGAGCTGGGCAGGAAGGTGGAGACCGTGGTCGTCGGCGCTGGCAAGGAGTTCAACGCCGCGACCCGCTTCTGAGGGGCGGCGCGGGCCGTCATGACCACGGCGGGGAGCCCGCCGTCCGTTCCCGGCTCCTGGTACGGGAAGCCGACCTCGTTGCCGCCGTCGTCGGTCTGCACGATCCAGTGTTCGTTCGCGGGCGTCGCGACCTCGGCTTCCGCGGCCAGCGTGAGGGCGTGGACCACGCACGGATCTCAGGCGGCCTGGACCTCTTTGGTGTAGCGGCGTGAGAAGCGGGTCCAGGAGCGAGGGAGACGCTGACTCTGGTGCAGCGCACGCAGCGCGAGGACTTCTCGGAGCCCGGATTCGGACCAGCGTTGGCCAGCGTTCTTCGCGCGCCGTCCCACCAAGGTCTTCGCGGCGCTCTCGGTCACGCCGCTGCCGACGGGCAGACCGACGCATCTCAGCGCAGCGTAGCGCATTCGGTCTTTGTTGTTCTGGAGGTACCGGAGGTGCCCCCAGTGTTGGGGCTGTTTCGGTGGGTCGATCTGGTCGCACGCCGGCGCTGTGTAGCGGCGGGTGAGCAACTGCTCGCCGTCTGCGTCGACGAGAGACACAGTGCCCACGTAGGCCACTCGCCAGTTCGTGTCCTTGGGGGGCGGAGCCCGTCGAACCCGCGGCTTCCGTCGCTTTCGTGGCGGCTTCGGCGGCGCGTCCGGTGGGCGATTCCCGTCCATCAGCGCTGCTGTTCGAGCCAGACCCAAGCACACCGCGTGGGCCCCTTCCGGGACGGCCTCCGTGCGCCGCAGTATGGGTTCCACTTGCGGCGCGACCTCGTCCGCCCGTTCGGCGATTCGCTTCGCTATCCGCTCGAGAGTTGCCCGCGGCGGAGCTACCCGTTCCGCAGCCTCGAGCGCCTCCACGTGGGCTCGCATGTCGTGCTGAGCGTAGCCATGGGCCACGCTGTAGGCCAGCGCCGGCGTCGCTCCCTTCACGAGCCCCGCGGCCAGCGCCATCGGGTCGACGGTGGGCCCGTTGTGAACGCCAACCTGGCGGAACGTGAATCGGCGTGGCCGCAATGGCCCACAGAGGCTATGCACGGTTACGGTTCCCGGCTCGTGTCGCTTGAAGGCGACGCCTTCCACCAGCACCACGTCACCGAAGCCATCCGCGAGCTGCTGCAACCCTTCCTCGAGAACCGCGCGGACCGCCTCTCCGGTCACTGCCAGCACGGCCACTTCGTTCTCCGCGAACGTTCCCCCGCCGAAGACCTTCTGGAGCACTTCAGCGATCGTCGCGACGGCTGCCTTCACTTTCGGCTTGGCGAGAAACTCGGCTCGGAGCACGCTGTCCATCGGGGTCCTTTCGGCGTTGGTTGTCTTCCAACTCCTTCGACGGAGGGACCCCCCCTACAAAGGCACGCCATCCTCACGATTTCCGCGGGCTCCGAGCGCGATCCCGGCCCCATGGCCATGAGCGGCGAGGAGCTCACTTCGCTGTTGGAGCACCTTCGTCGCGAGCGAGACTGGCCTTCGATGATGCCCCCAGGTTGAGGGCGGGGGTCGCGACGAGCCCGCGCGCTCTGGCGCGCGGGCGGCCCCCCTAACCTGTGCTCGGAAGCGCTGGCGGTCACGGCCATTCACGCGGGTCCACGCGCCAGCGCGTCCTCTGCGCAGCCGGAGGGCCCACGGTGAACGGCCGCGCCGCGGCAGGGTTTTTCGCCGTGCGCTCTGGTCGCGGGTCACGGGACTCCCCTTCACGTCGGTTCTTTCAGGCCGAGCTCCTTCAGGAAGAACGCGTACGCCTGACGCATGTCCGCTTCGCGGTCGCGGAGGTCGAACGGCGGTTCGAGGGATTGGCGGTCGAAGTCGGGGGGGAGGCGGGCGCCGGTGGCGAGGGATTGCTGCCAGAGCTCGAAGGACTGGCGGTCGAGGCCGACGCCGATGAGGCCGCGGTTGGTGGTGAAGGCGAACCTTGCCGACGCCTTCTCGTCCAGCCACATCTATCGCGACGCCCTGATCGACGAGTGCTACGCCCACCCCGGCGACCCCGGGCGCGCCCGCGGCGTCGTCCTCCTCGCACCCTCCGCCAACGAAGCCACCGCACCCTGGTTCACGGAGGACTTCTGGCAGCGCTACGGGTCGCGGGTGTTCGAGCTACGACCGGGCGAGGATAGGCGGGACGAGGTTGCGCGGTGGGTGCTAGAGCACCGATCAGGTTGATTCCATAGGAATTTCGATCGCCTACGCAGCGTGGGGTCTGTGGCACCAAGGTGGGCCCCGGATCT
>JAFGBI010000316.1 GCA_016933275.1 Polyangiaceae bacterium | reverse complement strand
TTCTGCGCGCGCCGAACGCGGACAAGGCTCGAAATCTGCTTCGGATTCCAGCATGGCGTCCGTCGTCGGCGCGAAATCCAGGCTGAATGCGCGTGTTGAAGTCGTTGCCCGGCTCAGCGCTGAAGTTGCCGGTGAGGCGCCGGCGAGGACGCCTTCGGGGCGCTCGGGGCAGACGCCGAATTCCTCCACATCGGGACCTGTCCCTCGACAGAGGACTCGGCGACGCTACTGCGCATCCCCCACACCGGTGGCCCCTCGACGGTCGTGGCGAGCGGGGGTGATTGCTACCTTGGCACCATTGTGGGCTCCGCTCACGCCTACTTCACCGATCTCGGGCTCCCTGGTCACGAGTTTGGAGGCGACGCTTCGGTGGTCGCCGTGGACGAGTGCGGCCGCCGTCCAGGGTGATTGGGAGCCAAGGGCCTGGGTCGAGGGACCCGTGCCATCAGGATCTCGCCGCGCCTCACGGCGCCAGCGCGCGCTCGTGACGGTGCGGGTGCACCACCACCGCGATCCACCCGCGGATGCCCGCCGGCCAGGCGCCGACCAACAGGAGAACACCGGCGAGCAGGACCCACCCGAGCGCAGCGCCCGCGGGCTCGACGTTCGCGGTCGGCGGATAGAGCGGAGTGATGGTCACGAACGGCGCCAGCGCGGAGGCACCCCCGATCGCCACCGCCACCCCGGCCAGTAGCGCGAACGCCGCCACTACCTGCCCCTGGTCACGAGCCACCCGACGCGCCATGGCGACCCACGGTACCGGCGCCAGGACGAGGACCAACATCGAAAGCTCCGGACCAACCCCCGCGGAGGCGAACCCGAGGAGGGGCGGCACGACCGCCGTCGGGTGGAGGTGGACGAGGAAGCAGACGGCAACCACGACGGCGGCGCCGAGCGACCCGTCTGGAATCGATGCCGTCGCGCCGTTGGGCGACAGCGCGTGTACGTACGCGCCCACGAGGTGCCCGATGACCAGCCACGGCCCCATTCGAGCCAAGAACTCCGCGACGGCGGCGATGAGGCGCGGACGCTCAGCCGCATCCGGTGCTGGCGCGCTCCCCGACCCGCCCCCTCGAGGTCGCTCCTTCAGCGCCCACAGCGCGATCGGCAGCGAGACCGCAACGGCGACGAGAGCCAGCAGGATCAGCCGCCAGATGGCGAATGCCGCGCCGAACAGGGTCAATGTGAGCACGAAGGCTTCGGGGGCCATGCCCGACGCGGCGGCGAAGAACGCCGCCCGTTCGCCGGCGGTGGCTGCACCAGGACCCGCACCGGCTGCCTCGGGCAGCCCTTCCCTGGACATTCGCCAACCCGCGATCGGGTCGAGGGCAGCGGCGAGGAGTCCCCGAGCCACCCCTCGGGGTAGGCTCCCCACGAGCCGCTGGATGGGCCCCCGCGCAGCCACGATGCCCACCGCCACGAGCACGCCGAGGATGAGCCCCGGCGCCATGCGTCCGGCCAACGCGAACAGCGCCGCCAGGACTTCCCCATGGTCGTCGTGGCCGCCCCCCCTCCCCGTGTCGTCGTGAACCATCCCCGGCATCACCGACAGGGCGATCCCGATCGCTCCCGAAGCGAGATCGCCCGCGCGCTGGAACGAGGTCTGCGGCAGATCCTCGGTGAGGCCGTGGGCGACGAAGTGGAGCAGCAGCCCCGCGACGGCCGCGTCGACCCAAGGGGTGGCCGCAGCTAGCCACGCACCGTCAACGAGAACGATGAGGAGGATACCGAACAGGCTCCCCGCAGCCAGCCCCGCGGCCCGGAGTAGGGCGGAGACGATGCCGTACTCCGCCGCGAACGCCAGCACGACCACGGCCACCACGGGTACGGTATGGGCGGCGATCGCCATCAGCAACACCAAGCCCCGTCCGCTGGCCGCCCCGAGCGCCAGGCCGTCTCCAACCTGGTGAGCGATCAGGCCGAAATAACCCGCCTCGAGCCCGAGGCAGACCCGCGAGGTTCGATGGGCGCGGAGGTAGGCCGTGGTCACGACGCGTTGCAGCGCTGGTGGCACGAGCAGACCGCCCCCGAGCGCCACCAGCGCACCGAGCCCCACTCCCTCGAGGGCGTGCGGGAGGAGGTGGAAGGCCACGACGCCAAAGGCGGCCAGGAGCGCGAAGGTGCGCACCGCACCGATCGCACGACCGTGCACCCCCGGTACGACCGCAAGAGCGGCCCCGGCGGCAACCGAGACCAGAACGATGATGACGGCAGCGAGCACAGCGGGCGACCCGACGCGGGGTTCGTTAGCGCGACAGGTTCGTAACTGCAACCGAATCGCATTTGATCCCCGGGGCCGGCCCTCGCTCCACGAGGGAAGCGGATTCTTTCGGCGCGGAGTTGCCTCGACAGGGGAGCGGTCCCACACCATAGTCGTCGCCCATGGACGACGGCCCCTCCGCCGAAGGCCTCGCGTTGCAGCTCCTGGTGAGCGTGGCGGTTTCCTCTGTCGTCTGTCTGGTGTTCGTCTATCTTAAGCAGCCGGTCGCGTACGTCGCGCTCGGCCTGACCGTGGCGCTAGTCCTCTTGGCCAAGCGCCTCAGACGACCCGCACTCGACGGGGTGCCCAGGTGGGCACCGCTCGCGGTCCTCCCGTTCGACACGCTCCTCTGGCCGACAGCCGTGGTGGCGGACGTGCTTGCCTCGCTGGAGCCCGCCGACCACGACTGAGTGATCGAACGAGGGTCCCGGCCACCGGCGCCGCGATCCCGGCGACGGGCGTGGATCGAGCGAGATCGAGGCGCGCCGCGTCGACTGAGGCCGCGGGATGGTCAAGCGGAGTCGCCCGAGGTGACAATGCCGCCCGTGACCACCCGTCCACGGCGATGGCCCCCCAATGAGCCCGCCGCGCGCCGCACCTCCCACTACACCCCGGCGCGCGTGGCGCGACACCTCGTGAACCAATCGCTGGGACGATGGCTCTGGCGCGGACCGGTCCCCAACCCCCAAACGTTGCAGGATCCGGCGGAGCTCGCGGGGCGAAAGTGGCGCTCGCCCGCCGATATCCTCCGAGTGCGGGTCCTCGATCCCGCATGCGGCGACGGGGCCTTCCTCCTCGCCGCCCGAGACGCCATCCACGAATACCTCGCCGCGCGTGGGCGCGGCCTCGGGCACCCCGCCCCACGGATCGAATGGCTGCGCCGAGTCGCGTGCGAGGTGCTGTGCGGCGTCGACGTGGACGAGGACGCGCTCACGGTGGCCAGGAACCGTCTGCGGACGATCCCGGGCGACCCCGCGCCAGCGCTCGCGACCGCGGCGCTCCCGCTCCGCCTGGGGAACGCCCTCGTCACGCCAGCGTGGCTCGACCGGGGTGGACGCGGAGCCCCCGACGCCCGCCACCTCCACGCCTGGGACCCCGCTGGCCCTCGCGGATTCCCTACCGTACTCGCTGCCGGTGGGTTCGACGTCATCCTGGGCAACCCGCCCTATGCGAATCGTGAGGATCTCGATCCCGTCGAGCGCCGCATCTTCGCCGACCACTACGTGCTCGCAGTGGGTGGACAACCCGATCTCTTCCAGCTCTTCTACGAGCTCACCCTCGGGGCGCTCCTCCGTCCCGGTGGCGTCCACGCCTTCCTGGTTCCGGACGCATTCCTCGCGCGAGACGACCACGCCGCCGTTCGCCGCCACGTTGCCGGCTCGCTCGTCATCGAGCACGTGGTCAAGGTCGGCGCCGTCTTCACTCGACGGGCGCCGAGCGGCTCCCGGCGGGTTGCGGTGGCGACCGTGGGCATCGTTGGGGTGAAGCGTCCGGTTCGGGACGACGGCGCCGTCGAGATCGCGCGCTGGAGCGAGGAACGGATCGCCGCTCTGACGACGCTCCCGCGCAAGTGGGTGTGCCCGCAGGACGGCGGCCCGTGGGCGGTCGCGGCGCCGCGGGCGTGGTTCGGAGCGCGCGGCCTCCGCGCCCGAATCGAGGCACCTGGTCTGCGCCTCGGCCACCTCCTGCGCCCAGGTGCCGAAGGCCTGACGCGCGGCGAGGAGCTCGGGAAGTCGCGGCTCGCCAGCCTCGATCCCACCGAGGGCTGCGCGCCGGGGTGCGTACCGATCCTCGCCGGCTCCGCCGTGCGACGCCACGTCGTGCTCGGCCCGGGCCATCAAGTGTCCCGCGCCTCGCTGAGGAAGGGAACGCTCGTCACCGCGGTGCCGCGGCTCCTGATCGTGAAGACGGGTGGAGGGCTCGTCGCCGCATCCAGCGGCGAAGCGTGGCCCGTGCTTCAGTCGCTCTACGTCCTCCGCCTCTCCGAGGCGGCCCGCTCGGTGGTGAGCGAGACAGCACTGAGTGCCATCCTCTGCAGCGCCGTCCTCACCGCCTATGTCTGGTTCCGGTGGACGTCGGGAAAGGCCCTTCACCCTCAGCTCACCCTGGGCAACGTACGCGATCTGCCGCTGCCCGCCCGGTCGGCGCTCGCCGAAGGGCGCGCAGCGCTCGAGGCCCTCGTTTCCGCGCTGGTCCCCACCCCCCGCGCCGAAGGCCGCGAGCCTGGCGGTGCCGCCGGTCGAGGATCCAAGGCGGCGGTCACGACCACGGAGCGGGCGATCGACGAACGGGTCGCTGACCTCTACGGGCTCCGCCTCTGCGACTGGGAACCGCTGCTCCAGACGACGCTGGCCGAGCTCCCCGCGAGCCAGCGGAGCGCCTGGATCGCCGCGCCGAGTCGCCGCTCGAGGCCGCGTGACCGATCGACCTGATCTAAGAGGTCTGAGGATCCGCTTCGACCGCCGTTCTCATGAGGGTTGATTGGATGGGCTTCGGTGCTCCAGCACTCGGTCACTCCGCGTGATGGAGCCACTGGAGCATGCCCTCGAGACGCTGCTCGAGATCCGCGGGGAAGCGGTGGCCTATACGTCCGAGGCTCTCGAAGCGGGTTGCCACGCCCTTTCGATCGAGGCGATGTGCCTGTTCTCTCATGTGACCACTCATCATGTCGAAGTCACCGGCGGCGAAGATCACCCGTTCGACACCCTCTCGCCGAAGTAGAGGGGCCTGCGGCTCGACCTTGGCGCCGATGAGGAGCAGGCGCGGATAGCGCCCGTTCGCTCGATGTCCCACGTCCATGCCGAACAGCGCGCCAAGAGAGAAGCCGATCAGCGTCCTGCCCGGAGCTTCGTCGAGCTCACCGGCAAACGTAGTGCGCACGAGCGTGACGGCGCGCTCGACGGTGTGGTGCCGAACCTGGTAGCTCCAGATCGAGCCGCCGTTGGGGCAGCGCAGGCTCGCGCGGGGGCAGACGAGCCAACTCTCGCGGGTGACCGCGGCGGCGAAGTAGGGGCACTCGTGCTCTGGCTCGTCGCACATCCCGTGCAGCATCACCGTCACTGGCCGCGGCGCCGAGCGATCGCGCGGGGGGTACACGAGGACCTCGACGCCAGACTCCTCCGTGCCCAAACGCACGGGCTCGGGGATGGGCGCCTCCTCAGCGCGCACGACGCGCGCCCCAAGGACGAGACAGACGAAACAGGCACTCGCAAACACGAGCACGAACGAGCGAGCTCCGCGGCGCCGCGCTGACGCGCGTCGGCGGGGAGTCCACGACCGCAGACTCGACATGATGGGACCTCCCGTGCGCGTCGCCGACGACGCGGCATCGGCCCACGCCACCAGGATGTGGTCCCGGTCCGCGTGGGGCGCTCAACCCAGCTGTCGGGTGAGGCCAATGGAGTGTGACAGCGGCTGCAGTCTCGGCGCGGCGCGCCGTCGTGAAGGAGGTCGGTTGGCGACCGCGGTCACTTGCCACTCCGAATGCGACACAGATCAGCGGACGACCGTCGGGTCCCCACGCGGGGACCGGCGACCCTCTCGGACTGAACTCCCCACCGTGGCGGAGGAGGCCAGCAAGACGACCCCGTCAGCGGAGCGACTCAGATCCGACCGCCTCTTGGCCAAGGGGCCGCTCACCAAAGCTGCCCCCGAACCGTCTCCCGACCGTGCGAGGGCTAGCGCGGCCGCCCGGGGGTGCCGGCAAGAACCTCCGGAACGAACCGAGCGTCGGACCGAGCCAAGGCGCCACCGCGAGAGCCACCCCTGGATCTGGTCCCTTCCACCTCGCGAAGATGGCTCCCCCTCGCTGTCTGCTCGTCAATCTGGAATCGCCGGTCCCGCTGGTCGGCAAAATCGTCCATGCCCCACCGATTCGGTCGATTCTTGCGGCACCACGGCGTAAAAGTTGTCGTATCATCCCGCATGGTTCCCGATATCGGCGAGAACGGCTCGGCACAGAGGCCATGAACCATCCGCCCACCAATGGTCCCTACGACTCGGAAGCAGGGCGGGTGCTCGCGGGTCGCTACCGCCTGTTGGCGAAGCTGGGGCAGGGTGGGATGGGCTCCGTTTGGCGCGCCGAGCACGTCTCGTTGCGCACGCCCACGGCCGTCAAGCTGATCGATCCCTCGATCGCGCAGAGCCCCGAGGCGCTGGCCCGGTTCGAGCGGGAGGCGCAGGCCGCAGCGACCCTCCGCAGCGCGCACGTGGTGCAGATCCTCGACTATGGCGTCGACGCGGGCACACCGTACATCGCCATGGAGCTATTGAACGGCGAGAGTCTGGCCCAGCGGCTCGACCGCCGAGGTCAGCTCTCCCCGCAGGAGACGGCGGTGATCCTTGGTCAAGTCGCCAAGGCGATGACCCGGGCCCACGAGCACGGCATCGTCCACCGCGATCTCAAGCCCGACAACATCTTCCTCGTGCGCGAGGGCGACGAGGAGATCGCGAAGGTGTTGGACTTCGGCATCGCCAAGGCGCGAGCGGATGCCGTCGGCGGAGTATCCACCCGCACGGGTTCCATGCTCGGAACACCGTTCTACATGAGCCCCGAGCAGACCGCCGGCAAGCGTGCGGTCGATCACCGCACGGACATCTGGTCCTTCGCCGTAATCGCCTTCGAGTGCCTGACGGGCACCCGGCCATTCAGGGGTGAGTCCATCGCGGAGGTCGCGCTCGCGATCTGTGTCGAGCCCATCGTCGAGCCGTCGCGAGTCGGCCCGGTCCCCGCGGGCTTCGACGGGTGGTTCCAGTACGCGACGAATCGCGATCCGGACCGCCGTTTTCAAACCATCAAGGACGCGGCGAGTCACCTCGACGGGGTGTGTCTCGCGTCGACGGGCAACGTCCCCGCTCCGTTGCCGAACCTGCCCCCCCCGCAGCTCAGCGATCCCACCGTCCTGACCGGAGCCGGGTCGTACGCCGCCACCCCGGCGCCGGGCGTGAGGACGGGGGCCGAGTGGACTGGATCCCGCTCCGCACCCGCGCTCCCCCAGACGCATGGCGCGTTCTCGGGAACGGCACCGGGACTGTCCGGGACCGGCGGGGCCGGGATCGCGGTGCTCCTGGTCGTCCTGCTCGGCTTCATCGCAGTCGCGGGAGCGGCCGGGATGTGGTTCGTCGTCCTGCCCCGGCTCCGCTCCGTCTCTCCCGTGAGCTCCGTCGCCAGCAGCAGCGAATCGGTTGCGAGCGGGGTGATGAGCGCGGCGCCCGTCGACCCAGCGCTGGCGTCGCCGGTTCTGGCATCTGCGCCCAGCCAGCCGAACGTTGGCGCCACGTCGAGCTCGAGTGCGCCAAGCACATCCCCTCCACCGGACCGCCACGACTCTCCCCCGCCGCCAGCGCCACCTCGCCCGCGACCCCCACCGCGCCCGGACGTCACTGCGCCCCCGGCCACGACGACCCCGCCGGCCGCGCCGTCCCCCAAGGCCACGGCAACGTCCGCGCAGGAGAACCTCGACGACATCGTGGCGCTCTAGAGCACCGATCAGCTTGCCAAATGTCCTCCGCAAGGCCAGGACCTCGCAGAGCCCGATCGCGAACGCAGGCAACGGCAGAACGCAACGAAGCGCCTGCCGAGACCGCGATCGATGACGTGGGGGTCTCCCTACAATCGGCGCTGCCACCGACGGGAGCCGCGGGACCTACCGCGCCGTCTCCTCGCTCTCGCTGACGGTGACGACGGTGATGCTCGGCAACTGGACGCCTGGTTCGGGGTGGAAGCCGCGGACCACCAGCACCGGGTCCCCCGGTGCTGCCAGGGCGAGAGCGCGCACCAGGCGCGGAACGTCTTGGGCGGGGCAGTCGACGTTCTCTCCCATGCAATGAACCGGGATGGCTCCCCAGGTCAGGCAAGCCGCCGCGTGATCGGCGGGACGGGAGGCGAGCGCGACGATCGGAGCGGCCGGACGCGCCGCCGCCATCACGGCGAGGGTCAGCCCTCCGTGGAGCACGACAATCCCGCGCACCAGGAGCTCGCGCGAGAGGAGCGCCGCAGCGTTGGCCACGGCAGCCTCGACAGGTATCGGAGGGGCAGGCTTCGGCGCAGTCGGGGTGTAGGCCTCGATGGACCCGAATCCCCCGTGGAAGTATAGGTAGCTCTCGGTCTGGCGGGCGATAAGATCCATCATGTGCACCGCTTCGACTGGGAAATGACCGGCGGCGGTTTCCCCGGAGAGCATCACGGCGTCCGCTCCGCTTCGAACGGCGTTCGCCACGTCGGTCACCTCTGCGCGCGTCGGACGCGGGTGCTCGATCATGCTCTCGAGCATCTGGGTCGCGACAATCACTGGACGGCGGCGCGCCCGCGCCAGGTCGACCAGCTCCTCCTGCACGTTCGGCACCGCCTCCGGCGGCAGCTCGACGCCGAGATCGCCGCGCGCGACCATGATCGCGTCCGAAGCGTCGACGATCGCCTCGATGTTCTCGAGTGCCTCCGGCTTCTCGATCTTCGAAACGATCGGCACCTCACGACCGGTGGCACGGAGCAGATCGCGAAGCTCCCCGACGTCCTTGGCCCAGCGCACGAACGAGAGGGCGATGAAGTCCACGCCGAGCTCGGCAGCGAAGCGAGCGTCCTCGCGATCCTTGGCCGTGAGTGCGGGGGCGGAGACGGCAACGCCCGGCAGGTTCATTCCCTTCTTGTCCTTGAGGGTTCCCCCCGTCACCACGCGGCAGGCAATCTCGGTCCCCTCTTTCCCTTCCACGCGGAGCTCGAGGTTGCCGTCGTCAAGGAGGATCCGATCGCCGACCCTCACGTCGCTCGGCAAGGCCTCGTACTGGGAAGGGATGAGCCGCTCGTTCCCCTCGACGGCGCGTGACGTGACGGTGACCGCGTCCCCCGTCGTGAGTTCGATGCGCCCCCCGGGAAAGGTGCCAACGCGGATCTTGGGACCGCAGAGATCGGCGAGCACGGCGACATGAGCGTCCAGCCGTGCAGCGACGGTCCGGACAGCCTCATAGCTAACCCGGTGCCCCGCGTGGTCGCCGTGGGACATGTTCAACCGGAAGACATTGACGCCGGCGGTGATCAGCCCCTCGATGATCGCGGGCGAACTCGACGCGGGGCCGAGGGTCGCGACGATCTTGGTGCGGCGGTACTTCAGCGGGGGCGTGGCGGCGTTGACGTTCACGGGGATCCTCCGAGGTCTCCAGCGCGAGCCTCCGGGCACCCCGGAATCCCCACGCCGAAGCCGCTACATATCCCGACTGCCGCCAGACAACCACCGCGCGCCCGAAGACGAAGCTCCGAGGGTGAATTTCTGGCCCCATCGAAGGGCGGCGTACTACGACCGGGGAGCGTGAGAGAGACAGTACGGCCCCTGGTCTTCCTCGCCATCATCGGGTCATGCGCGGCGCTGGCGTGCTCGAAGAAGGTGCCTCCTCCACCCCGGCGTACGGAACCGTGGCAGGCGGCTTCGCTCTCGGTCGAACGCCCAAGGGAGCGCCAGACCTTCACCATCGAGCCGGCCGCCGAGGCCCGGTTCGAGGTGCCCGCGCGTGAGGCGCGCCCCAAGGGCTCGCTCCGGGTCGCCCGAGGGACGCTCGAAGTGGACCTGATGGACCTTGGCGCGACCCGCGGCTCGATCGAGCTCGACCTCGCGAGCATTCGAATCCTCGGCGCCGATGGGGCAGAGGACCGGGAGGCGAGCGCCCAGGCCCAGAGCTGGCTCGACGTGGGACCTAGCCGCCCGGAGGCTGACCGAGAACGCCTCCGTTGGGCCCGCTTCACCCTGCGCGAGGTCGAGCGCCCGACCGCGACCGCGGCCCACGAGGGCCGCCTCGTCCGGAAGGGGGCCCTCCCTCCCCTACACGATCCGGCCGAAGCGGCCGGGGCCGCCGCGCCCGACGTGACAGAAAGCCAGGAGATCCGCGAGGTCCTGTTCGACGGGGAGGGGCTGCTGCTGGTCCACGGGTTCCAGGTGGAGCTCGGCGTCCGGTTACGCGCGATCTTCGAGTACGCGGTGCCCGCTACTCCGGGGGCCATCCCCTCCCGCCTCACCCTGGAGACCCAGCGGCCCTTTCCCGTGTCTCTCGCGGCCCACGACATCGGCCCTCGCGGCAGCTCGGGCATGCCGATCCCCAGTGCCGCCGTGCTCTTGGGCAAGACAGTAGGGAAAGAAGCGCGGGTGTCCGTCTGGTTGACGGCAGCACCCGCCCCGCCGGGCCCCTGAACCCCGGTCCAAGCCCGCCAAGACCGTTGGTTGCGGAGCGGGCTCGCCGTTCGCTTCCCGCCCGGAACGACGGTGGGGTACGATGGAAAGCAGGAGGCGCTGGGTTCGGACTCCCGACACCAGCGAGAGCCTTGTCCGATGCCGAATATCGGGCCGCTGCAGCACCCGGACCTGATCGCTGTCGATACCTTGCTCGACGAGCGGAAGCTCGATGAGGCCCAGCGCCGTCTCGCTGCACTGGGTCAGCGGCAGGGTCTCGACCATGGCGTCACGTACCTGACCACACGACTCCTCTACCTCCGCGGACGCCTGGATGTTCGCGGCGTCGCGGACCGACTTCGAGATCTTCTGCGCAATGTCCAGAGCTTCCCCCAGGCGCAGTACATGCTCGACGCGGCGGAGACGGGGGTGCTGACCCGCACGACGCCGCCCCATCGGGGCTCTCTCGGGGCCGCAGCACCTATCGCGCCCATGGCGGAGCCCGCTCCAGAGACGGCAACCGCCCCTCCCCCGCCCAACCCTCCCGCTCTCTCCGTCGCCACCGCCGAGCGCCCCCTCACCAACCCGACGGTGCCCGAGGCCCTCCCACCAGACGCCCCGGCCACGGCTCGTCCCGACGGGACGACGCCCGACACGGCATCGCCGGCCACCCGCGAAGCACCCAGGGTGCGCTCCCACCTGGGGGGATCGGCTGGACCGCTGGAATCGCCAGCCGGACCAAACCGACCCTTCGAGCGGGGGCAGAATGGTCGAGGAGCTGCCAAGCATCTGCCGCCGCTCGAGGCAGCGATGCGACTCGCCGCCGAGCTCGATGCGGTCGACGGTAGCACCACTGGGTACGACCGAGCATTGCAGGGGTCCCCGGCCGAGAAGATGACGCACGCATGGGGGTCCCCGTCAGAACCCGGAACGGAGAAGGGGGCTGCCATCGGGCAACGAACGAGTGCCTGGGGGTCCCCGCCGGAGGTCGATGGCCCCCTGGACTATGTCGAGCCGAGTCCACCATCGCCGCCGTCCGCGAGCGCACCCGCCCTCACCGCTGGGACCACGCCGGATGGGGATGAGGATGAGGACCAGGCGCCGGGATCGGGCGCCTTCACGCACATCTCCACCGACCCCGGGGTGGGCGAGCCGCCACCTCCCTCGGAGATCCCGGGGGTCATTCATGCGGAGATCCGTCGCCTCGTGGAGCCGGCGATCCCGCGCGCACCGGCGATCCCGCGGATCGACGCCCCGGAGGGTCCGCCCAGTTATGCGCCGATCCACGCCAGGCCCGAGCAGCGGTCAGCGAACCGGAAGGGGGAGCGGACAGCGGCGCCGGTCCACCCCGTCGACCTGATAACCCGGTACTCCGAAGCGCCCGAGCGTGAGGAAGTGGTGTTCTCCCGCGGACCGGGGGATCGAACCGCACGGTTGCCCACCTCGAACACCCAAGCGAGCGACGCGAAGACGACGGACCAGCCACACCGAGACTCCGCCGCGGGGACGGGCCAGACGAGGCGCGGAAGCCTGCAGAAAAAGGGGAAAACCGGCGGCGCGCCTGCCTCCACCTCCTTGCCCTCGGGCAGCATCGAGGTGATCCCGGATACTGGCGACCCCACCTACCGTATCCGATCCGATTTCCCACCTCCCGATGATACGAAGCCGCCCCTGCGTCCTTCACTGTTCGAGGTGGCGACGCGGCTCGACGCCGAACGGTACGGCGATGCGCTGGCCTTGCTCGGTGATCCGCCGGAGGAGGAAGACCCCGAGCAGAAGCTCTTGCGGACGCGAGCGTTGCTCGGCGCGGGTCGAATGGCGGAAGCGCACGGCACGCTCACGGCCATGGCGGCCGAGCCCGCTCTCGACGTGGACCTGCGCGCGGGGGTGGCGCGGCTGCTCCTCGACGCGGGGGATCCAGCGAGCGCGCTCATCGAGGCGCGCCGAGCGTCGGAGCTCGACGCCAAACGACCGCTGGTTCGCCTGACGCTCGCGTGGGCCGCCGTCCGCGCCGCGCGTGCCACCGGTGACGTCACGATCGTGTCGGAGGCAGACCTGGCCCTGGACGGCCTGAAGACACGGGGGGGGCCCCACCCGGGCCTCGTACAGGCCCTTCGAGGCTGTGTCCAGGCCCACCTCGGCGATGCCGAGCGAGCGATCGGATTGGCACAGCGGGCGCTGGGCCTCGATCCGCGGTCCCCAGACGCGCTGGCCGCAGTGGTTGTGGCATCGGCGCGGTTGCATCGCGTGCACGATGCACAGCAGGCGTGGCTGCGCCTGCGCGATTGCGCGCCGCGAGAGGCGGAGGCGCTCGAGCCAGTGCTGCAGGCTTCTCGGATCGAGGTACCTTCGCCGGGAGTCCAGACGGCGCACGGATTCAGCGACGTCGACGACGCTCGTGATGTCTGGAAACCCACGGAGCGTGCGATCATCGACGGCGACCGCCGAGCCGCGCAGGTTTGCTTCGAGCAGGATTGCCGCCAGCGTCTCCATCGCGTCGTCGAAACCGGCGGCGATGAGGGGTTCCCCGCGATGAGCGCGGTAGCCGTTCACGCCCTCACCGAGGATCCGGTCTGGGCGCATTTTGCCCCGTTCGACCTCTCATTGTGGAGCCTCAAGCGCGTGCGCGCGGGCATGGACCTCGTCTACGATCCTTCCGCTCAACTCGACGACAGCGTCGACGATTTCCCGGTCACCTTGCTGCTCGGTTCCTACCTCGGTCAGGTCCTTTGTCGTTCCTTCGGCGGACACTGGGAGGGCAGCGTCGCCGAGCTCGGGACCGTGTCCGTGGTGAGTGCCGAGCGGCGCTTCAGTCCGTTCGCGGCGGTCGCTGCTCGCCTGCGCGCTGGACGGCCGCTGGAGCTCGGATTCGGCGGCGAGCAGAGGCACGCGCACCCCGGCGCCGACGCATGGGCGGAACACGTCCTGCCCTCTGCCGTGCCGCCCAGCCCGTGGACGCCCGCCACCTGGCCCCGAGCCGCGCTCCTCACGCGACTGGGACGGGCCATGTCGTGCTCGGTCGTCTCGGAGTGGTGCCGCCACAACGCGGCAGGACCCCTCGACGGCTCCATGGCAAGCCTCGCGTCGATCGAGGCCTACCTCGGGCTGGTCGCGCCCCCCGCGGCTCCGTCCAACCCGGCCGAGCCCTGGGTCGCGCGCGTCTCCATCCTGGTCGGGGCATACGTCGGCGAGGTGCTGCGCGAAACGGTCGGCGGAGCCTGGGAGCGAGAGGTGACCGACCCACGGGAACCCGCGGACTACCGCCTGCGCCTCGGGCGGAAAGTCATCACCCCGGTGCTGGAGGTGCACCAGCACCTGGTCGGTCGCACGTCGTTGCCGCTGCACGACTACGCCTCGCGCCTCGCCCGCTGATACCGAGGGGGCGAAGCCCTACGGGTGCACGTGGACCAGCGTCCCGTCGCGGAGCGACATCGCGCCGTGCCAACGCTCCGGTAGCGGCGGATCGGTCCACTCGAAGAGCCAAGCCGCGTCGATAGGGCTAAGGTTGATACAACCGTGACTCCGGGGGAGCCCGAAGCCGTCGTGCCAGTATGCCGCGTGGATCGCGTAGCCGGCGGTGAAGTACTGGACATAGGGTACGTCGCGCAGGTCAAACTCGTCCCCTACCTCGTCCCCATCCATGGTGATGGTGAGGTGCTTGGTGTGGACCAGGAACTGCCCGCGAATCGTGGAGTGAGTCTGCTCCGGATCACCGAGTCCGTCGATCCCGGTGGATACCAGGGTCACGTAGACGGGCTTCGTGCCCTCATAGGCCACCAGGCTCTGCTCGAGGATGGAGACATCTATCCACGTCCGCCCGGCCGCGGCCCACCCCGGGCGTCTGCGAAGACCATCCACCCTGATCAACCGCTCGTCCTTGACCCATTCGCCACTTCGGGTCTCGAGATAGCGCTCCCCGGAGAGGCGCGCGGTCCGCCCCGTGAGCGGCAGGGCTTCGCGGAAGCCGAGGACGCGGCCCGGAACCAGACCCTGCGCCGGATCGCCCGTGTGGGCCCGCGCCTGCCGCGTGTGCACGAACGCCACCGGGAGGGTGAGTTCGTCATCCAAGGGCAGGCCGCGGAAGGAGCTCGGCTCCACCGGGCGCAACCGGTCGAGCGCCATCACCTCCAGCTCCGCGTTGAGCGCCCATCGTCGCCCGCCCGACTCGAAGAACTCGAGGAGCGCGAACCCGCTCTTGCCCTCGGCATGACCGAGCGAAACGGTGGGTCGCGGGTAGCGGAGCCGGCGCACGGTGGGACTCCGTTGTCCATCGCGGAGCAGCGCGGGGACGGGCACGAGCCCCACGTCGCTCCACGCATCCCGATCGGCGACGGCGAGGTGGCGATCGAGATCGGTCTCTTCGACCCGTTGCTCCGCAGGCGTCGGGATCTTCACGTAGAACGCGGGAGTCGGCGAACGCGCCAGCCCGTAGCGATACGGGAGTGGCGCGTCACGCTCGGCCCGCCGGCGCGCCGCTGCCACCAGCGGGTACTCCAGGTCGAGCGTGGCGTTCTGCCCGACACAAACGTAGCCCTCCGGGTCGATGGCGTACCATCCCTCGCTGCACCCCGAGTACCCCACGGGCTCGGCCGAGCGGTGCACGACGGCGCCCACGCGAAGGTAGCCGAGCTTCGTCGCCGTGTGGCTGGGGCTCGCGCGCACGATGGTCTGGTGACCGATCGCCGCGATCGCGCGCTCGGGATCGATCGTGTCCGGGAGGCTCGACCCGGACGGAACGCCCGCTCCGAGCTGATCGAGCTGCTCGGCGGACGGTTCCGGCCAGCGACCAGGATCCGAAGCAGCCAGATCGACGCCGTCCCCACGGGGCTTCGAGGCTCGTCCCGTCCTCACCTCGGCCACGGCGAAAGAAGCGCCGGCGCTGGGCGCGGCGGACGCGACCAGGGTGGTTGGCCCGGCCGACCTCCCTTCAGCGCCGTTGGCGAGCGAGCACCCGGAGAGCCCAAGCGACATCACGGCGCCGAGCACGGCCAAGGACGGGCGGAGAGCCATCGGCAGCAGCCGTTTTGGTAACGTGGGGCCCGAAGACCTGCCAAGTTTCGCGCTGCTGCGGCCGGTGTCAGCCGAAGCCGCGTCGCGCGGCACAGCACCGCGTCGCTGACCGCTCGACCACGGACTCCGGAGGAAGCGGGGGAGGATTGCGCCGCCGCGCCCATTCTGGCTAAGTTATGGCCTCCCATGAAGGATCTTGCGGGATTCATCGCCGAACAGGAGCGGCTCGGCCGGGTCGTCCACGTGCAGGAGGAGGTCGATCCCGTCCGAGAGGCGGGCGCCGCCATCGCCGCCCAGGAGGGGCGCATCGTGGTGCTCGACCGGGTGCGTGGCGCGAGCGGGCGGGTGGCGGGCGGAGTAGCGTCCAGCCGCGAGCTGGTCGCTGCCGCGATCGGCTGCGGGCCCTCCGAAACGGCGCAGGTGCTGGCGCGTGCCATGGACGCGCCGCGCCCGGTGGTTCCCGTGGCGGAGGCCCCGTTCCTGCGCAGCTCACCGGTATTCCAAGTGGAGGAGGCCTTTGCCCAGCTCGTCTTCGACCCCGGCGCGGAGCGCCCCTACCTTTCGGCGTCGGTGATCGCTGCGCGCTCGCGGCGCTACGGCATGAACCTCTCGTTCCACCGCATGATGTACCTCGGACAGAACCGCTTCAGCGTGCGGATCGTGCCGCGGCACCTCGCGATGATCCTCGAGGAGTCGGCGGGGACGGCCGAGATCGCGGTGTTGCTCGGGCTCCACCCGGCGGTGAGCCTCGCGGCCGCGTGCTCCGGGCCGCCGGAGCTCGATGAGCTCGAGCTCGCCTCGGCGCTGGTCGGGGGGCTCTCGACCGTGGAGCTCGACGGTCTCACCGTGCCAGCGGGCGCGGAGATCGTGCTCCGTGGCACGCTCTCCGCCAAGGAGCTCGCCGAGGAAGGTCCGTTCGTGGATCTGACCGGCACCCTCGACGGCGTGCGACAGCAACCCACGTTCACCGTCTCGCGCATCCTTCGACGCGCCGAGGCTATCCTCCAGGCGGTCGTGCCTGGCGGCAAGGAGCACCAACTGCTGATGGGTACCCCCCAGGAACCTCGGATCCATCGCGCCGTGGCCAACACGGTGCCGTGCCTGCACCGGGTCGCGCTCACTCGTGGCGGCTGCAACTGGCTCCACGCTGCGGTCGCGCTGGACAACCCGCGCCCTGGCCAGGCTCGCAACGCCGGTATGGCAGCGCTCGGCGCGCACCCATCGCTCAAGCGGGTGGTCGTCGTGGACGCGGACGTGAACATCTACGACACGGATGCGCTCGAATGGGCCATCGCGACCCGCGTGCAGGCCGACCGCGACGTCATCATCATCCCAGGCTGCCGGGGGTCGTCGCTGGATCCTTCGCGGAGCGACCAAGACGACACCACCGCCAAGTGGATCATCGATGCGACGATGCCGCCAGGTAGGGACCGCGCCGAGTTCGTGCGAGCGGGGCCAGGCCGGGGCTCGGGGGTGTCGTGAGACTGACGGACGAAGAGCGTTCGCTGCTCGACGGCGCCGCGGGTCAGGCAGCCAAAAAGGCGATGCAGATCCTGGTAGCGCTCGGGGACATCTACGGAGCCGAGGACCTCGTCCCGGTCCGCTCGGTCCAGGTCTCGGGCGTCTCCTTCCACAATCTCGGCGAGGCGGGGCTCGAATGGCTCGAGTCGATGGCCGTCGACGGTCGGGTGCGCGCGGTCACCACTCTGAACCCGGCGGGAATGGATCTCGAGGAGTGGCGCGCGCAGGGGATCGACCCGGGATTCGCCGAGAGGCAGCTCCGCCTCGTCGCGGCGTACACCCGGATGGGGATTGCCCCCACCTGCACCTGCACTCCATACCTGGTGGGGAACCTGCCAGGCCCCGGCGAGCACGTGGCCTGGGCCGAATCGAGCGCCGTCGCCTACGCAAACTCGGTCCTCGGCGCGCGCACCAACCGCGAGGGCGGCCCCTCGGCGCTCGCCGCGGCGCTCACGGGGCGCACGCCACGTTATGGCCTCCACCTCGACGCCCATCGCGTCCCAGAGGTCGAGGTGGTCATCGAAGCCGAGCTCGCTTCGACCGCGGCATGGGGTGCGCTCGGAAGGGTGATCGGCAAGCGCGCCGGGACACGCGTCGCGCTCCTCCGGACCCGCGCTCGCCCCAGCGTGGCGGAGCTGAAGAGCCTCGGCGCGTCCGTCGTCACCTTCGGAGGCAGCCCACTCTTCTTCCTCGAAGGGCTGACGCCGGCGCCGGGCACGCGACCTACGGACTCGATCGTCGTGCAAGCGACGGATCTCGAGGGAGCGATCGCGGAGTTGAGCGACGGCAAGGACGAGATAGACCTCGTGGCGCTGGGCTGTCCTCACGCCTCCCTCGAGGAGCTCGCCGAGCTCGCCCGGATGCTCGACGGCAGAACCGTCGAGAAAGAGACGTGGGTCTGCACGGCCCGCCCCACCAAACTCGCGGCAGAGAAGCTCGGGATCGTGGCGGCCATCGAACGCTCCGGCGCCCGGGTGATGGCCGACACTTGCTTCGCCGTGACGCCGCTCGAGTCCCGTCGGGGCGCGACGATCGCCACCGACAGCGCCAAGGGTGCGTACTACGCGAGTGGTCACAACAAACTCCGCGTCCACCTCGGCACCGTTCAGGACTGCGTGAATGCTGCCGTCACCGGGAGGTGGCGATGAGTCAACGTTCACTCCCCCCTTGGCCCGACCGAGGCATGCGATGACCACGCTCACGGGACGCATCATCCATGCGGGCGAGGCCAGCGGAGTCGCCCTCGTCTCCACCGCACCGATCTCGTTTTTCGGTGGGCTCGACCTCGAGACGGGCGTGGTGGTAGAGAAGGGCCATCCGCTCGAAGGCGAGTGCGTCACCGGGCGAGTGCTCGTGTTCCCCCGGGGCACGGGCTCCACCGTGGGCTCGTTCGCGCTGTTGCGCCTCACCCGTACGCAGCGAGGACCAGCAGCGCTCGTAATGGAATCGTGCGACACGACGGTCGCGGTGGGCGCGATCATCTCCGAGATCCCCTGCGTGGACCGGATCCACCTGCCGGCGATCACCCCTGGCGCGCGGATCACCGTGCGCGGCGCGGAGGTCCACCTTGAGGGGATCGGTTCCTAGCGCTGTCGTCAAGCTCGGCGGCTCCGTGATCACGGACAAGGCGGGCGGCAGCCTTACCGTGGACTCGACGCTGGTCGCGCGCATCGCCGCAGAGCTCGCCCAGCACCGCCCCGACCGCCTGGTCATCGTGCACGGCGCCGGGTCTTTCGGTCACCGCATCGTGATGGAGTCCGGCATCCACCAGGGCCTCGCCGACGCCGCGAGCCGCCTCGCGATGGGCGAAACCCAGCGGCTCCAGTACGAGCTCGACGCGATCGTCACGCGCTCCTTGCTCGAGGCGGGGCTGCCGGCGATGCCGGTCCAGGCCTCCGCCGCAGCCGTACTCAGCGGGGGCGAGCTCGTGCATTTCGACACGACCGTCGTCCGCGTGCTGCTCGACCAGGGGCTGGTCCCGGTGCTCTACGGAGTGCCGGCGGTCGACCGCGAGCGCGGCTGCGCGATCCTGTCGGGCGATGTCATCGCGCCCTTCGTGGCCCACGCCGTCGGCCTCGAGTGGATGGTGCACGCCACCGACGTCGACGGGATATTCACCGCCGATCCCCGCACCGACCCCAGTGCGGTCCGGATCTCCCACGTCCACCGCCGCAACTTCGCCGAGGTGCGCGCCTGCCTCACCGGCTCGACGTCGGTAGACGTGACCGGCGGCATGGCGAGGAAGGTCGCCGAGCTGATGGCGTGGGCGGAGCGGGGCCTGCGGAGCCGGATCGTGGACGCCCGGATCCCGGACCGCGTCGCGGCGGCGCTCAGGGGGGAAGACGTGGGCACGCTGGTCGATGGGACGGGATGAGGCGGCAGGCACGATGTCCAGACCAGCAGAACGTACTTCTCGCGCTCGACCACCTGCCCGAGCAGCCGGAGCGCCCACTCTCGGTCGAGGCGCGGCTCGCCGGCCTCGATCACGCCCTGAGCCGCGCGCAAGAACGTCGCGACGTCGGCAACGACCCGAAGTGCCAGCACACACGCCACGCGGGCAAGGGCGTCCGCGATGCCTTCTGGAGCGTGGTCGATGTGGCGATGGAGGCCCGTGGCATCGACGCGAAGCAGGCGCTCGCGCTGCTCGATGAGCGCTTCAGCCTGGGCCTGCGGCGCAGCGGCAAAGTAAGGCTTTCCACGACGATCCGGTAGTCGCTCGAAATCCCGGATCACCTGGGGAGATCGAACCGGTGACGAGATCGATGTTCACCGAGCAGCTGGCGTCGGTCGAGAGCCACGAGCGGCAGATGGTGAACGCAGTCAGCAACACTGCATTGCCAGCCACAAGGGACAAATTTGTCCTCCCCCACCAATCCGCGGCACCTCCAGTTCACGGCGCGCTCGCCGCTCGATACGGTCAACTGGATGCTGCGCGAAGCCGAGCGCCCTGCTAGGAGATAGAGAAGACAGTCACCGGCGCGACTCCGACCCAAGGAGGACAGGGATGAAGACTGGCCACGCCGTCCCGTGTGCGATGGTCCATCGGGCCAACCAGAACAACGATATGGTCGCCTCCTGTCGAGCCGCGATTCGTACGCTCGTGAGCCGCGGAGCGTTGCTGTGTGCGGCCACCTTTCTCTCGACGAGTTGCGGCGACAGCTCGAACACAGAATCGACGACTCCGACGGGCGGCAGCGGTGCCTCCACGGGCGGGGCGGAAGCGACCGGTGGATCCGGGGCCCCCAGTGGCGGCGTGGCACCTGCCGGCGGCTCTGGCGGAACGACATCGATGGGCTCGACCGGAGGAACCCCGACCGGAGGAACCCCGACCGGAGGAACCTCGACCGGAGGAACCCCGACCGGAGGAACCTCGACGGGCGGAGGCCCTCCTGCCAGCGGCGGCGCGCTGCCGACGACGGGTGGCGCGGACTCCGGAGGCACCTCCACCGGTGGCGGGTCCACCGGCGGAATCGGCGGGTCCACCGGTGGCTCCGGTGCGACAGGCGGGATCACCGGCGCCGGCGGTGCTTCCGGCGGCAGCGGGGGAGGTGCCGGCGAAGGCGGGACCGCTACGGGCGGGTCCGCGGGCGGTCCTGCGACCGGCGGGTCTGGAACGGGAGGCGGCGCCGCAGAGGATGCGACGATCGTTCCCGATCCGGGGTGGGCTTGTGGCATGGCCGATGGGATTCCATCGCCGACGCAGGGCGAGCTTGCCTTCACCGTCACGCTCGACATCAGTGCTACCCACGACGTCGGCAACACCCCGTACGGTCACCGGCGACTCCTCGACGTGAGTGGCGGAACGATTGCCGGCGACCGCCTGAACGGCTCGGTGGAGTCAAGGGGTCTGGAATATGAGCTCACCCTCTCCAACGGGGTTGTCGAATACCAAGGGATCAATATTCTGAAAGCAAGTGACGGCTCCCGAATCTTCGTGCGGAGCTGTGGCGTCGCTCCCGATGAGGGCTCGACGCCTCGAGTGATCCCCGATTTCGAGGCCACCACGGGCGGCAGCTACGCGTTCCTCAACACTGGAAAGTTCGTGGCCACCCGCGTGGCCACCGCCGGCAAGCTCCAGCTCGATGTCTACGACGTCTCCAACGTGACGGCGGGCGAGCCGCGCGTCCAGATCACGAAGCCAGCGGGAGTGCCGGCGCAGCCGTGGGAATGCAACACGACCACGGGCAGCCGAGGCGCATCGGTGTTTACCGAGTCCGTCAGCCTGGGGGGATCGTTCTCCATCGCCAACGCCAAGTACGGATCCCGCAACGTCATACCCATCACGGGTGGAACCACCACCGGCAGGGTAGAGGGTGCGATTCTCGACGGCGGAGCCGACTACCAGCTCTCGGGCTCGCTGGACGCCTGGTACACCCTGGCGCCGAACAACGGTGAGTTCATCCTGGTGCGGAATTGTGGCCCCATGGGCAGTCTGATCCCGTGGTTCGAGGCCCGCACCGACGGCGAGTTCAACTTCCTCAACACCAACGCCTACCTCAGCTCTGACCCGGGCATGAGCGGCGGCGGCGTGGGCATCACCTTCTACGAACGGCAATAGCGGCCCGGACTTCATCCAACTATCTCATCGCGGCGGAACCGATTCGACCAACCGAACGATGAGCTCGTGGGGATCGGCCCTCCGTGGAGGAGTCCGGCACGCGTCACTCGTTCACGGAGGCCCGCGGTGCACGCCCCCCCGGGAACAACCATGAGCCGCGTGGTCGAGGCGGCCAGATGCGGGACGTCGAGCGGCTACCGCGCGACGCCTCCCCGCGGCCACCAGTCGCCCCCCCACGCCGAGCGGCGAGCGCAGCAAATCAGGTCGATCGCTGCATCAGCTCAACAACCGAAGTACACGGCCCCGCAACTTGGTACCCGCTTGGGTCGAGCCCAAGCCCGAGCCCGCTGGCACGACCCGTTGCCAGGAGCCCGAGCCCGCTGGCACGACCCGTTGCCAGGAGCCCGAGCCCGAGCCCGGATCGTTGAGTCGCAGGACCATGGCGGTCAGCATGGCGACCATGTGCAGGAGCAGCTGCGATCCCGAGACAGAAGCTCCCAGTCCGCGAGATTGGTCCTCCGGTCAGGGCGGCCCTGCCGCCATCATCGGCGGCAACGCCGGCAGGGCCGGGGCGATTCCCGACTCCCGCGGTCCATCCGCCGGTTGCCGTCGGATCCGAGCTCGCGCGGCCGCCGCAGCCGAGAACGAGCATGCAAGTTAGCCCCACACCGAGAGAACACCAAGGCCCCATCCGGGGATCATGCGGGAGGGCGGCCGGCGAAGGCAAGCGCTGGCACCCCATGCCTTCCGCGTCGGCGTCGTCCGCCAACGGGCCGCCCTCGGCCTCCGCGCGAGGGGATTTTTCCCCGGATCCGCCGCACCGGACGGGATCTCGAGGAGGTCTGGCTCGACCGAGATGGCCCCTGCCCAATGACCGACCACCCATCGACGACCCGCCGGCGACCGAGACGACGAACTCGCCGCCCGCGACCGCCATCTCGACGGACTCCGGGTTGGCCTCCTGGCACTGCAGGCCGAGGACCAGCCGCGCTGCAGCATACCGTCCACGAGCGCGCCATCGCGGCGGGCATCGGTCGTCGCGTCTCCTGCCATTTTTCCCAACGTTTCTGACCGGCAACGACGGCTGGCGATGCGGCGAACCCTACCTCCCCGGGGCGGCTCGTTCGTATGAAAGTCGAGATGATCAATCACTCGGCGGGGGAGGAGGAGTTCCCAATCCTCTACGACGTCTCGCTCACCAGCCTTCGCGACGCGATGACGGGGACGGCCAAGACGCGGGATGGCGTGTATCCCACCCGGCGGGACCGGCTCTCGCGAGAGGAGATGGACGCTCTGGCGAACGACGGTGAGACGAACACGCCCGCTTGCCTGGTGCGATGACCCAGGACCCAATCCTGAACGTCGCTGGCTGCCACGATGAATGCAGGGCACGCATTCTTGGTCAGTACGCCGCCTCGGCCGCCCAATCCTCGTTCGCCCGCACGCGAGCCCGAGCGGAACGCGCATTGGCCGCGTCCGCTCCCTCGCCGAAGCCGTCGTCAGCCTGGTCGAGCGCGGCTGCCTGGTCCGCGTACTCGCGATCGAGATTGGCGCGTTGCGCGGGGGGCGCGGCGGCAGCAGCCGAGCTGGCTGCCCGCGTGGCGACGACCTGCGAGCGGAGCTTCTCCCGCGCCTCGGCGACCCGCCCGATCTTGAAGAGCTGGTTCGCCTCCTCGATGGCGGCGCGCGCCGCGCTGCGGTTCAGCCTGAGCTCGACCATGGAGTCGAGGGGACCAAGCGCGGTGAGCTCCTTCGACACCGCGAGCGAGAGCGACCCGTGGCTCGCCTCCTGGCGCGCGCTCGTGTGGTCGCGATACCGGAGCGCGAGCTCGCCCACCTCGAGCTGCCCGGCGGCGGTCTTGGGTACGCTCACGCGAACGAGCACGGTCTTCTGCTCCCCGGCCGTGAACGTGCCGAGCGGCAGGACGACGCGGCGGCCGTCGCGCCGATGGGCCCGATCGTACACGGCGGCGACCTCGATCCCCGGCGCCGGCTCGAACGCGATCTCGGCGTCCGCGGCAACGGTGCGCATGAGGGAGGTGACCTCCTGGTCGAAGATCCTCGGCAGCGAGTCCGCGTTCTCAACGAAGTAGTGGCTCCCGTTCGACTCGACGGCGAGCGCGGACATGATCTTCTCGTTATAATCCACGTCGACCCCTATCGTCGTGATGGAAACGCCCTCGGCGCCGAGCCTGGCCGCGATGGTCTCGAAACCGTGCACGTCGAGGACGCCAGCGGTCGCCTCGCCGTCGCTGAGGAGCAGGATGCGCTTGACCGTCCCCGATTGGTGCGGAAGGGCAGTGCGCGCTGCCTCGAGCCCGCAGGAGATGCAGGTGGCTTGCGCGGCGTCGATGGCCGCAAGCTTCCGATCGATGGTCTCGCGCACGGTCGCGGACACGCTCGTCGCGGGCACGACGACGTCGGCGAGCCTGCCATAGGTGACGACGCTCACCAGGTCGCCGTCGCCCAGGCGTGCGATCGCGGCGCGGGCGCCGGCGACCGCGTTCGCCAGGCGCTTGCCACGCATGGACCCCGAAGTGTCGATGACGATGGCGAGCGCGAGCGGGACGCGCTCGTGGGCGGTCCGCTGGGGATCGGCTCTGAGATCCACGTACACGTAGGTGTCGGCCGCCGCTCCCGCCGGCACCACCGCGTGCCCTAGCCTCCCGTCGACCGCCACGGTGCCGGGGAGGCGAAGCTCGTGAGACGGCACCCCGGCAACCGACGCCACGACACTCGACTGAGGCTCCGCCGTGAGCGCCGCGACCGGAGCCGGCCGCAACGAGGTCGCGAACCACACGAGCCCGCCCGTCGCGAGCATCCCCGCGACCGAAAGCCCTGCCACGAGTCCGATCCGCATCTCGTTTCCCTCGCTCCCCCTTGGTTCCCGCTACCAAGTTCAACCACATCACCCGCTCATTCCTGGACCCGAGCGGGCCGACCGCCGCGGTCGGGCGGAGGCCATGTGCATTGTACGTGCGAAGGAGGCGAATGTGCCCGAAGGAACCGAAGAGAGCACGAAGCGGCGCGCGCCCGATGCGACCAGGGTGGAACGGCGCGTCTTGAGAAAGGGCGCAGGTTCTGACCGACAACGACTCAGGCCCGGTGGCAGGGTGGTTTCCTGGCCCGTGCAGGACAAGGAACCCTTCCACCGCTCCCCCACCGGCCCACATTGGGCTGCGGGCGCCGCGACCCCCGTAAGAGGGGGAGATGTCAAGGACGCACCCCCGCGTCTCACTCTCGCTCGGCGGCTCGCTGGGCGGTCGGGGGATTGGGGGACCGCTGTTGATCTGTTCGGTTCCGGCTCCGCTGGCCCCTGGGGGTTCGCGAGATCCTGAGGAAACCCGTCCAGCGCGTGGCTGGCCAAAGGCCATCCGCGAAATCCGGGAACAGTCCAAACAATCGCCGCCGAGTTGACGGTCGGTCCCGGAGGCGCTCGCCACGTCCCACACGCCGGAGCTACACTGCGTACTCATGAAACCCAGCGAGGTCGAGGCCCACTTCCGCACGCTGCTCGCCGCGACGCCCAGCATCACGATAGCGACGGCGCTCGAGTTCATGGCGTATTTCTATCGCGAGAGCCGGATTGACGGCTGCGCGCTCGACCTGGACAGGGATATGCTGCTCTTTCAGTTCGGGACAACGAAAGGCCGTGACGGACAGGTCTTCGAGGTCGACCTCACGCGACAACTCATCCCCACCGGCGCCGACGAACCCTCCCAGCTGCACGTCACTTGTCGATTTCCGGCGTCGATGGGCCAGGCACTCGGGAGTCACGACGATTGGTGCGACCACCCGAACCATCTGGAGGCTTGGCTCGCCGGCATCCGAGCCACGCCGTGCTACAAGGCCACCGCCGACCTCGATCCGGACGAGGTGCGCATCTCCTTCGAGCAGTGCTGAACGCCGGTCTTGCGCCCTCCGGCGGGGAGACCCGGATCCGTCGCAGCGCGGCGTGAGAGGTTGGGTAGGCCTCCCCCTTCTTTGCCACCCGTGTCCCCGAAGCCGGACGCCCTCCCCTTCCCTGGCCCACTCCCCCCCCAACGCCCGCACCCCGGGTTAGCCCGGCGAGACGCGGTTCAACGGTTGGGGGATGGACGAACACGTGCTGGCGACGCCACGTGCGTGCTACACGCTCTACTCATGCAGCGGAGTCAGGTGCTCCTCCTGGGCCTCGTCGCTGGGTTGGTCGCCGTCGGGGGCGTGGGCGCAGTGCTGTGCGTGGGGACATACCTCTTTTTTGGTGCGCTCGGCGAGACCCAGCACGATCTATCGCGGCCCGAGCTGGAGAGCGTGGCGAGGCTCCGACTCCCCCCGTCCGCCGCCAACGTTCGCTCGCGTCGCGAGGGGTTCCAGGACGATCTCGTACACCTCCGTTTCAACATGGACCCCGGAGAAGAGGCGCTGCTCGCCGGGAGCACCTGCCATCTCGGACCAGAAGCGGACGGGCCTCCGCAGCTCTTCGCGATCGAGGAACCATGGTGGGACGCGGCCGCGGTGCCTCGCCACCGGAGCTGCCAACGCGAAGGCGCTGGCTTCACGCAGGTGGTGGCGGTGAACACGGCGAACGGCTCGCGGTGGGCCGTGTACGTCGTCCTGGCGGAACGGTAGGAGCGCCGCTCGTCCCCGCGCTGACGGGCGTGGTCGAGCTGCATGGCGTCGATCGGTTTGGGTGGAGGTTGGTCCGAGGATCCCCCAGGCAACCTCGCCAGCGAGCTTGTGCTCCCAGCTGAGCGCGGGTATCCGCCAAAGCTGCGCGCTCGGCGCGGAGCTCGCGGTGGCCAGCCGGGGACGGACCAACCACGGCCAAGCAGTGGCGCCCCGAACCCAGGATGGCGCGCCCCCCGGAGGCCGCGAGCCCCCACCCTTGGTCCTCGAGCGTGAGTGCCACCGTCTCATCGGCGTGGAGGGCGAGCGCGTCGATCGTCTGCGCCGCCGCGGTCGGGACGGGCCTTGGCTCGTCAGGTCAGCCCACCCCCACTGCCACCCTTCCGCTCGACGTCCGCCTCCGGCCACACTCCCCCTCACCGGCGAACGATGCGTCCTCCCGCCCGGCTACCCTTGCCCATTTGGGCGGCGCGCCTCGGGGGATCATCACACCCGCCAGCGGAGCGGATCTCGGCCGGTCGTTTCAGGTCAGGACTCCGTGAACGGATACTCGAGACGGTCAGAGGGAGTGGCGTTTGAGCACCGGCCAAGCGACGTTGGCGTCGCCGGGCTCCTCCCGGCCACCTTGCTTCGTGCAGAGGATCACCTCGGCGCCGTCCGAGCAACCCGAGTAGGACGAGCATCCGTTGCTGTCTTCCATCGATTGGGGTCCCGTGCATCCATCAATTTGGGCCCATCGCTCGAAGGTCACTTCGGCACCAAGAAAGGTGATTGGCATCCCGGGAACCAGGGAGGAAGCACCTCCATCGTACCCCACGTGCGTGTCTTCCGTGCCCCGAAAGGAGATCACCGAGATCGGACGCGACGGTTGGCAGTCGTCAACGGTCTCTTGCAGGAGATCGAACGCGGCGGGCGCCACGGCAGCGAACACATCGGCTGCGTGGCAGGCAAGGTGATAGACCATCCCGGCACCCGTCAGAACGCCGACGGCATAGACTCGATCGGGATCGATGCAGGCGGTTTCCTCGATCCGAGCCACCAAGGCCTTGGCGAAGGACAGGTCGTCGACGTCGGCAACGCAGCAAGGCCCCATGTTCCACCCGGTGCCGATAGGACCCATCGTGCCGTCCGGAAACGCCATGACCACGCCTTCTGGATCGGTCACGGCGGGGTACGGTGAACTCGCCAGCTCGCCCCAGCCCGAGCTGCCAATCCCGTGAAAATCCACCACCAGCGGCACCGGTTTGCTGCCGTCGTACGTTGGGGGAATGTGGAGCACGTAGCTACGGCTCACGGAGTCCACTTCCAGTGTCACGCTCGTGTCCCCCGCCTGCAACGCCGGCAATGGACAGGTGACCGGTCCCACGCTCTGGTCGCCAGCGCTGCCACCCCCGGTACCGGCGCCCCCGGTACCGGCGCCCCCGGTACCGGCGCCCCCGGTACCGGCACCCCCAACACCGGCACCCCCGGTGCTGGCACCCCCGGTGCTGGCACCCGCAGTGCTGGCACCCGCAGTGGATTCGTTCGTGATTACATACAGATCGGCACGGTTGCAGCCGCCGGTGCCGGCAACGACGCCCAGCATCCAGAGTAGCCCGGCCCGCGCCAGTGACGTCATAGCCAGGCACCGACGGTGAGGGCCAAACCGAGATTGGGACGTCCGCCAGTAGCGACCATTTCGTCCACGAAGTGGATGCCCACGTATGGCTCGGCCAGCTGCACCTGCGTCGCCAGGGTCAAGAAGTAGCGATCGGGCAGGCTCAAACCCAGCCCCAAGCTCCCGTCCAACAAGAACGACCATTGGTCCGTGGTGTGCCCCTGCCTGGGTGGATCAGCCCGGCCCTCGACCGCGGTATGAAGGACACCCGCCGAGAGCGCAAAGAAGGGCCACAGCGGTCGATCCGGCCGGATCCGATACGATCCACCCAGGATGCCGAACTGGTGGGCAACCCGCGCATTGCCGGCCGTCGTGGCGACCGTAGAATGGCTCCCCAAGCCGGCGAACACTGCCTGCACCACGAACCAAGACCGCACCCTCAGGTCGATTCGGACGGTGGGCAAGATCGCAACCCCCACGCCGTCCAGGCTGGTGAGTGCGGTAGCCCCCACCTCGACGCCAAGGTGCTCTGGTCGAGGCGCCGGCTCGTTCGGCTCGTCCGGTTGGTCCGACTCACCCGAGGGCAGAGGCCCGGTCGCTGGTTCCGCGATGGATTTGGCGTGCCGCTCTCTTGCCACCATGTCGCGCTCGAGGAACGTCGAGCGTAGAACCTCGACGGCACGAATCGCGAGCCGCTCCGAAGCGTTGTTGCCAGAAGGTTCGACGGATACCCTCAAGGCTTCGATCCCTCGAGGCGACTGCTCGATGACCCAAATGTCGACTGCCACCGGTGAGGGGTCGCCGACAATCTCGATGACAGCGTCGATCCCACCCTCGGCCGCTATCTGCTCCACCCAGGCTCGCGAATCTGCTCGATCCGAGCCACGGTCCGCGGGGCCGACGATCATCTTCACGTCGAGGCCCACGGACAGCAATTCCCCGTGGAGGCGGGAAAGCGCTTCGGTAAGCTGAGGAGTCGGGCTCGGCAGGCGCACGATGGCGACGGTGCCCGCATGTGCAGGTGTCGCCCACAGCAGCAGGACGGACGAGAGGATGGCGAGACGCAGGCGATCCACGGCTACCAGTCAGGGAACGCGAAGCAATGCGCGCGCCGATCCCGCGTAGCTTCCCTTGGGAAAGCGCCGCAGATATTCCTCCGCGATCGGCCGTGCCTGTGCCGATCCGCCGATCTGGCTGGCGACGGTCATCTTTCGCCCCAAGGCTTCCGCTGCGTAGGGGCCCGTCGGTGCCCGAGCCAGGTACTCGTCATACCACGCGACTGCTCGAACCATCCCACCTCCACCCGATTCCTCCACGCGACCGAGCAGAAAGATCGCGTCGAGCGCGCGAGCCGAGTTCGGGAAGCGACGACGTTGCGCTTGCAGTGCCGCACGGGCCAGATCGGTGCGACGTCGATACCGAGCCGCGTCGGCGAGCGCAAACAGGTCCTCGCTGGAAGCGCCATTCAGAGCCGCTTCCACGCCAGTCCGCTCGACACTCTCGAGGATGCGGTCCCAGTGGCCACTCGCCAACTCTTCGGCCCAGCGGCGCTCGCCCGCGACCTTCACGACGGTCGGTAGAGCAGGGGCAATCGACGGACTGGATCCGGCGGACTGGTCCACCGGAACGGACGCGATCGCGGCGGGTGGAGGGGGAACGCCGGCGGACTCGCCGAGGGCTTCGTCCGACTCGTCTTCGGTGATCAAGGTTTCCCCTTCTGCCAGGCTCACGACCAACCGCTGGCCCGTTCGCAACGCCAGGCTCCCGCCAGAAACGGGCCCGTTGACCTCGACACGACCCCGCCGCAACCTGAGCTCGAATCGCTCGCTCGACGGATCCCAGGAAACGGTGAAGACGGTTCCCTTGACCGTGACCATGAACGGACCGACCTCGACGAACCATCGCCGGTCGCTGCTTGGCGTGACCTCGAAAGAGGCCGTACCGTTCTCGATGGCCACGCGGGCGCCTCCTTGGTCGACCGCGCGAAGCCGCCCACGGGTGCCCGGCGTGAGCACGAACCTGCTCCCCTCGTCGAACACCAACTTGATGCCCCCGTGACCGAACTCGCGCAAATAGCCACCCTCGAGGACGTTGCCTCCCTCGATCTGGTAGGCAAGCGCCCGCGGCTCTGGAGTGGACCAGCGACTCCGGGAAAGTGAAACGATCTGCAGGGTCATGAGGATCGACACCACCGCCACCACCCCGATCAGCGACCAGCGAGCAATTTCCCGCCGGCGAACTCGACCCGCAGCGATGCGTGAATAGAGCGCGGCCAGTCCCTGGTCGAGCTCCGTCCTGGTGGGCCGCGGCACCCCATCACGTCCCAGCTCGGTCAGCAAGACGAGCGCCCGAGAGTCAGTCGTTTCGTCCGAAGTCGTCGTCATCGTCCCCACCGCTCCTTGTCGAGGAGGCCGACCAGCCCAGGGTCGGCATCGATCCAACGGGACAGGCGGTTCGAAGCATGTGCCATCGATCGTTTCACCGTGGACGTCGAGATGTCCATCTGAGTCGCAATCTCCTCCACCGTCATCGACTCCATCCGCCTCAAGGTGAATACGAGCCGATCACGTGGCGTCAGGCGATCGAGCAGGGCATGGAACCTTCGCAGATGATCGCGCGCCTCCACATCCAACGTTCGGTAGCCCACGTCGACGAGCACTCCAGGTGGGTCCAACAAGAGCCAGGATCGCAATTTCCTGCGGCGCAGCTCGGCCCTGAGCGTGCGGATGGCAAAGGAGTAGATGAAGCTGCGCAGGCTGTTGGGGTCGCGCAGGGTCTTCGCCTTGCGAAACACGCGAAAGAAGACCTCTTGCCCGATGTCTTCGGCCTCGGATCTCGAGCCCAAGCAGCGCGCTGCCATCATGATCACCATTGGCGCGAAGCGGTGCCATGTCTCCGCGATGGCCCAGGCCTCGCCGGCGACCAAACCCCGTGCGAGGTCGCCGTCGCTGGTGCCTCGACGGTCTTGGCCACTCACCAGGGAAAGGGACACCTGAGCACGACGGGCTGACATGGCGGAGTGCACGTTCCGGAGATGTTCAGCAGTCGCTTCGGGGACGGTGGATTGGTTCATCTTTCCAGCAAGCGACCCCCCGTATTCCCGCCACACCAACCCGAGGCTCCCGACGATGCCTCGTAGGGCTCTGCTCGTGACCCAGGAGGGTGATGCCGCGTGGAAGGACGATCGCGGAGGGGAATCGTGGCCGGGCGCCCGAGGTGGGGCGAGGTGGTTGGTTCTGCAGCAACCAGAAGCTAGCACGACGATCCTGGCCGGACGACCAGGGAACCTGCCTCGAGCCACAAGGCGGAACCTGGTCTGGAAGGTCCGCGTGGCCGCGCCTCTCGCAGGGGCGAGTCTCAATGACACGAGAACGTGCCAGACGTGCGAGCGCCTGCCGCGCTACCGTCGGAGGAAGCCATTCGGAGGGAACCATGAGGCGTGTCAAACCGAGAGTACCGGAGGCCGATGAAACCCAAGGCGCCATCATCGACGAAGCCCAGCTAGACATGGAGGGCTACAGCCGCTTCTGCAAGCGCTACTTGGCAGGGGAGTACCAGAAGCTCGTAAGCTTCTTCGTCAACGACTTGGGCCTGAACCCCCAGGGGCGAGTCCTCGAGATCGGACCCGGCCCGGGGTGGATCGGGATCTGCTTGGCCAAGGAGCTGCCCAGCGTTGGGGTGGTCGGTCTCGAGCTGTCCCCGGACATGCGGCGAGTTGCCCAACGAAACATCCAGCAAGAGGGCGTTGCAAGCTTCGAGGTGGTCCCGGGCGATGCGTCGGCCATGCCCTTCGAAGACGATAGCTTCGATGGGGTCATCTCCAACGGTTCGCTCCACCATTGGCTGGCTCCCGTCGCGACCTTCGACGAGGTCGCCCGCGTGCTGAAGCCGGAAGGTGTGTTCGTCATCAGCGACGGGCGACGCGATCTGAGTCTCGGGGCGGAGGTTCTCTACCAGCTACTCTCGGGCTTCGCCTTGCTGGACTGGTCGGTGCCCGGAAGGCAGATGCGCCGCGGTTGGCGAACGAGTATCGAGGCCGGCTACACCGCCCTCGAGCTTCGTGCGCTGCTCGACGCGTCCCGCCTATCGATTGCCGTCGTCCGCGAGCAGCTGTTCGATGTTTCCGCCCATTCACCGTTGCGTTCGTGATGGTCTGGCCTTCGCCTGCCCCAGAAGACCGGCCGGCGTTCGGCGCCAAACCGCGCCGTCCGCACCGGTCCGACCCTCGCCGCCGGTGACCGGGAAAACCACTGACCTCACGTTCTCTTGTCGCCGATGATGAAACGGTCGCCTAGATTCGTCACCATGATCCTCCCCGTCGTCGTTGGCATCACGGGCGCAAGCGGCGCCGCGCTGGGCCTTTCGGTTCTCGATCTGCTATCGGGCAGGGGTGTCGAAACACACCTCGTGGTGACCCGCGCCGCCGAGCGGGTGCTCGGCCTCGAAGCGAATCTGACACTCGCCGACCTCGACGGCCGGGCCACTCGGCGCTGGGCGAACGACGAGCTAGCGGCGCCGATCGCGAGTGGAACCTTCCCGAGCGCGGGCATGATCGTGGCACCATGCAGCATGAGCGTCGTCTCGGCCGTCGCGACCTCGCGCTCGACCGATTTGCTGGAACGGGCAGCGGATGTGACGCTCAAGGAACGGCGACCACTCGTGCTGATCGCCCGCGAAGCCCCCCTTCACGTCGGCCACCTCCGGCAACTCCTCGGCGCCGCCGAGATCGGCGCGACGATCCTACCCCCGGTACCCCCGTTCTACGCCAGGATCGCCTCCGTCACGGACATGGTGGAACAGATCGCCGCCCGTGCCATCGACTGCCTCGGGATCGACGTGGGAAAACTCCGACGATGGCAGGGCCCCGAATAGAGACGGACGGCCGTACGGTATCCGTTCACGCCTCAGTCGGTCCCGGTCGGGTGCCGCTCGCTGGCCAGGCGCGACGCGCGCCCCGCACCCCTCACCCACAATGCTGCGCAGTGCGGGGCGCGGAGGAGGCGGGCCCCGGCGCGGAGCGTAACGTGGGTACGTGAGCACCAGCGAACAGCAGCAACCCCCACGCTCTCCCCAACGCGCCCAGGCCCGCGTTGGGTCCCGGAGCGTGGGGCCCCGCCAGCAGAGTGGATCTCGGCTGGTCGTCATGGGTCGAGAGTCAGCAAACGGGCACGCTACTCGAACGCCACGCCTCGGTAGAGCACGACCACGCAGTGGTCCACGAACTCTTCGAGGCTGTACTCGGCGCCGAGCTCCGGATCGGTGCAGGTGTCGAGGAGCCGGCAGAGCTCGCTCTGCACTTCGCCGCAATCCTTGCATGCCATGAACCGCTCGATGCCCGACCGCCAGGATGCGTTCAGATCGCTCACACACCCAATGAGCTGGTCGCGATAGGCCGCGTCGGCGACGCAAGCCCCCAGGATCTCGTCCAGCGTGAGGTTACAGGTGTCAGGACTGGTTCCCCCGGTCCCACCCGTGGGGAGGACAACGATGATCCCACCCATCCCACCGGTTGCCACCCCGCCCGTAGCCCCGGAGCCGCTGCCGCCGGAACCGTCACCGCCCGAAGTCGCCGCACCGGACCCGCTGCCTCCCGACGTGGTTGCTCCGGATCCGTTGCCCCCGCTCGGATCTAAGTCGTCCTCGGCCCCGTCCTTGCTGGTCGCGCCCCCACAACCCGCCAGGGCTACTCCCGCCACGAGGCAGAGCGCGCCCAGCGCCTGCCGTGAGAGCGCCGCCGCCAGCAGACGAAATCCGCGTTCGGGACGCGCAGCGAGGGCACCTTGGAGCTCCGCGAGCAACGCCCGATGCTGCGCCGGCTCGAGCACTTCGTTGTCCACCGCGGTCCCCGCGGCGTCTCGCCGGCGACGCAGATCGCGAGTGAGGTCGCCGAGGAGCTCCTCGAGCGACGCCCAGAAGGCGGGATCGTCCCGCCGCGCCGCGAGCAGGCTCTGAAGCGCGTCCAGAGCCCGTTCTGGCGGGGCCCATGGCCACACCTTGAGCCCGCTCCGACTAAGAAACTGACGTACTCGGAGCAGCGATGCAGGAACCAGCAGGGAGTCGACTCTCGGATCCATTGGTCATCCTTCCGACGAGGTTACGAGTCATCAAGGAGAACCGGCTGGGCAGGCCGGTGGCAGAAGCGCGCCGGACGCCGGCGCCTCGAAGAGCCGAAAGCAGTGGGTACAGATCCCCGGGCGTTGGTGGTAAGCGACCGCAACCGCCGTGCACCCACCCCGACAGAGCTCGCCGTGCGGGCAGTCGGCGCAAGGACCGGCGAGGCTATTTCGGTCGAAAGCTCGCGTGTACGCAAACCGCTCGGGATCGCGCCAGATCCGCGCCAACGGCTCCTGCTCGAGATTGCCCTCGGTGAAGGCATCCCACAGCGCCAGGCAGCCCTTCACGTCGCCGTTGCTCGCGATCCCAATGTGCCGCAGCCCCGCGAGGCACTGAATCCACGGCCGGGCACGGCCACCCTGGGGCGTGCGAAGTGCGATGTCGTCATCCGTGCAATACCCGATGCTGTCCGTCAGGAAGGGACGAAGTCCGCGCCTCAGACGTAGTCTGCGCAGCGTGGCGTGAAGCTCCGGCATGTCCTCGGGCATTAGCTCGATGCCGCAGTCCTTCGCGCGACCCATGGGGAAGGTCAGCTGCACCTGCCACCCGAGCGCCCCCGCGACCTCGAGTTCGGGAGCCAGCGCCTCCAACGTGGGCAACGTGAGCCGGTTGACTTGCGACGTTACCCCTACCCGCAGCCCGGCTGCATCGAGGAGCGCGATCGCCCGCAGCGCCCGGTCAAAAGCGGCAGGAACGCGACGCTGCCGATCGTGCGCCTCACGCGTACCATCGACGCTGACCGTGATCGAGGCGACCCCGGCGTCGCGCACGCGCGCCGCAACCTCGGCATCCACGGTGACACCGGAGGTCACGATCTCGACGGCTAGCCCGAGCTCGACCTGGAATCGCGCGAGCTCGGCCCAGCCCTCGAAACACAGCGGCTCTCCCCCCAGCAGCGTCACCCGCTGACACCCGAGCTCGACCAGCTCCCGCGTCACCTCTTGCCACCGCGCGAGGGAGAGCTCCACCGGGCGGGCGTCGCCGGCGGCCGTGCCACAGGTCGTGCAGTGACAGGGGCAGCGGGTGGTGAGCTCGAGCTCCGCTCCCACGAGCTTCGGAAGGACCGTGCCCGACACCCGCTCACTCATCCGAACGCTCCCGGGTTGGGGGTGGGGTGCGAAAGGACCGCGGACGACTCTAGCCGGTGGAGGCAATAGGGGTTCTCGTAGATGCTGCCGGTGCTGTAGTAGGCCATCGTCGTACACCCAGCTCGGCAGACCGGACCGAACTTGCAGTGCCCACAGGCCCCGGTCAACCGCCTGGGATCGTAGTCGAGCGTGTACGCGAAACGCGAACGGTCCTCCCAGATGGACTCGAGCGATTCCTCGTGCAGGTCGCCGGCGTCGAATTCCGCAGGCATCATCGAGCATCCGCGCACCCGCCCCTCGTAGGTGATGGTGGCGGACCGCAAACCGGCGACACAGCCCAGCCAGAGCCCCGGTCGCCCGCCACGCTGCCGGATCCAGCGCTCACTCGCCGTATAATAGCCGATGTTGTCGCTCACCTCGAGGTCCGGCGGTCCCCCCCGCCGGCGCACGGCCTCGATCCAAGCGGCGACCCTCGGGAGGTCGGCGGGAGCGATGACGTAGGGCACCTCGTGATCCAGGAGACGTCCCGCGGGGACCGCTAGCTGCACCTGCCAGCGCCGCACGTGAAGCTCGCGAAGCTGCCGGTGGAGAGCCGGCAGATCGTGGACGTTCTGCCGGTTGATCTGCGTCAGCACGGCCACGGGCAGCACCCGCTGCGCGCGCACGAGGCCTTCGATGGCGAGCCGAAACGGAGATGGCCCACTCCCGAGGCGAAGTCGCGTGGCGTCGTGGATCTCCTCCGTGCCGTCGAGGCTGACGACGACCAGCCCGACCCCCGCTGCAACGGCCATGGCGAGCCGCCGCTCGTCGAGGAGGAGGCCGTTGGTGATCAGCGAGACGCGCATCCCGAGGACAGCAAGGTGGCGGACGAGTCGGTCCCATCCCCGAAAGGTGAGGGGCTCGCCACCCGTGATGTCCACGAATTCGCACCCGAGCCGCGCCAAGCTGTCCCCCACCCGCAGCATCTCGGTGAGCGTGAGCTCGCGCGGCGAGCCGGGTCCGCTGCGGTTCTCGCAGTGCACGCAGCGCAGGTTGCAGCGCTGGGTGATGTCCCAGACGCAGGTGCGGAGCCGTCGTTCGAGACGCGCATAGGGGTGCCAGGATTGCTCGGACGTATCGCAGCACGAACCCGGCACCATCGAGCAGGAAGCATCCCGCAGCGGACGCGGCCAGGCAAACTCCGCAATTTGGCAGGAGAACGGAGGTCCTCCGCGGCGGAGGCGCGACTCGCCTCAGGCCCCGAAGCCGAGCCCGATGACGAAAACCTCCGAGCTCCGCTGCCGGGTCCCCTCCGGGCGGACCACGCGGCAATCTCGGCAACTCGCCGCGACAGTGCGCCGCGCAGCGGTGAAGTCGGGCCCCATGAAGAGCTTGCCCACGAAGGACGATCCCGGTCTGCCGACCGCCCCGGCAACGGCAACCGCACGAAGGAAGAGCTCCACGCTCCGCGCCTGGTCCCGCTCCCGGGCGCCGCTGGTGCTCGGCGCCATGTCGCTCAACACCACATCGAACGGCCCATGCGCGGCAAACACCGAGTCCTCGAGCGCGAGGGCGTCCCCCACGAGGGCGATCGCCTGCGGCGGCAGGCTGACGGTGATGGGCTTCAGATCGACCGCGACGACCACCCCGCCCGGTCCGACCCTCTCACAGGCGTAGAGCGTCCACGAACCGGGCATCGCGCCGAGATCGAGGACGCGCTGACCCGACTTGAAGAGCCGGACCCGTCGATCGATCTCCTCGAGCTTGAAGACGCTCCTTGCTGGATAGCCCTGGGCGCGCGCCTGCCGGGTGCGGGCATCGCCCTGGTACAGATTGCGGCGGCTCGTCATGAATGGCGGACGGTTGGCTCAGGGCGGGCGAGCGAGCTACGACGGTCGCCGACCCTCCGCGCCTCGTCAAGTGATTGGGCCATCACCGCAGGGCGAGGGTGACGATCGCGTGTCCCGGCACGCGCAGGACCCCGTCTTCCGGCAGGATGCCGAGCACGGCAGAGCGCTCGACCCCATCGAACACCGTGCGGGTCACCGCCGATGTCATGGTGGCCGCGGCGCCGAGGTCGAGCCTCACGGCAAGCTCGACCGTGTCGCTGTTGACGAGCACCACGGTCATCGCCTCCCCCGCAGGAGCAGCCCACGCCGTCGCGAGCAGTCGCTCGTCGTCAACCAGGGCGTCCACCCGAATCCAGCCGGGATCCGTGTGGCGTGCGTAGTGGCGCAGAGCATAGTAGGGATCCTCAAGCGCGAAACCCTCCACGTCGAACGCGATCATCGTGCCCGCGTAGCCACCCGAGTCGGGCGAGGGGCCCACCAGCACGTTCTGGATGTACGCCGACACCCCCTCCACCGTGACGGCATGATGCAACAGAAGGGCGGTGCCGAAGCCGTCGGCTTCCATCTCCGTCTGCATGATCGGAAGACCGAGGCTCTGGCCGAGCTCACCGAGCGTCCCGAGATCGTCGAGGTCGACGGCCTCCGGATCGGAGTCGTACATGTGGTGCGTGATGGCGTCGACCTCCGTCATGTCGAGGGAGGCAGCGTATTCGATGGTGCTGAGGACGTTGGACGACTCCGGAGCAGCGATCATCGGAGCCTGCGGCAAGTCAGCGATCTCACCGAGAACCGCCGTCAGCGCCTCCGCGAATCCAGGGTACTCGACCTCCACTGGCTCTCCGTCCACGTACACGGTCGCGGGGCCCTCCGTTGGTGCGAACCGACACCCCTCGCCTGGCTCCGTAGCCAGCGGGACGTAGTCCGGGTTGTTCTGGATGCCGATGTAGTCGGGCACGAGCCCCACCATCGCGTAGGCATCGAGCGAGGCGCGCCAGTAGGCAGCGAAGCCCGCGTAGTCGTAGCGCCCATCCTGCGCCCTGGCGAGGGTACAGGTTTCGTGGTCGCCGCTGCACTCGAGAGCCCCGTTGGCCTTCAGCGCGACCGGCGGGCTCCATGAGGTCAAGAGCACGGTCGGCTCGCGCCCGAGGCTCGTCGTCGCCGCGCTCAGGATCTCGCTCGCGGTCGTGAGGTCGTCGTCCCCGGTGTAGCCGTACCGGTTCCGCAATCTGAGGACGTCGAGACCGAGGTCGGAGAACATGGCGGCGTAGAGTTCGCTGCGACGCGGGTGCAGGACGATGCCATCCTCCGCGTAGGCCAGCGTGGCTCCGAATCCGAGCAGCTCCTGGTGATGGGCCGCGACGTCGACGACGACGTGAACCGCCGGTTCGGGACGCGGGGTGCAGACATCAGCGACGCAGGTCTGGTCGCCGGAACACGTCTCCGCGTCACACCGCGTGAGGCAGAGACCGTCGCACTGGGGAGACCGACCACTGCAGAGCGCGATCGCGCCCACCTCGTCGGCCGCGACGCAGGTGGCGCCGCTGAAATCGGAGCAGGCCACGTCCGCGTCGCAAATCCGAGTGCACACCCCGCAGACACAGCTGAGCCCCCCGCACTGGGCATCGCTCTCGCACACGCGATACCAGTTGGTTTGACTGTCCGTACGGGGGCCAGTGCTGGGCTCGCAGCCAGTGACGATGCAGGCGAGCAGGGCGAGAAGCGCCGCCCCCCGCCAATCGTCGGGCCTCGCCGTCACGAGCCCTCGCCCTCCTCCACCAAGTACTGCCCGCAGTAGAAGGTCACCTTGTATGTGGAGTCGGGTCGATTCGCCTGGTTGTACGCCGCGATCTGCTCCCACATCGGCAGAATCTGCTTCCGGACCGAGGCGAGGAGCTGACGCACCTCGGCCTCCTGGGGATGACCCGGCCAGAGGTCGAACGAGAGCGTCGTACCGCCGACTTCGTCGGTCGCACCGGAGACATGACGACCGCTCACCACCTTCGCGACCAGTGCATTGAGCACGGCCCGATGGTGGTCCACGATGGCTGCTTCCCAGCCAGCCGCCTGTCCGAGCGCGATGAGGCATTGCGAGGTCAGACAATAGACGCCGTCCGGCCGCGTTTCGAGCCGGATCCGCTCGTCCGCCGCCAGGCGCTGAATTGCCGCGTCGAGGGCCGCCGCGGGGAGCGGAAGGATGCGGGCGAGCTCGTCTCGCCGGAGCGGGCTCATGCGATAGACGTAGACCCAGACGAGGGCCGCGTTGGTGTCCGGGGTGTCCACCGTCCCGCTGGCGCCCAGGTCCTGGAGCTCCTCCTCCGTGGCCACCCGATACCGGGCGTCGTTTCCCCGACCACTCCGACAGACCAGGCCGGTCTCGACCAGATCGTTGAGGATGCTGCGGACCTTCTGTTCTTCGTCGTGCTTGAAGTGTTCCAGCACCTCGGCACGACTGGCGGCGGGAACACCAGCCAGGAACGAGTGGACGGCACCCCACAGGGTCACGCCTCGCTTCGTTGCGGACTCGCTCAGCCGCTGCACCTTCTGTTGGTAGGAGCGGAGGGCCAGCCCGAACATGTCGGCTATCACCTTCTTTCCGAGTCCCTGGCTCTCGAGCTCCCGCACGAGCCCGATGAAAACCTCGTCGGCGACGTGAGAGAGGGGTGAACGCACGCCGTCGGCTGTCGAGAGCTGCGCGATGAGTATCATCGTTTGGCGGACGATGGCGTCGATCAGGATCTTTGCGTTCATCGGAACACCTCTCAGGAGAGCACTCCGACGAGGCCCTCGCCAGCCCAATCCGCGTTGGCCGGTGAGGGGAGTGACGGACTCGGAATCGGCCTCGGGCGATCGGCTGCGCGAGACGCGACGCGCAGGGTGAGGGAATCCTCACCTGTCCGCTGCAATGTTCGCGGCGGGCGGGCCTCGGGCCCAGGCCCCGGTCGTGGCCAACGACGGCGGTCCCGAGCCCGACCGCGATGCGGCTCGACGTGGTAAGTGCTCGACTCGCCGGTGGTATCGGTCATCCCCCTCCCGGGTCCTGGCACCCTGGGTTGGTTACGGCATCCTTCACGAATGGGCACCGCCTGGGGACCGCTCGGACTCGCTGCGCTGGCTGCCGCTTGCTCGCGGCACGAGGTGGCGACGAACGCTGGCGCCCTGCCAAGCCCACCACCTCCCACCACGCCGTCCACCTCGACGCCATCTCCCTCTGCGCCGCGGTCAACCTCGTCAGCGGTCGCCGACGAGCGCCGGGCAGAGCGGGAAGAGCTCGTGGAGAACGCCATGATCGCCGAGGGGATCCGGGACGAGCGGGTCCTGGCAGCGATACGCCGGGTGCCGAGACATCGGTTCGTACCGTCGAGTGTTCGGGCCGCCGCCTACGAGGACCGCCCGCTCCCGATCGGACACGGGCAGACGATCAGCCAGCCCTTCATCGTGGCCTACATGACGGCCGCCGCGGCACCCCAACCGAACGACCACTGCCTGGAGGTAGGTACGGGAAGCGGCTATCAGGCCGCGGTCCTCGCCGAGGTGTGCGGCATGACGCACAGCATCGAGTACCTCGAGCCGGTCGCGCGCTTCGGGGAGCGGAATCTCCGCGAGGCCGGGTACTCGGCGACGCGCGTGGCGCTCCGGATCGGCGATGGATACCGCGGATGGCCGGAGGCAGCGCCCTTCGATGTCATCCTCGTCACCGCGGCGCCAGAGCGCGTGCCCCAGCCGCTGCTCGACCAGCTCGCCGTGGGCGGCCGCCTCGTGATCCCGGTGGGGCCGCAGGAGTACGGCCAGGATCTCGAGCGTTGGACCCGCCTCGCACCGGGTCGCGGACCCGCGGCCTTCCGCGTCGAGCGCCTCCTCGGCGTCCGCTTCGTGCCGTTCCTCGGCGAAGGCGCGGACTAGAGCGCCGGCCGCGCATCGGTCCTTGCTGGTCGCCAATCCGCTCCGATCGTCGGTCCGACGCATCCAGTGTCGCCGATGCGCGGCCGGTGATTGAGAGTCCTTGATTTGACGCAGCAATCAACCTGATTGCTGCTCCGGGGAGTGTCCTCGAGCCGCACCCGAGAGAGTCCCTGCCAGATTCGATCAAGGTCACGCCGCCAAGAGACTACCGCACGGTGACCAGCGCGCTCTTGCTCGGGCTCGGTCCGTCCGGGTGGGGAGGACAGTCGTAGCCGGAAACGCAGTCCTTGACCTGCGTGACGGTCCGACCCGCAGAGCGGGCCGCACGGTGGAGGAGTCGACGAAGGCCCTCGACGGTGGTCTTCCGGTGGTTGGTGACCGCGAGCAGGCGGCCGCCGGGAGCCAGCAGCGCGATCGCGTCCGCAGCCACGACCTCGAGATCCCGGGTGATGGAGAATCCAGCACGACCGCGCACCGTGCCGAAGCTCGGGGGATCGAGCACCACGAGATCGAACCGCTCGCCCCGGGCGCGTGCGCGGCGCAGCCAGGCGCCGGCGTCGGCGCGGTGGAGCTGGTGCTGGGGTCCGGCGATACCGTTCAGGGCGAGATTCTCACGGCCACGTCTCAAGGCGGCGGAGGAGAGGTCCACGCTGACGGTTTCGCGCGCGCCACCCGTCGCCGAAGCGATGGTGAAGGAGCAGGTGTAGGCGAAGAGATTGAGGACCCGTGCCCCCGCAGCAAGCCGGCGCACGAGCGCGCGGTTGTCGCGCTGGTCGACGAACAGGCCCGTCGAGAGCCCCGAGTCGAGCCGCACGGCGAGCCGGAGCCCGTTCTCGTTGACGATGACCGTGCCCGTGGGCGCGCTCCCCGCCGCCGGGGCGGGGGACGCGAGGGCACCGGGGTCGAGCCTCCGCAGATCGGCCTTCAGATGCCGTTTGACGTGCACGCTGCTCGCGCCCAGCGCGAGCACCCCTGCCACCAGCTCGGCCTCGCGGGCGATTGCCTCTTCGCTCCCCAGCGCGAGCACCGCGTGCTCGCAGTAGCGATCGACGACGATGCCCGGGAGTCCGTCTCCGATCCCGTTCACGAGGCGATAGGCGTCCGTCCTGCGCCCGACCGGGGCCCGGCGCCACGCCGCCTCGACGAGCCCGCGCGCGACTTCGGCAGGTGCCCCGAGCTCGCCGTCGCGACCGCCGAGCGACGCAAGGAACAGCGGCGGTACCGCTGCCGTGAAGCGCCGCCCGAGCACCCCCAGGACAGCCGAGTGAAGCATGAGGCGGGGTGCCGCCGCCCCCCCGTAGATCGTGTCTCCCACGATGGGCGCGTGGACGGCGGCGAGCTGGACCCGGAGCTGGTGGGTGCGCCCGGTCGCCGGCCGGAGCTCCACCAGGGCACGACTACCCCGTCGCTCGAGGACCCGATACCGAGCTCTGGCAAGACGTCCTCCGCGGTCGACCACCCGTGTCGGCCGGCCCTTCTCGGCCGCCAAACGGTGGACTAGCTCGCCGGCATCGGGAAGCGCAGTCCCACCCACGACCGCGACGTACACTCGCTCGACGGTGTGCTCCGAAAACGACCGAGCGACCTCCACGTTGTGACGAGGCGAACGCGTGAAGAGCAACACGCCCGATGCGCCAAGATCGAGCCGATGGTGCACACCGAGGTACTCGGGCTCCCCGCGGGAGCGGAACCACGCCCGAAGCCGTCCCACCAGATCTGCGCCGAGCCCCTCGTCCCCGCCGTGCACCACGACTCCGGACGGCTTGTCGACCACGAGCAGATCGAGCTCGCTGACGAGCGTGCGGTCCTCTAGCCAGTCGGCCAACACCCGCTCGAACGCCACGCGACCGTCCCCCTCCGCTACGAAGGATCCGGCGCGCGACCCCGGATCCCAGGGCTCACGCGCTCTTGGGCATCCCGCCACGGCGCTTGATGGCGCCACGCACCACGACGAGCGAGTTGCGCGAGCCGGGGATGCCACCGCGGATGAGGAGCAGGTTCTGGTCGGGGATGACCTTCACCACGCGTTGGTTCAGCACGGAGAGCGTCCGGTTGCCATGCTGACCGGGCATCTTCATCCCCGGCAGCGTGCGACCAGGCGTCATGTTGGTGCCGATGGCACCACCGTGCCGCTCGTACTCGTGGGTGCCGTGCGTCTGCGACTGACCCTTGAAGTTGTGACGCCGCATCACGCCCGAAAAACCGCGCCCGATCGAGACGCCTTGCACGTCGACGAACTGCCCTTCAGAAAACACCTCATCGAGCCGAACCTCTTGCCCGACCTCGTACTTGGCAGCGTATTCGGCGGGGCAGCGGAGCTCGCGAAGGGAGCGCCGGGGCGAGACGTTCTGCTTCTTGAAGAAGCCAGCGAGCGGCTTGGATGTGTGCTTCTCCTTGCGCTCGCCAATGCCGAGCACGATCGCGTCGTAGCCATCCTGCGCCTGGGTGCGCTTCGCCACGACCACCGGGCGAGCCTCGACGACGGTGCAGGGCACGACCGTGCCGTCGGCGTTGAAGATCTGCGTCATTCCGACCTTACGACCGATGACGCCGGGGTACTGGTTCATGTCGAGAGCTCCTATGTCACTGCGCTGTGGTGCTGGGCGGTAGCAGCCCGACCGCAACACTCGCGGCCACGCGAGACGTCCTTGGCTGGGACTCGTCCCCGCGACGGGCTCGGCGGGCTCGCCGGATTAGCCCTCTACGGAGTCGAAGTCAAGGGAGGCCCCGGGCGAAAACACCAGCGGAAACCACCTGGCAACCGAGATCCGGTCAAGCGGCGGACAGGTGGAAGGGTGAGGCGCCACCAGACTGCCCGCGATCGGGCGATTGACGGGCCCGGGCCCCGGTGCATAATGCCGGGCCCCTTCGAGCCCGCTTTCCCCCATGGATCGGCTCGAACGGCCCGACGCCCCCGGTCGAGGAAGCCTCGCGGTGGAGCCAATCCACCGGGGTCGTCATCACGGAGCTTGCCACCATGTCCAACATCGCCCCGATCCTCGCCGGGCTCGAGCAGAGCCAGATTCGCACCGACCTGCCCGCCTTCCGAGTGGGCGACACCGTGGCCGTCCACTATAGGATCGTGGAGGGAGACAAGCAGCGTATCCAGGTCTTCCGGGGCACCGTCATCAAGCGGCATCGCGCCGGGACCCGCGGCACCTTCACGGTTCGCAAGGTAAGCTTCAACGTGGGGGTCGAGCGCATCTTCGTGACTCACTCGCCCCGAATCGAGAAGGTGGAGCTCGTGTCGCGCGGTGTCGTTCGGCGGGCGCGGCTCTACTACTTGCGCAACCTGTCGGGCAAGGCGGCGCGAATCAAGGACGCCAAGGACCGCTGACCGCCAGCCCCCGGCTCTTTCGGCGGGCATCCTGCATCGGAGGGGACGCTCGGGTCGGCCCGCGGGCGAGCCGCAGCTCGTGGGGCGGATGCGTGTGGCGTCGCCTTTCGGTCCCCCAGGGACCTCCCTCGATCGTGGACCGATCGCTCGAAATGAACACGGGCTACTCGCTGCGCGGGGGAACGGTTATGCTGCTCGTCGCCCGTTCTCCGGGTCAGGTTTGGACGTGTCTGGAGGTGGTCGATGATTGCGTGCCCGAGGTGTGGCGCTGCGAACAATCCGTCTAGCAAGTTTTGCGCGACTTGCGGCGGACCCATACCTACGGCCGGAGCGGGCGACCCCGGAGGGGGAGGGTTTGGTCCGCCAGGATGGGGACCACCCCAATCGCCACCACCGTTCGGGGCCCCCCCCGCGGGAGCGGGTCCCGGCGCCTTCGGACCGCCCCCGGGTGCGCCTCCAGGTCCACCTGGTTGGGGTCCAGCCGCCGATGGACCGGCCCGGGTTGGTGTCGCCGAGGGCTTGAACCCATTCGGGGCGACCATGGCACCGGACATGCCTGGTGGAGCGCCTCCTGGCTGGGGTCCACCCATGGGCGCCCCACCCGGTGCCCCTCCGCCTGCGGGTCCGCCGCCGATGGGAGCGCCACCAATGGCTGGTCCACCAGGGTGGGGGGCACCGCCCGAACCCATGGGCGCGCCGCCGGCTGGCGCGCCGCCAGTTGGCGCTCCGCCAGCCGGGGCTCCGCCGACCTGGGGGGCTCCACCCGATCCGATCGGGACACCCGCTGGTCCTCCCGGGGGTTGGGGCCCGCCCCCGGCCGGTCCCCCTGCGGGTCCGCCGGGTTGGGGCGCCCCGCCTCCCGCCGCCCCCCCACCACAGGCAGCACCGGCCTGGGCGACGCCAGCTCCTCCTCCCCCGGCGAGTCCGCCGCAGCAGTCTCCCAGTGTTCCCCCATCGCCGGCGGGGCCGATCTGGGGCCCCCCGGTGGGAGCGGAGGCGCCTCAGCCCCTTCGCGGCCCCGGAAGCGGTCCGACGGATCCGGCCGCTCCGGCCGGGGTCGCTCGGGACCCGGAATTCTTGCCCCCGGGCTCCCCGCGCGTCCTCGCTGGCTTCCTGGTTAGCTACGAGACGACCGACCTCGGCTCGTTCTGGCCGGTCTATCAGGGGACCAACACCCTCGGGCGCAAGGATGCCGCCGACGGGCTCAGCATCGAGATCGACCATCCGACGACCTCGTCGCGCCACGCGACGATCCTGGCGTCTGCTCGACCTGGTCGAATCAAGATCGAGGACACGGGGAGCACGAACGGCACCTACGTCGACGACGAGCGCATTCCCGCCGGTACGAAGCGCGAGCTGCGCGATGGGCAGATCCTCCGCTTCGGTGGCTACACGGCCACCCTGAAGATCATCTGAGAGCCGAGCCCGATGCGGACCCAAAGAATCACAGACCAGAAGTGGAGGGGACTGGGCTTCGTCACCGTCGTGCTGACCCTCCTGGCGTGGCTCATGCCGCGGCCAGCCGTGGCAGCACCCGAGGCGAAGATCCTGCGCATCGACCCGCGGGCGAGCCAGAGCAAGGGCGCCCCGGTCCTGACGACGGTGGTCGAGCTCGTGCAGGCCAAGCGGGTGTCGGAGGCCACGGCGGCGTGCGCCGGGGCCAGGGGCACTGCGCTCTACGACTGCATGTCGGGCGCGCTCGAGGCTCCGAACGCTCTTTACACGTCCTTTTCACCGTTCCCGGAAGCGAACGCCATCTTCACGGTCACCGTCGACGGGGCCGACCTGCCGGCGAAGTTCGTGCGGCAGGCGAAGTGGGGCGAGAGTCTCCAGCGGCCCGGCGTCGGGACGGCATGGCTCATCCTCGTCGACGCCGACAGCCGAATGGGGAAAAGCTTCGATGACGCGCGGTCGCTGGCGCGGTCCTTCGTGACAGCGATGGGCCCGAACGACCTCGTCAACGTGGTCTTCTTCAACGACCGCCAAATCGTCAACGACTCCAAGTGGATGCCGGCTGCGCAGCGTGCGCGCGCCGAAGGGTTCATCAACTCGGTCACCGGCACCTACCCGTCGCAGGGGCGGGCCCGCACCCTCTTCTCGATCGTCAAGGGGGCGGCGACTGATGGGTTCCGTTCCCTGGGCGACACCGGCCAGGGCGCGATGCAGGTGCCGCTGCACCAGGCGATGGTCCTGCTCTCCAGCGGCTACGGAGGCACCGATCCTTCGACATCCGGCCCGATGGCGCTGCAGCTCAGCCAGTACCTGAGCAACGGTCGCTTCCCCGAGGACAACACGGCGCTGCCCAAGATGCCGGTGCCGATCATCAGCGTCTACTTTCCGCAGACCGCGCTCGACGAGTTCAAGCAGAACTCGCTCGAGTTCATGCAGAACCTGGCGAACCCAGGGATCGGCGGCTTCTTCACCATCATGCGGGCGGGCCAGGGCGGCCGCTCCCCCCAGATCGTCAACGCGGTCCGTACCCGTTTCTCGAAGATGCACATCGTCGAGTGGCGGGTGGCCTGCATCGCGCCCACCGTCGAGCAGACGTTCAAGCTCGTGTTCAACAACGTGAATCCCCCAATCCTCGGGGACAACACGTTCAAGAACGTGCCCACCGACATCGATCCGACGACCTGGCCCCTGGACGTGAACATCGAGGCCACCCGCAAGGCGTCGGAGGGCGAAGATGATGCCGTCTACCCAGGTGGCCGGCTCAAGGTGTACGGGGACTTCTGCTGGGGTGGAGACAAGGAACGCGCCGAGATCTACTTCCTACCGGCTGGGCAGGCGCTCCCGGCCGCGTTGTCCGGCGCGGACGTCGAGAAGGCGAAGCGTACGCAGCAGCAGCTCATCCAGATGGGGATGAAGGGCACGACCATCGAGGCGAGCTCGACCTATGCCGAGTTCGAGGCGCCAGAGAAGGACAAGATCCTCCATGGGTCGGGCTCGAAGGCGGTGGTTCGGCTCGTCGTCTACGACAACAAGGCACACCGCATCAGCGGCGTCACCGCCGACCGCATCATCGAGCTCAAGGCGACGACCGCCCCGTTCCCGATCCTCTACGTGCTGGTCGGCGCGTTCGCGTTCGTCGTGCTGCTCCTCCTCGTCGTGGCCATCGTGCGTCTAGGCGGACGGCGGCGCCCAGCACCAGCCCCCGCCCCGCTGGTCGCCGGCAATCCGTACGGCGGCTACCCACCACCGGGTGGGTACAGCGGCCCCGGCGCGTACGGAGGCGGGCCTCCTCCCGGTGGGATGGCTCCCGGCGGCGCCATGCCTCCGGGTGGGATGGCTCCTGCTGGCGGCATGCCTCCTCCCGGCGCCATGCCTCCCGGTGGGATGGCTCCTGCTGGCGGCGTGCCTCCTCCCGGCGCCGTGCCTCCCGGTGGTGGCACGCCCAGCCCCGGCGTGGCCCCGCCGCCTGGCGGTGCGCCGCCTGGCGGACCGCCACCCCCCGGCTTCGGGGCTCCCGGGGCTGGCTTCGGCGGACCTCCGCCCGGATACGGCGTGCCCGCCGCACCTTCCCCCATGGGCCCCCCGCCAATAGCCCATGTCCCGCCCGGAATGGGGCCCATGAACGGGCCGCCCGCCCCGCTGAACCCAAGCTTCATGTACGGCTCGAGCGGCCAGGCCGCGAGCGTGGGCGTGACCGGAGCCCTCGGCGCGATGGGTGCGGGCGCGCAACCACCGGATCCATACGCCCCGCCCCCCGCGATCGTGTCGCGCGCCGTGCTCCAGGGCGGCGCCGGAGTGTTCACGGTCACCCCAGGGATCGAGATGCGGGTCGGTCGCGACGGGGCCCAGTGCGGGATTCTGCTCACGGAGCCGAGAGTGTCTGGCGTTCATGCGACCGCGCGCATCGACGCTGGCCAATTCCAGCTCCGCGATGACAACAGCAACAACGGCACGGTCGTGAACGGCAACCGGCTGAACCCGGGCGTCTGGACGCCCGTCCCGAACGGCTCGCTCGTCCGCTTCGGACCGGTCGAGTTCAGTATTCGGTTGGAGTAGGAGCGCACGGTGCGTCGCACCGCCCGCAACGTCGTCCTCGACTTCGCGGAGCTCAGCGACCCGGGTCTCGATCCGCTGAAGCAGGTCAACGAGGACTCGGCGTCCTTCGCGGAGACGCCCCTAGGTCACCTCGCGGTGGTCTGCGATGGGATGGGAGGGCACGTCGGGGGTCGCGTCGCGAGCGAGACCGCGGTCCGCACCATCGTCAGCGCCGTCGCGGAGAGCAGGCCCAACGCCAACCCGTCGAGCACCCTCGCCGCCGCCATCCGAGCCGCGGGAGCGGCGGTGCACGCCCTCGGGGGGCAGGGCGACGATCCATCGCGGCCCGGCGCCACGTGCGTCGCGGTCCTCGTCAACGAACGGGGAGCCCTGATCGCCCATGTCGGCGACTCACGCGCGCTGCTCGTTCGTGGTGACACGCTGCAACGGCTGACCCGTGACCACTCGCTGGTGGAGGAGCTGGTCGCGGCTGGCGTCCTCGCACCGGAGCTCGCGGCGACCCACCCGGAGGCGAACAAGATCACGCGCGCGCTCGGGATCAAGCCGACGGTCGAGGTCGATGTCCGTCCCACGTTCGTCGGCTTGCAGGCGGGCGACGTGCTCCTGCTCGTGACGGATGGGGTCACCGACCTCGTCTCCGACGCGGAGCTCGTCGGCTTCGTACGCTCACACCTCAACCTCGGGGCTGCCGTCGTCTGTCAAACGGTCATCGATCTAGCAAACTCACGCGGAGGGCACGACAACTCCACCCTCCTCGTCCTCCATCTCCTCGAGGTACCTGTCTCGCCCTCGGCAGGCGATACCCTGCTCATCGACCCCCGCGACCGGGAGGAGGAGCCAAAGCTCCCGCCGGCACCCTTCGGCGCCGCCACGGCGGATGACACCGTACACAACACCACGCACGACACGGAGCGCCCCCTCGCACCGGGGGCACCGCCAACCGCGCGCCCACCCCATGGCGCGGGACCCACCGTGGTCGACGAATGGCTCGGCCCGTTCCCAGCGGGCCATCCGAGCTCCGCGCGTAGGGGCCGCGAATCAGTGACCCTGCCCCCTCGATCCCCATCACCAGGAGCGCTCGTCGCCCGCCCTTTGCTCATGCTGGGCGTCGCGCTCCTCGTGGTCATCGGAGCGGTGACGCTGCTCCGACAGTGGCGCTCGCAGAGGATGGGACGGCCACCACCCGCGCTCGTCGTGGAATCGAGCACACCCGTGACGCCGCAGGCCACCGCGCTGGAGGTCGCGATCGACCCGATGGAACCCGCCCCGACCGCTTCAGCGCCCGCGATTCCCAGTGGCCCCGACTGGCGCCGGGGCTTCCCCGACGATCGCCCCCGCCGACAGCGCGAGCCAGGCGAGTACGTGCCGGACGGACGCGAATAGCGATCGCCCGGGGTCCAGTCCGGCCACTTCGGGGTTCGCAACCGGACAGCAACGTTGACCGCGCGCCGGCGACGACGGGTGCCAGCGGTGGTTCTCCGCTCGCCTCGGGGGGCGTCCGCCTCCGGGCTCCCCTGCACGGCCAGCGCGGCAGGCGGGAGCAAGACCCTGACTCGAAGCGTGGGTAGGCCTACGGACCATCGTACCTCGACACCGCCGCGAGCCCCCGCAGGAACGCCGAGCGGAATGCACGTGGCGCGGGGCCGCGCGCCTCGTGGCCCCGCGCGCGCTCACCAGCGGGCGCCGCCCCGGCGCTGATCCGGCCCGATCGCCAATCTGCTCGGCGATGGCGGTTTTTGTGCGGATCCGGCGATGCACGCGGCCTCTCTCCTCGGGACGGCGACGGGGAGTGCCGCGCGACGCGCGGTTCTAGTAGCTTTGGGTTCCCATGATCCCCGGACTCGGCAAGGCCATCCTCACCATCGGCAGCGCCCCGACCTGCGATATTCGGCTCGGCGGACCAGGTGTCGCTCCCGAGCACGCGCGGCTCGCGCGGCAGCCCGACGGCTCGCTGATGTTCATCGATCTCGGCGTCGGTCCGAGCGCCGCCAACGGCGCACCACTCGCCGCGGGCGCGCAGGTTCCGTTCGATTTCCGGGTGCAGTTCGTGGTTGGGCAAGCCGCGGTGCCAAACGTTCACCCCGCGATCGCGATGATGCTGATGGCACCGGGACAGCTCCCCATCACGCCGGGGCAGCTCGTCTTCGGCCGTGACCCGAACCAGTCGAACGTCGTGGTCCAGAACGCGAGCGTCTCGAGTCGTCACGTCGTCATCAGCTTCGAGCCGCTCACGGCCACAGACCTCGGCTCGTCCGGCGGCACCTGGCTCGGCGCGCAGCGGTTCCCCGCGCAACAGCCGGTGCCCATCGAGCCGCACGCCATCCTCGCGGTCGGCCCCGTTCCACTGCCGATGCAGATGATCCCCCAGCTCGCTCAGGCGCTCGGCGCGGCGGCGGCGCCGCCGGGTCCGCTGGCGAGCCCCGCCAGCGCGGGGGCCGCCGCCAGCGGCGAGGGGGCCGCCCCGGTCCGCCGAAAGCACCAGACTGTGATCGGGCAGATCGCCATGAAGCCCGGGGCGCAACCGACCCGATCCATCGGTCGCACGCCAGAGAACGACATCGTGTTAGCGCACCCGCAGGTGTCGTCGAAGCACGCGATCCTCCACACCATCCAGGGTCAGATCTTCGTCGAAGACCGGGGCAGCTCGAACGGCACCTGGGTGCGAGGCCAGCGGATCCCTGCGGGACAGCGCGTCCCGGTCGTCAACGGGGAGAAGGTGTTCATCGGCCCGATGCCTCTGTTGATCCAGGTGGAGGCACAGGAGGTCGCGGTCGTCGTCGAGGACCATCAAGCCGAGTGGTCAGGCCGCCCACTCTACGAGATTGAGGCGTGGGACCTGGTCATTCAGGTGCCCGACCGGGACAACCCCCGCGAGCTTAGAATGCTCCTCGACCACGTCAGCTTCAAGGCGATGCCAGGTGATCTCATCGCCCTCATGGGGCCGAGCGGCGCGGGCAAGACGACGCTGCTCTTGACGCTCAACGGCTACCTGCCGCCGTCGGGCGGCCAGGTCCGCATCAACGGCGAAGACCTCTACGCGATCTACGACGCGATGCGGGGCTCGATAGGGTACGTCCCCCAGGACGACATCGTGCACCCCGAGCTGACGGTCTGGGAGGCCGTGCGCTACAGCGCTCGCTTCCGGTTACCGCCGGACTTCTCGTCCGACGAAATCGACAGGCGAGTCGACGAGACGCTGAAGGCGCTCGGCCTCGAGAGCGTAGCGCACCTGCAGATCGGCAAGCCCGAGCGGAAGATCTTGAGCGGCGGCCAGCGCAAGCGAGTCAACATCGCGATGGAGCTCGTCACCGATCCCATCATCATGTTCCTCGACGAGCCAACGAGCGGGCTCGCCGCCGACGACACCCAAGCGCTGGTCCAGCTCCTGGCCGACCTCGCCAAGCGCACTGGCAAGACGATCATCACGACCATTCACCAGCCCGCGAAAGACGAGTACGAGAAGTTCAACCTCGCGCTCATCCTGGGTCAGGGCGGGGTGCCCGTCTTCTATGGACCGACCCGCGACGGGTACCGGTTCTTCGGGTCGTTCCTCGAGCGTCAGGGGAAGCCGAACACGATCGACAACCCCCGCGACATGTTCGATATGCTCAATCAACGCGAGCGCCCGATCTGGGAGGCCATGCGGGCCCAGAACCCCGCCACCTCGCGCTTCGAGGCCCGTCGCGCAGCCGCCCGCGAATGGCAGACAGAGTTCTTCAACCCGCAGAACCCGATCTTCCAGCGGATGTTCTCCGGCCCGCGTTCAGTGGGGACGGGCGCCCACCACCAGGGCGTGCCACGGACCCGGCCGCGAACGAGCGGCCAGTTCTTCCTTCTGCTCAGCCGGTACGCCCGCATCAAGGTCCGGGATTCGGGGGGACTCCTGATCATGCTCCTCCAGGCACCGATCATCGGGCTCTTGCTCGCGCTGGTCTTCGGCGGGCAGAAGCAGGCCATTCCATACTGGTGCCTCGGCGCCTTGCAGGAGCTCAGCCGAAGGTACGGAGACGAGATCGGCAGCTCGTCCCGCGACTTCCTCGCCAACATGACGGCCACCGCGGACAACGCGGGTGCGCTCTTCTTCCTGGTCGTAGCCGCCGTGTGGTTCGGCACCAGCAACGCCGCCCGCGAGATCGTCAGCGAGCGAGCGATCTACAAGCGCGAGCGGATGGTGAACCTCAAGGTCTTCAACTACGTATTCAGCAAGTTCGTGCTCCTGAGCCTGTTCTCGGCGCTGCAGTGCGCCGTACTGCTCGGTATCGTCTTCTTCGCGCTCGGGTTCAACGGTGGGTTGGAGGCGTTCGGCCAGCAGCTCGCCCTTCTCACCATCACCGCAATGGATTCGGTGGCCCTCGGCCTCTTGCTCTCGTCGATGGTGACGAGCAGCGAGGCAGCGACGAGCCTTACCCCGATCGCGCTCCTCCCGCAGGTGGTGCTCGGCGGGTTGATGGTGCCAATGACCACCAATTCGATCCTTGAGTACCCGATGTACCTCGTCCCAGCCCGCTGGGGCTTCGAGGGCGTCGTGGCGTTGGAGCGAGCCGCGGTGCGGCAAGACCCAGCCTGGGTCGTCGACCTCAGCAAGCCCGATCTCAACAGCGCGGACAACTACATCGAAGGGGGGCGGTTCTTCTGCGCGGAAGCGCAGATCGCCTCCGACTCCTTCAACGGCGCTTGGGGCTTCGTCAATTGGGACCTCGTGTGGCTGCCCTACGCCGTGCTCGGGGGAATGATGCTCCTCTCTCTTGTCTGGATGCTCATCATCCTCAAGCGACGCGACTCGATCTAGCAAGCAGGACCCGCGGCGTGGGCTTCCCACGGGAACACTCCGCGAGCTACCATCCCGGGTCATGCGGAAGCGCACGAAGGGCCGCCTGTCCGGGACCGCCCTGCGGGCACTGGCAGGTGTCGCGAGGACACCCGTGCGACCGGTGCTGGCACAGCTCCTGCGGCGCCAGCTCGGAGTCGACGCGCTCGGCGACCTCCCGGAAGAGAAGAAGGCACCCCTGCCTCTAGATGTCGTTCCGGTGCAGGCGCAACCGTCGCACGAGCGTCCCAGCGCCGACCTGGGAGCGCTCGCGAGCGGCGAGTGGCCACGTACCGTTCGGGACTATGTCCATGCCTACCGTACCGGCACGTTGAGCCCGGAGGCGGTGCTGGATCGCGCTCTGAGCACCGCCCGGCGGCTGTCAACCTGTTCCCCTCCCCGAGGCCCCCTGCTCTCCTATGACACGGACCGCGCGCTCGCTGCCGCTCGCGAGAGTGCCGAGCGCCTCGCGAGCGGCACCCCGCGCTCGGATCTCGAAGGCGTCCCCATCGCGATCGAGGAGGACGTGGACGTCGAGGGGCTGCCGACCCGCCACGGCTCCGGCTGGCGTCCGAACACGCCCGCGGTTCGCGACGCCGTGACCGTCGAGCGGCTGCGCCGCGCGGGAGCCATCGTCATCGGCCAGACGCCGATGACCGAACACGGACTCTCCCCGTTTGGGGCCAATCCTCACCGCTCGATGCCGCGGAACGCGCACGACGCCCACCGCCTCGCGGGTGGCAGCTCGACGGGATCGGCCGTGGCCGTCGCCTCGGGAGTAGTGCCCCTCGCGCTCGGTAGCGATGCCGGCGGCGGCGTCCGGATCCCGGCCGCGTTGAACGGTGTGTTCGGGCTCAAGCCCACCTTCGGGCGAGTCCCCCTCGCGGGACATGCGCTGCGCGCGGGCTCCACGGTCGCCACGATCGGACCGATGGGAGCGTCGAGCCACGACCTTGCGTGCTTCCTCGCCGCGACCGCCGGGGCAGACGCGCGTGACGCCGCTTCGAACCAGCAACCTCGGCCGGATCCAGCGGTCTTCCTGGCGTCCATCGGCCGAGGCGTGCGCGGCCTTCGCATCGGGATCGACGAGCGGGAGTGGGCAGCAGCGCCGGCGACACCTGCATCCCTCGGGCGGGCCGCGCTGGCGGCCCTCGAGCGCGACGGCGCCACGCTCGTGCCCATCCACGTCCCGCTCTCGAGCCGCGCCCCCGCCGCGAGCTACGTCACCATCGGCGTCGAGACGCTCACCGCGCTGCGCGAGGCGTTCACCCTGCACCTCAAGGAGCTCGGTCCGGATCTCCAGTTGGTCCTGCTGGCGATCTCCGAGCTCAGCGGAACGGAGTTCCTCGAGGCGCAGCGCCTCCGCGCCGCGCTGCGCCTCGAGGTGGCCGCGGTGCTCGGCGCGGTCGACGTGCTCGCGCTGCCGACGACCGCACGAGCAGCGCCACCCGTCACCGATCACGAGGCGTCGCGAGGCTTCGCGGATCCGATCGCGCTCGATGCGCTGTGGCGCTACTCAGCGCTCGCCGATCTCACTGGGCTGCCGGCGGGCACGGCTCCGGTCGGGATGGACGAGGTCGGGCTCCCCTTGGGGCTGCAGATCGTGGGGGACGCCTGGGACGAGGCAAGCGTGCTCGCCGTGTTGGCTCACCTCGAGCGCTCGGGGGCCGCACGGGTCCGACGGCCCTCGATCGCAGTCGATCCCTTCTCGCCTCCACCCGCGGGTTGGTCGCGGGCCCCGCCACCGCCGTGACTCCGATGCACGGGGCGCTGCGGGAACGAGGCGCCCCGTAGGTCACTGGCGGCAGCACGTCGCGCGACCGGCCGGCGTCCGGCAGGACGCGCTGGTACGTGGCACGCCGGAGATCGCCGTTGAGGTCCCGTCTGCTTCACTCAGCCGAGCCGAGTCGGCAGCCGCTCAGATCTCACCCGCCCTGGCCTTGGCGATCCAGGCGTTGATCTCCTTTTCGATCATCGCCATGGCGGTGCCCCGGAAGGGACGGAAGAGGAACGGAACGTCGAGCTCCATGTCGATGGTGGCGGGCGTGACCTCCATCGCACCGGTCAGAGTCATTCCCTTGATCGTGAAGCGGATCTCGGCGCGACGCCCGCTCACCCACGTCGCTTCAGGGCGATAGCTCTCGAACTTGGCCTTGTAGCTGGCGAACGCGGCCTCAGCCACCTGGCGCGCCTTCTCCGCACCGAGATCGTGGGGAACGGAATGCTTCATGTGCTCCTCGGGATGGCAGCTCGTCGATGTCCGTCCCGTGTCGGCCCGGATGGCCCCGGGGCACAGGCCGGGCGATGGTGGCGCGGAAAGTAGCCAGAAAGGGAGCGGCTGGCAAAGCCCCAATCCCGACCGAATCGCTTCGGCTGGGGAGAAGCACCGAACGAAGGGCCGGTCCGGGGCTCCGCGAAAGGAAACGGACGGGTGGCGACCGAGCCCGATCCAGTCGTCGTCGAGGGGACGAGGCTCCACCACCAACTGCTCTGCACGATCCTCGGGCACCGCCCCGATGCCGACCCCGTGCGCAAGCTGTAACTTTTTGAGACGACCGAGCTCGAGGGTCGGGTCACGTTCGAACGGATCGCGTCTCTTGGCCGGCACCGGCAACGTCGCGATCGCGCGCGGACCGAACGGGGCTTCGGCGAGTGCCGCCTCGGTGGAGGCGGCGAGTCGCGAGAACGCCTCGCGCGGCGGAGACGCGCACGCTCAGGGTGGCAAACGCTCTCCGCGATGCGCGCAACGACGTCCCGACGGTGACCACGAAACCGGCAGACCAGACCCGGGACGAGAGGTGGGTTCGCGATGTGGGGCCGCAGACTGCAATCGCGTTGCCCGGCGCCGCTTCCCACGATCTCGGCCGCTCCCGACGCCACTGTCACCCTGACGCCACGGTGCGCACGGGCCACGGTGCGCCACGCGCACTCCCCGAGGGCCCACCCTCGATTCCCGCCGGGGGATCCGGACGTTGGGGATTCCATGCCGGCAGATCCCCGGGGCTCGACGGTCGGGCACCCCGGAGCGCCCGGCTGACCTCTCCTGGCGAGGTCGCGATCCGACGCTGCGTTTCCTCGTCGCGGTCTTGTCGAGTATGCTTCACTGCGCACAAGCGACGAGGGAACACGGGTTTTGGAGTACGCCCCGGGAACCGTCCTGAAAGGGAAGTATCGGGTCGAGGGCTACCTCGGGAGGGGAGGCATGGGCGTCGTGCTCGCCGCCATCCACCTCGACCTCCGGCAGCCAGTCGCGCTCAAGGTGATGCACGCCGCACTCACGGAGTCCGGCGAGAATCTCCAGCGGTTCCTGCGCGAGGCCCGCATCGCCGCTACGCTGCGCAGCCCTCACGTCGGCCGAGTCCTCGACGTCGGTCGGCTGGAAGACGGGACCCCGTTCATCGTGATGGAGCGTCTGGAGGGAACGGATCTCGAGGCACTCTTGCAGCAGCGGGGGCCCATGCCGCTCGCAACCGCCGTCGGCTACCTCCTGCAGGTTTGCGAAGCCGTCGCGGAGGCGCACGCGGTGGGTGTCGTCCACCGCGATCTCAAGCCGGGCAATCTCTTCCTCACGCAGGACGCCTACGGTGAGGTGTGCATTCGCGTGCTCGACTTCGGGGTATCGAAGCTCGCCCAGCCCTCGGGACGCCGCATGGACCTGACGCGGGCCAATACGCTGATGGGCTCTCCGCTCTATATGTCGCCCGAGCAGGCCGTTTCCTCGCGCGACGTGGACCACCGCACCGACATCTGGTCGCTCGGCGCGATCCTGTACGAGCTCGTGACTGGGACGAGCGCCTGGTATGGAACGACCCTGGCCGAGGTCTTCGTCCGCATCTCCTCGGCACCGACTCCGCTGGCGAGGGAACGGGTCCCCGGCCTACCCGTTCTGGTGGACAACGTCATCGGGCGCTGCCTGGAGAAGTCGCCGGCAGCGCGCTTCCAATCGGTCGTGGAGCTCGCGGACGCCCTGCGGACACTCCCGGGCGGGGATCCGAGCCGCATCGATCGGATCCGGCGGCTTGCGACGCGGAATACCCGAGTGTCCGGCACGTTCGACCTCGAGAGCGGGGCCGTGCCCGGTGCCGTGGCCCAGGCTCGCGCCCAGTTGGTCGAGTCGATCCCGGTGGCCGCGCCGCCCTTCGAGCCAGGCTCGGCGATCGAAGGGGGGTATCCGGCCCGCTCGGCGGTCGGGGTGGTCACCGTTCCCGATGGGGGCAGCGTGATCCTACCCGGCAATTCAGAGTCTCGGCAGCAAGCTCGGGCCGGGTGGCGCTGGGCCGCGGCATGCGGGTTGCTCGTCGTCGTCGGGTTCCTGGGCGGACTCCTCTGGTTCCGCTCGGCCGCGCGCACCACGACCGCCAAGGGCAGTGACAGCGCGGGCGCCGTGACCACTCCTCCCGCGGTGACGACGGCAACAGTGAGTGCCGCACGCGAACCAGCAGCGCCCAGCGCCGCCGGCGCGGTGGCCGTCGTCGTCGTGGAGGCAGCGCCCTCGGCGGAGGCGGCGATTGCGCCCGCCGCGCGGCCCGGGGGCGGTGGGCCGAGACCGCAGACGGTTCGCCCCGCCCCCCCTCCGAGCGCGCCGTCGCTCCGTCCCAAACGGCCAGCGTCCGCCACGCCATCGGGAGCTTGGCCGCGGACACCTGCGGCCCTGCCCTCGTCGCCCGGCTCCGACCTCGGCGGACGGTTCTAGAGCAGCAATCAGGTTGATTGCTGCGTCGAATCAACAACCTAGAACACCGAACCGGCAGCAGACCTCTCCAGAGGCAGCGCTGGAAACGCTTCCTCGCCTCGCACGGACGCGTTTCCAGCGCTGCCGTTGCTCTCGGCAACCTGATCAATGCTCTAGCCGGCGGGGAAGCGCTCTCTGGCGCCGTTCGCTCGCCCGGCTATTCTCCCGCTCGAGCCGGCACGCCAAGCAGGCCCCGGCGTGGAGCCCAATATGCAGCGGGGAATCCAGGCGAGGCTTCGTTACCGAATCAGAGAGTTCATCGCGGGTGGCGTGGGTCGCCAGCTGTTCTTCCTCGCCCTCCTCACGGCAGGGATCGTGGCCCTGTTCACCGGCGTCGGACTGGCCCTCGGGATCGGTCCCGACGGCACCGGACGCGACCTCGGGGGACGGCTCGAGGAGACCGCGTGGTACTACCTCGGGCGCGTCGTCGACACCAGCGCGTTCGTGGCGGACGCCGGCGCCCCGGAACGCGGGATCTCGGCGCTGGTAACGGTCCTCGGGGTGGTGGTCACTGGCCTCTTGATCGCGGTCCTGGTCGGGAATTTCCAGGCGGCGTTGGGAGATGCCCGCAAACACGGCGCGCCGGCCATCGAGTCCGGCCACTTCCTCGTCCTCGGTTGGAGCGAGAAGGTATTCCCGGTCATCGACCAGCTCGCGGAGGCGTACGCACTGAGCGGGCGCATCACCGTCGTCGTGATGGCGGAGCGTCCGAAGCTCGAGATGGAGCGGCAGCTCGTCGACAAGCTCCGCGGTCGCCGGCGGCTCCGCCTCGTCGTGCGGGGCGGCAGCCCCACTTCTCTCGATGACCTCAGTCGAGTATCCGCCGCGCAAGCGCGCGCGATCGTGGTACTGCTCGACGAGGCCGACGGCGGCGACCCAGATCGGTCCGACGCCCGGGTGCTGAAGACGTTGATGGCCATCTTCAACCACCCGGACCTCCGGGTCTCCGCGCGACGGCCGCGCGTCACCGCCGAGATCGCGAAGGCCGAGAGCCAGGACCTGGCTCGGATCGCGACCAACGGACAGGCCAGAGTGGTGAAGACGGGCCAAATGATCGCGAAGATCATCCTTCAGACCGCCCGGATCAGCGGGCTCTCGCTGGTCTACGACGAGATCTTGGCGTTCGAAGGCAGTGAGATCCACTTCAAGAACGTTCCCAAGGTAGTGGGCCGCTGCTTCGGGGACATCCTCCTCGATTTCCCGAACGGCATGCTATTGGGCGTGGCCAAGGGCAACGGAACCGGCCACCTGCTGAACCCCCCCGCCGACCACGTCATCCAACCCGACGAGGTCCTGCTCCTGCTCGCCGAGGACTCCCGCATCGAGCACCGCCCCTACGCGGGCCCCCTCTCCCCGTCGGATTTCCCCACCCTGACCGCGGGATCGGAGAAGCCGGTCGAGCACATGCTGGTGCTCGGGTGGAGCCCCATCGTCTACGCCATCATCAGGGAGTACGACGGGTACATCGGCGCGGGCTCGTCCATCACCCTGCTCAACACGGTGCCGATCGCCGAGCGCGAGCGGCGCCTCCGGGAACACGTGGGCGAACTCGAGACGCTCGCGATGCGGAACCTCGTCGGCGAGTACACGAGCCAGGGTTTGATGCAGGTGATAAGCCCCGACCGATACTCGATCGTACTGGTCCTCGGCGACGGAGAGACCGCGGAGCAAGCCGACACGCGCGCCATCATCACCCTGCTCCTGCTTCGTGACGCCCGGCAGCGCTCGGGAGCATCGAGCCAGCGCATCCTCTGCGAGATCCTGGATCCCGGCAACCGCGAGCTCGCCGCGACGACCGAGATCAACGACGTCGTCATCTCGAACGAGCTCGTCTCGAGGATGCTGGCCCAGATCACCTACGAGCCGAACGTGCAGGCGGTGCTCGAGGAACTCCTGCGCTCCGGAGGCAGCGAGATCTACCTCAAGCCCCTCGCCTACTACTGCCCACCGGACGAGCCGGTGACGTTCGAGCACCTCGTCCTCGCAGCCAAATCCCGAGGTGAGGTGGCGCTAGAGCACCGATCAGGTTGATTCCATAGGAATTTCGATCGCCTACGCAGCGTGGGGTCTGTGGCACCAAGGTGGGCCCCGGATCT
>JAFGBI010000315.1 GCA_016933275.1 Polyangiaceae bacterium | reverse complement strand
TCGTGCATGGCCAGCCCGGTGAACAGGTGCAACATCAGCGGGCAGTACACCTGGTCCTCGTCCTCATGCACCGCAAACGGTCGGCGCACATGGGCACTACAGCCGATCAGCTTCAAGTCGAAACGCTATGGGAGTTCGGGGTCCTTGACCAGATTCGTCGTGCTCAGGTCGGCTTGCACGATGACGTTCCGAGCCGCCGGATTGCGTCGGCGAAGCATCGATGCCGGTAGGTTGCCGAGGCCACCTAGGTGGCTGCGGTAGAAGACGATCAGGCTACGTGTAGGCGGGCCGCTCGAAGCATCGGGGCAGCGCTTCGTACTTTCTGGACACAACCTATTAGTAGTAGCAGAATGGGGACGTGGCGTGGTCGTCCGCCGAAGTCATCCGGAAGCTCAAGGCCGCCGGGTGGGAGCTCGCGCGAGTCAAGGGCGACCATCACCACTTCAAGCACCCGGCGCGACCCGGCATCGTCACGGTCCCGCATCCGAAGCGGGACCTCCCAATCGGAACGGTGCGAGCCATCGAGAAGGCATCGGGAGTGAAGGTCACATAGCCATGTTCTACATCGCCAAGCACACCCGCGAAGGAAAGCACCACCTCGCGACGTTCCCGGACGCCCCCGGGTGTCAGACGTTCGCTGATTCGCTGGACACTCTGCGGACCGCCGCGAAGGAAGCGATCGAGGGGTGGCTCGAAGCGAACCTCGTGTCGGGTCAGGTGCCTCCGGAGCCCAAGCCGCGAACCCGGGGGCTGGTCATCGAGATTGACCCCGCGCTCGCCGTGGCCATCGAGCTCCGCCGCGCTCGCCTCGGGGCGGGACTCACGCAAGCGGAGCTCGCGGCCCGCGCCGGGGTGAGCCAGCAGCAGATCGCGAAGCTCGAACGGCCGGGCGAGAACCCTTCAATCGAGACGCTCAAGAAAGTGGGCCAGGCGATGGGCGTCCACCCGGTGGTGACGTTCGAGCGCGCCAGCGGGGTGCGCAAGGCAGGGTGACGACCATGCCTCGGAAGCAAGTGGTTGAGGAGCTGGCGTTCACCCTGGTGCTCGAACCCGATGAGCCGGGCTGGCACGCGCATCTTCCGCGGGTGCCGGGCTGCCGCACCCGGGGCCGGAGCCTCACGGAGGCGCGCCGCAACGTTGGCGAAGCCCTCTCTGCCTGTGAGGACGTGTTCCCCAACGCCGAAGCGGTGGCCCGGAAAGCGGTGCTCGTCGAGGACGTCCGGTTGCCGGGGGCAACGCGGCGAAAGCTGTCGGCCTACGTCCAGGCGCTGGCCGATGCCGGGGTGAACGCCCAGCAGGCCCAGGCGCTGGCCGGACACGCCGACCTTGCCGCCCACGAGCGCTATCTCAGGTCGAGCGCTCGGATGCTCACGCTGCCCGAGGCAGCGTTGCCGGCCATCCGGGTCCACTTCGGAACCAGGGCCGGTTCCGTTGGAGAGGGACCCGATTCGCAATCCAGCATGAAAACCGGTCGGGGCGGGCAGATTCGAACTGCCGACCCCTTGACCCCCAGTCAAGTGCGCTAACCAGACTGCGCTACGCCCCGAACCGTCCCGCCTTTTGGCGGGAAGGCGCAATTTACTCGCTTCTCCCGGCAATGCAAGGAAACGTTCGCCAGTCTCCCCCGCTCGGTTCGCCCTGCCTCAGGGGTGCGAGGCCAGCTACTTGGGCCATGGGCTGGCACTCGGCTTTCGTGTTAGACGGATGGCTCTGTGCGTGTGCTCGGCATCGACAGTTCCACCCGACGAGGATCGGTGGCCCTCGCGGAGGACGGGAGGCTCGTTTGTCGGCGGGCGCACGAGGAGCCCAACGCACATGCCGAGCGGTTGCTGGCCCTGATCGAAGAGCTGATGGGTGAGGCCGGGTGGACGGCTGCATCGGTGGAGCGGGTGGGGGTGGGGATCGGTCCGGGATCGTTCACGGGCGTGCGGGTTGGCATGGCGCTCGCACAGGGGATCGCCCTCGGCCTGGGAGTCCCGGTCGTTGGCGTCCCCTCCCTCGCCGCGATGGCACGAGCGGTCCCACCCGACATCGCTGGACGGCGCCTGGCATGTCTCGATGCCCGACGAGGGGAGATCTTCATCGGCCTCTTCGAGTCCACCCTGACCTCTCCGCGACCACCCGGAGTGCTTCCCCGCGACGACCTCCCGACCCTGGTCGAGAAGCTTCTGAGCGATGGCCCGCTCGTCGTGGTCGGTGAGGTCGCGAGTGAGCTCGGCATCCTTCCCCCCCTGCCGCAGGCCGCCAAGCCCCCAGCGCGTCTGCTCCGATATGATGCCGAGGATGCAGAGCTGCCAGATGCGCGATGGATCGCCGATCTGGCCGCCATCGACCCCGCCATGGAGACCGCCGCCGAACCTCTTTACGTGCGGGAGCCGGACGCCGTAAGACCAGCGGTGCCCCCCGATGCGCTCCTCGGCGACCTCGCCCTGGGGAGTGGAGCGAAGGACGGAAGCGGAGAACGGTGACCCGCCACCACCGCCAGATTCGAGGAACGGATGCCAGAGATCGACCCTGCTAAGCTCGATCGGTCGCCCGCAGCCGGGCGATTCGGCCGGCGCTTCGGGGCAGGCGATCTGCTCTTCCTGGAGGGAGATCCAGCCACCGAAGCCTATCTGCTTCAGGAAGGCCGGGTACGCCTCGTCAAACGGGTTGGCGCGATGGAGAGGAGCCTTCGGGTGGCCAAGCCAGGGAACCTGTTCGGCGAAGCGGCCCTCGGCCACGGAGTCGTCCACAACGCCACGGCGGTCGCGGTAGAGGCGGGGGCTGCCCTGGTCTTGGACCAGGCGACGCTCGCGGAGGTGCTGGGCAGCGATCCCGCGATTGGCGCCCGAATCCTGCGGGAACTGGCCCGGCGGCTCTTGGAGGCCGAGGACCAAGTCGAGATCCATTTGGTGCGTGATGCGCGGAGCAAGGTGGTCCTCACGCTCCTCAAGCTCGTCCAGCGGTCACTCGGTGTCGGGGTCACGATGGGTAGCGCCTCGCTCGCGGTGTCCCCCATGGAGCTCGGTGCTCGAGCCGGTCTGGACGTGGACACGGTCAAGCGGGTGGTCCAGGAGTTGAGAGACGCTGGCTATGTCTCGGTGGCGGAAGAACGGCTGGAAGTGCCCGACATCGACGCTCTGCGGGAGCTCGTTGCCCTGCTCGACCTCGAGGACCACATCGCGCGTCCGGGCTCATCCTTCGCTCCCACACGCTCCCGATGAGGGGGCAGCCGCCAAACGCCGACCCGCGTTGACGCACCCCAGCCCCCGAGGTAATCGCGCCTTCGGCGGCAGCGAACCCGGCTCATCGGCAGCGCGGTGGCGCGCCCACGAGGCGAGGAATGGAAGAGAGTCCGCGTTCGAACCACCGGCCGATCCATTCCCCGGCCAGTCCTTGGTTCACCAACGATTCCGGTTGCTTCGGTGTCCATTCCCCGGTCAGGCCCAAGGGCCGCGGCGGGATCTGGCGGGGGAGGTCGTTGCGTTGGCCCCTGGTGGCCGTTGCCGCCTTCGTGACCTGGAGCTGCGGTCCTGGCCAGATGCGTGGCGCAAGCCCCGACGATCAGAAGCTATCCGAGGCGGAATACGACCTTGCCAATGACCTCTGGCAGCGTCAGCAAAATCCACGGGAAGCCCTCGACCGTGCGCTCCACGCAGTGGAGCTCGACCGACGAAACGCGGAGGCGGCGCACCTGGTCGCCCTCCTGTACCTGGATTTCTGCAGCCGCCCGAACGAGGAATGCCGGCTTGACCAAGCCGAAGCCCACGCACGACGTGCGGTGGAACTGGACGACGAGTACCGCGCCGCGAACAACACATTGGGGGTCGTCCTCATCCACCAGAAGAAGTACGCGGAAGCGGTGGAGGTGCTCCGTCCCCTGACCCTCGACATGGTCTACTCGACCCCAGAGAACGCCTGGGGAAACCTGGGGTGGGCCTACCTCGAGCTCGGAGAGACGGAGAAGGCCATCGACGCTCTGGAGCGAAGTATCGCCGCCCAGCCCATGTTTTGTGTGGGAAACTACCGCCTCGGTCTGGCCTACGAGAAGAAGGGGGACGCCGCCCGGGCGGTCGAGGCCCTGACTCGCGCCGTGGAAACGGAGCACCCTGGCTGCCAGGCACTGCAGGCGGCGTTTGCCGCCCGTGGTCGGGTCCTGGTCCGGATCGGTGACCTCACCGCGGGACGGGAGGACCTCGAGCGGTGCGTCGAACTCGAGGCAAAGAACCTCGAGGGCAAAGAATGCAGTTCCATGCTGCAAAGGCTCAAGTAGTCTCAGGGACCGCGCCATGGACACGGTTGGCCAGTTCCTCCGTCGACGCCGCGAAGAGCAGCGAATGAGCGTCGAGGAAGTGGCGCGCGCTACGCGCGTGCCAACCCAGAGCATCGAGCGCATCGAATCCGATCGTTTCGACGAGCTCCCCGGTGAGGTGTTCGTTCGTGGCTTCCTCGTAGCATACGCCCGCGCGGTGGAGCTCTCGCCCGAAGAAGTCCTCGCTCGCTACACCGCGAGTCGACGCATCGCGTGGGTAACGCCCCTACCCCTGTCGAGCCCGAGCAAGCCCGCGCGAGGCCGGCGCTTCGGCGTCGCCATCGCGTTCGTCCTGTTGCTCATCCTCTTCACCCTCGCGCTGAGCATCGTCCTCAAGCCGCGTGGAGACGGGATGCCACAGGAGCTGTCGCGCCACGCAGCGGAGCCGTCGAAGACCGCTTGAACCGCGTCCGCGCCGCCCGGGTGGAACACGATACGCGCGCCCTCCTCCTGCGAAGAGTGCCCGTCGGGGAAAGCGATCTCGTGGTGACCCTCCTCACGGAGGACCTCGGTCGTGTCAGCGCTCTCGCACGGAGCGCCCGAAAGAGCCAGCGGCGCTTCGGTGGCGTGCTCGAACCGCTGCATACGCTCCGCGCTCGCCTGGAGGAGCGAGGAGACGCCGAGCTCATGGTCCTCTGCGAGGTGCGTCTCGAGGCGCCTCGATCGTCCTTGCTCGGCGACCTCGAGTGCCTCCGGGTCGGCGGGCGCGCCCTCGGCTGGGTACGTGACGCCTCCCCACCGCGAGCGCCAGAACCTGCGATCTGGGACGCGACGATCTCGTTCCTCGACGACCTCGCTCTCCCGGAGCCGCCGGGTGGGCCCGACGGTCTGCTCGCGTCCCTGGGGCTCTCGCTGCTCCTGGCCTGTGGGTGGGCGCTCGATCTCGAGGTTTGTGTCGGCTGCGGAAAGCGCTGCCCAGAGGGGCGCCCCGCCATGGTTGACCCCCAGCGGGGCGGACTCGTCTGTCGGGCCTGCGGTGGAGCGCGGCTCCGATTACCGGGACCGGTCCGCTCGCGGCTCGCGAGCACCGCCCGAGGTGCGCTGAGGAGCGTCAGCGCCGACGACGCCCCGATTGCCCTCGAGCTCGTCGAACAGGCACTGGCCGCTCACCTCGGCATCCGCTAGTCCCCCAGAGCACCGATCGGGCTGCCGACCGCGACGGCGCCGCTGGAGACGTACCCGTGCCAGGCGAGGGGACGCTCGAAGCCGCACGTCCGGCGAGATCTGAAGCCGGTTCGGCGCGCTAGCTTGTCGATCTCTCCCAGCAATCGACCTGATTGCTACTCCAGGGGACCGCGAAAAACTCGCGGTCGAGCGCCCATGGAGGGTAGAGGGCGGAGGTGACGATGTCGCCGGAACCGTCCGTGGGCGAAGCCGAGCGACGGCAGATCACCGGCCGCGCCACCGTCGTCGCCCTCGGCACCCTCGCCAGTCGTCTCCTCGGGCTCGTGCGCGAGCAGGTGCTCGCCGGGATGTTCTCCCGAGCTGCCACCGACGCCTTCTTCATCGCCTTCACCATCCCGAACGTCCTCCGCCAGCTCCTCGCCGAGGGCGCGGTGCAGACCGCGGTGCTGCCCGTGCTGGCAGAGCTGCGGGAGCGCCGGGGAGAGGAGGAGGCGCGCCGCTTCTTCCGAGCGATCCGCGGGTTGTCCTTGGGGCTCCTGCTGATCGTCACCGGCCTCGGCATCCTCGGCGCGCCGTGGCTGGTCGAGCTCTTCGCGGGGGGATTCCGGGCACATCCTGGTCAATTCGAGACCACGGTGAAGCTTACCCGGTGGGTGTTCCCCTACATCTTCTTCATGGGGACCGCCGCGCTGGGTGTCGCGGCGCTCAACACTCACCGGCGGTTCGTGGTGACGTCGTTTGCCCCGGGGTTGCTCAACGTCGCCTTCATCGCCTGTGCGGCGCTGCTGCCAGGTTGGCTCGGGGCCGACGAGCACGATCGGGTCCTCGCGCTCGCCTTTGGCGTACTGCTCGGCGGCGTGCTGCAGGTCGTCGCCCAATGGCCGAGCCTGCGGGCAATCGGGTACTTCGGGCTCCCGAGTTGGGATTTCCTCCACCCGGGCGTCCGTGCGGTCGTCTGGCGAATGGGCCCCGTGCTGGTCGGTCTCGGTGTCTATTACGTGGACGTGGTTCTCGCGCGGCGCTTCCTGTCCGAGCTCGAGGTGGGAGCGCAGAGCTACTTCACCTTCGCCCTTCGGCTCTGTGACTTCCCCCAGGGTATCTTCGTGATGGCGCTGCAGAGCGCCACGTTACCGAGCCTCGCCCTCCTCGCCGCCCGCGGTGAGCGAGAGGAGCTCGCCAAGACCTTCGCGTTCGGGATGCGGATGGCGCTCTTCGTCGCGATTCCAGCCACGGCGCTCTTCGCTGGACTGGCCGAGCCCCTGGTGGTGGCGATCTTCCAGCGCGGAGCCTTCGTCGCCGCCGATGCCACGGAAACCTCCCGCGCGTTACTCGCTCAAGCGTTAGGGATCTGGTTGGTCGCCGCGGTTCGCCAGCTCGTGGGCGTCTACTATGCCATCGGCGACACGCGGTCGCCGGTGGTCGTCTCCGCGCTGGATCTCCTGGTCTTCATCGCCCTCGCCCTCACCCTCCGGGGCCCGTGGGGTCACGTCGGCGTGAGCGCGGCGATCACTGGAGCGAGTGCCGTGCAGGTGGTTCTGCTCTGGGTCCTGCTGCGCCGGCACCTGCCACGCCTCGGGCTGGGCGAGGTCTTGCCATCTGCACTGCGGGTCGTGATCGCGTCGGGCATGGGACTGGCCCTCGCGCTGCCGCTGGCCTGGATGCTTCGACCCTGGCTTGCCGGGAACGGCGTTCATCGGCTCGTGCCGGGACTGGCGGCGACGGCAGCCTTCGGGTGCGGTTTCCTCGTCGGCGCTCGCATCCTCGGCTGTCCTGAGCTATCCACCCTCGCGGGCCCCGTGCTCCGACGCATCCGCGGACAGCAGTAGACGCCACGAGGGTCCGCGAGCGCGGTATAACCCATGCCACCCACCCCCGGCTCCACCCCTCGCGTCGTCGACGCTCGCTACCTGACGAGTGCCTCGTCTCCCAACCAACTCCCTCCCCCCGTTGGAGTGGAGATCGCGTTCGCTGGACGCTCCAACGTCGGCAAGAGCAGTCTGCTCAACGCGCTGATGGGTCGCCGCAACCTCGCCCGCACGAGCCGCACACCGGGGTGCACGCGTCTCATCTCGTTCTTCGAGGTCAAGCTGGCGGACGGCGCCCTCATCCGTTTCGTCGATCTGCCGGGCTATGGCTACGCGCGTCGCTCCAAGAGCGAGCGTTCGGAGTGGGCCGGACTGATCGAAACCTACCTCAAGGATCGGGTGACGCTGGCTGCGGTAGCCCTCCTCGTGGACGCACGGCGAGGCCCAGAGGTCGAGGAACGTGACCTCATCGCCCTCTTGTCCGAGCCTGCCGCCTCCCGGAAGCCACTCGTCCTCTTGGCGGTCGCGACCAAGCTCGACAAGGTCGCCGCGAGCGAGCGGAGACCCGCCGTCGAGCGGATCCGCCGGGATCTCGGGCGCCCCGTCGCGGGTGTCTCCGTCACCGATGCGGAGCGCCTCGATGCCCTCTGGCGGCAGCTATGGACCGCCTCGGGACTCGCGCCCAACCCCGCGCCCGTCCAACGCTGACTCGGCCGCAGCGAATTCTCGTTCTGATTCGCAGCAACCAACCCGATTGTCGCTCTAGGGCATCTAGGGAACGGCGATCGCTTCCTCGTTGGTCAACAGGCGCTCGCAGTCGTCGGAAAGAACGAAGCGATGCTCCGGATGTTGGCCGCCCAGGACGAATCGCCAAGCGGGGCCGACGCGAGAACGATAGTACTCGATCCGCGCGGTGTCGTTGGCCGGGATCCCACGAGCCATCGCCTTCTGCCAGACGGCCTTCGGCGTGCACTCCGGGTCCGGGAGCTCCTCGAGCTGCTCCGAGGGGCAAGACACGAGCATCTGGTCGGTGGCAGCACCGATGCCGCGAGGACCGATCTCGACGGCCTGCTTGCCGCAGAATAGACGCTTCGGAAGTGCATCGGGCGGACGGGGCGGCTGCGGCCCATCTCCTGGTGCGCTCTGGAACAGATAGCGAACCCTGCCCCGGCTGCCGACGTCGACGGTCCCATCGGAGCGTACCCCATCGGCCACGATGGACCGCAGATGCCGCCGCTGCGAGAGGCGCCGTGCTGACGCGAGCCCCGCCGCGGGGTCGATGTGGCCAGGGAAGCCTTCGAGCCCAGCAGTGGTCGGTGGCTCGGGGTGCCGGCTCACCTCGGGCGTCGTCTCGACTTTCGCCCACCAGGAGACGGAGAGCGCTGCCGAAAAAGCGACCGCCAGAATCAGGATCCCGGCGACTCGATCGCGGTGACGATGACCGGCAACGTCCTCTTCCGCGGCGGATGGTTTGGCTAGTGACGGCATCCGGGACGACCGTATAGCACTCTGGCCGTCGGGAGCGAGGCCATGCGTTGCCCGCTTGCACGTCGGTGACGGTCGGGGTAAAAGCCCGAACCCCCGCGCGGTGCCGTGTTCTTGCCTCACCGGCTGGGGTGCCGCCCCGCCGTGCCAATGGGCCGGACTCGGGAGGGGCAATCAGCGGAGACGCTACGGGCGCATAACTCAGCGGTAGAGTGCATCCTTCACACGGATGAAGTCGCAGGTTCGATCCCTGCTGCGCCCACGAAGAAACGCCCCTTCAGAGCCAGTAGCCACCCTGGTCGTGATGGTGTCCCTCCCCTCGAGGGCGGTCGTGGGGGGGGCGTGAGCTCGCTCGGGACGACCTGCTTCCGAAGCTGATAGACTCGCCACGTGCAGGAGCGAGTCCGATGGTGGGAAACGGGTGCATGGCCCTCCCGACGACTCGTGCGCGCGGGGTGGAGACCAACCTGTGTTCGCCTCCCCTTTCGCCTGACCGGTGGCCTCGTGATCGGGCTGATGGCCCTCTCCCATTCGCCCCGGTGCCTGGCGGCGCCGCCAGGCGAGGTTGAGGCTCACCCTTCCGCCTCGCCAGCGGGTGGGACCCAACCCGACTCGAGCGCTGCCCCGCCCACGGCCGCGGCGCCGAACGTCAACTCGTCGGCATCGGGGATCCGGCTCGACCCCACCTGGGTGCTCGACACCGGCCGGGCCATACCCCCTCCGCGCCAGTCCGGTCTGCTGCGCCTGACGACGCACGGTGAGTATCAGATCCGCATGCGGTACCAGACGCCGGTCGTGTTGGTCGAACGTGGCTCCGATCCGTCTTCCACGCGGCTCGAGCAGGGTGCTCGGTTGAACCACTGGCTTCGCCTCACCCCGGTGTTCGAGGTCGGGACTCACGCGCGGCTCGTCGCCCAAGCGGACCTACCCCATGGACTGATCGCGGGGCCACCCAACCGATACGTGACGGCGGCACGAGAGCCATGGAGCGAACGTCAACCGCTTCGCGCCGAGCTGAGATGGCTCTTCGCCGAGTGGACCGCGTCTGGATTCGAGCTGCGAGTTGGCCAGCAGCCCACCCACTGGGGGCTTGGCTTGGTCGAGAACGACGGCGATCACCCCCCGCGCTTCGGAGACTACGTGGACGGAACCCGGGTCGAGAGGGTCGGAATCGCCATCCGTCCCGGCGGCTCGCACTCCACGACCGAGGCGCGCCTCGCCGGCGATCTTGTCTACTCCGATCCACTCGCTGAGCTCCGCGAGGAGGAGGTCGCCTGGCGTGGCGTGTTCGCGGTCGAGCATGGCTTGGGGCGCGAATTGGGCCTTGGGTTGCTGGTAATCGGTCGCCACCAGCGCTCCCGGCTCGATGGTGCGCTCGATCCGGAGGCGAGACGGGAGCTCGCTCTCGTGACCGCCGACATCACAGGCCGCGCGGCATCGCCGCTTCCGGGCGGATCTGCCACGTTCTTCGCCGAGTTCGAGGTCGCGATGAACCATGGCGACTGGGACCTGGGAGCCGCGGTGCCGGGAGCCGACACGACCCGCTTGGCAGTCCGCTCTCATGGCGCGAGTGTTCGGGCTGGAACCGTCGTAACGAAGGGTGATGGTTTGGCTCGTTGGGGGCGTTTCGTGACCGAGCTCGAGTGGGGCTGGGCATCGGGGGACGCCGACCCCTACGACGCCATCGATCACCGGTTCCGATTCGCGCCGGCCCACCGCGTCGGAATACTCCTGTTTCAGGAGGTACTGGCGTGGAAGACCGCGCGGTCCGCAACCATCGCCGATGACGGAAGTCTCGGCCCCCACGCCCGACCAGAAGGCTCCGACCTCGCAACGAACGGCGGAGTCGCAGGGGCTACGTACCTCGCGCCGGTCGTCGTCGTGCGTCCCGTGCGTACCCTCGATCTGAAGGCGGGCGCAGTGATCGCGCAGGCCACTGCAGACGTGGTCGATCCGGTGCGGGTCTACACCGATGGCCGCTACGTCAACTTCGATGGGGGGACCCCCCGCGCCCACGATCTCGGGATGGAGCTCGATGCTGGGTTGGAGCTCCGTATCCCACTACCCACGGGCATCTGCCTACAACTCGGCGCGGAGGGCGCTGCCTTCTTCCCCGGCTACGCCTTTGCCAACACGACCTACGCCCGCAACCCGACCGCGGTCGCGGCGAATTCCCGCATCGGGATCCAATTCTAGACATGTCCCAGCCAACGCCCCCCTCCCCCAGACGAGCCGCGCGACGCCTCGCTGCGCTCGGCGCGCTGGCGCTCGAAATCAGCGCCTGCGCCGGGGACGCCGCGCCCACCGGGTTCGGGGATACGCCGCCTGGGGAGGGACCAGTCGTGCGGTGCGACCTCGAGCGCGTTCCGTTCGACGTTCCCTTTCCGAACGATCTCTTCACGGTGCCGGATCCAGGGAGTCCCACTGGGGTCCGCGTGAGCCTTCGCCTTGCCGCCCCAACCCTGCTCCAAGCCGAGATCCAGCGCGAGCTGGATCGCCGCCCCGGGTTCGGCACCACGGCTCCCATCACCATTCCGTTTGCCCGCACGGCCACCAACCCGACAGAAACGGCGATCGACCTCGTCGCGCTCCGCGACCGTCACGACGGGTCCCTGACCTTCGCGGACGATGCGGTGTACCTGATCGATCTCCATCACGGCACCTTGGTGCCCCTCGAACTCGGCATGGGGAGCGCAAGCGCCTTGGTCCGGGACGAGAGGGTGTATGGGGTCCATGATCCCCGGAGAACCGAGCCGACCCTCGAGTTCGAAACGATCGACGAGCGCGTCGACCCGGTCTCGGGGCGGCCGGACCCAACCCGGATCGAGTACGTCCCCGAGGCCGACGGTGATTTCGACGGCCGACTCGACGTTCCGAACCTCCTCTACCCCGATGCCTGCCAGGGGACCAATCCGGCAGAGCCTGGATCGGCAGAGGACAACGCCCGCGATCGCTGCCTCGCCGACAACCTGGCGACGTTCTACGAACGCGACTCCGAGACACTCGTGCTTCGACCGCTCGTGCCTCTGGCCGAAGCGACCCGCTACGCAGTCGTGCTGACCGACCGCCTCGTCGATCGCGACGGCGCTCCGGCGCGCTCACCGTTCGACACCATTTTTCACCCGATGCAGCGATCCAGCGCAGCCCGACTGCAGACGATCCTGAGGGATTTGACCGCGACCAGCGCCTTCGGCGACCTCGCCGGCACCGGGCTCGAGCATGTCGCGTTCACCTGGTCCTTCACCACGGCGCCGACGGCCGATGAGCTCTTCCGGGTCATGGAAGGTCTACAGAATCGTGGTCCTCTCGCCCCGCTCGCCGCCGAATTCGCGCCCTACCTCGCGCCGAAGGAGGTGGTGGGACCCATACCGCAGCGCGAGCTCGACCGCGGTGAAGACGCGCCGGCAGGATGGGAAGCGAGCCCCGAATGCGCACCCCTCCTCGAGCGGCCGCTCGTCCTGGATGGAGCCGTGCTCCGCGCCAGCGTCGACGCCAGCGACCCCGATGTCCTCGGCCTCGCCAACGAGAACGAACACGCCGCCCTCTCGGCCAGCCTGGACCGCATCTCGCATGTCGTGCTCGCGGAGCTCCCGACTCCCTATCTCCTCGCGGGGGGCCCGGACTCGACAAACCCTACCAGCGCCTTCGATACGGAGATCCTGGCGGGAGTACGGTCGGCCGCCCGCGACGCCATGCAGGTGTGGGTCTTCGTCCCGCGTCCCGTCGAGGGAATTGCAGCGCAGCCCTTCGACACCGTGGTGTACGCCCATGGCTTCGGGAGCTCCGCGTTCGAGGCGCTCCCCATCGCGGGTGCCCTGGCGACCCAAGGGCTGGCGACGGTCGCGTTCAACGCCACCGGACACGGTCCCGATCGCCGGACCGCCACGGCGCTGGATACGCTCCTCCGACCCACCTGCCATGCCCGCGGCCTCACCGCCGCCCTGGCCACGCGCAGCAGAGATCTCGACGGCGATGGCGACTCCCTGGACGACATCGGGAAGGATGCTAGAAATGGTCACGCTGCCCATGTTCGCGACGTCGTCCGCCAGACGGCCGTGGACCTGGCGGTCCTACTCCGGGCGCTCCGCGCCACCGGAACCGACACCGACCCGACAGGAGGTGATTTCGATGCCGATGGCACCATCGACGTCGGCGGGTCCCACGCCCAGCTCACCATCTTTGGACGATCCCTGGGTGGTGCGGCGGCGGTGTTGCTCGGTCCGCTCTGGTCCGATGCGGCAGCCATCGCGGTGATGGGCACCCCGGGTACGCTCGTCGACCCGTGGATCCGCACCGGCGATCCGTCGGCCTACGCCACGTTCACCGCGGCGTGGCTCGGTCCCGCCATCGTCGGGATCCCGCGCGCCGAGCTGGCGCCGGACGCGACGCGCTGCGACGCCGACGAACTGTCGCTCCGCCTCACCGCGATGGATGTCGATGAGGAGCGGGAGCTCGAATTCGCGTGCGTCGATCTCTCGGGCACCGAGGTGCCGGCCACCGGTGGCACCGTCGTCGTCACCAACATCGAGAACCGCGAACGAAGGTGTGCCCGCCTCGCGCGGGCGGGGCGATTCCGCCTTCCCATCCCCGCCAATGTCGGGGACCGACTCCACGTCGTCCTCTACGATCAGGTGGATGCCGTCACCACCTACGATCCCGACGCCGGCTGCGTGGTGGATCCGCAGGCTCGGCGGATCGCGACGGAGTACACCTGGGGCAGGGGGCCGATCCCCGGTGGAACGGTCGATGGCGACGGGGTCGTCAGCTGCAGCGCGTCCCGGGGATGTACGACCTTCCAGGATCGCTCCATCCCCGCGGGCGCCCCCCTCCAAGCCCTCACGGGCGGAGCCGGACTGATCCGCCAATCTCCGACCCTGAGGCGCTGGCTGGACCTCGCCCGCCACGTCACCGCCACCGGCGACCCCGCGGCCTATGCGCCTCTGCTCGGCCTTCTCTCGCAGACCGCCGGTTCGCCGAGTGCACCCGAACCGACCGCGGCGCTCTTCCTGGTGCCGGTGGGATCGGTGGAGGTCCCGGTCGACCTCCAAGTGGCGATCGCGCGCGCCGCCGGGATCGTTCCGTTTCTCGATCCGACTTCGGCGGAGTCCCTGCCCGAGCTCGCCGACTACGCGACGCCGCACGCCCTCTATTCTGAGTTCAACGCGGCGACGCCACACCGCGAGCTCGTCACGAGCCGTGTCCTCGAGGCACAGCCACGCCTCGCGCGAACGCCCCCGGTGGGCACTTGCGGCGCCAATGAACTCACGGCCGAAGAGGCAATCGCCTGCCATCCCGCCTGTGAGGACTCCGAGGACTGCCCCGACTCCCAGGTGTGTGACCCGCTCGATGGGCGCTGCCGGAGCCCAGCCATCGATCCAGCCGAATGCGACGAGTCGCTGCTCGACCCGGACGCCCTAGACCGAGGACGCACGCGGCAGGGCGAACCCGAGGCAGTCACGCCGCTGCGGCTCACCCGAGTCGCCGCGCCCGCGTCCCTGCATGGGGTCGACGCAGTGTGGGAACCGCGCCTGGTGGGTGCGCCCCGCGCCTCCGACTTCGGTGCCTGGGTCGCCGACCAGCCAACCCTGGCGCTCCTCTTCCCGTACCTCGCTCCCCGCGGACGGGATCGCCTGGGTCCGGGCAACGCCTGTGCCGCGTTCGACGTGGATCGCTACTTCCTCCAGCTCATCGCGCGGTACCTGTCGACGAACGGGCGCGACCCCTACTACCTGTCCCACCCTGCCACGCACCAATGCCTCGAGCAGCTCACCTGCGGGTTCTTGGTGCCGCCTGAGTGAGGGCTCGAAGCCGCAGGAGCTGTGACTCGCCGCCGCCATCGGACCGATTGGCGCTCCGGGTCGAGCGCGGTTCGGCTGCACCGCTGGCTCACGGGAGGAGCCGCCGACGAAGCGTCCCCGCGACCTTGCCGAACGAACCGTCCGGGAACCACCCCTCCACGGTGGAGATGACCGCCAGGAGCCGCTCCGTCGCCGCGTCGTCGAGGACGTCGTCTCGTCGGTCCATCGCCGCGAGCAGCCGCTCCACGGAGTTCTGCACCATGACCGCGAGGGCCTGCGGCTCCTCGCCGACGTGGGGGCCCTTGGTGAGCGCCTCGAGCACCTCGATGGTCCCGAGGTGTGGCGCCGTCACGTCATGCTCGCACTCGGACGACGCGTCCCGGCGTTCCACCAAGGCGAGGCCGGGCGCGACCCCCGGTCCGATACCGAGCGACAGCTCGCTCCCCGAGAGCCCCTCGCTCTCCGGGAGCACAAGGACGACGAAGTGCGTCTCACCGATCAGCAGCTGCTCGCCGCCCCGGAGGGTCCGCGCCTCGTGAAGCCGGTCGGCGTCGACGAAAGTGCCATTCCGGCTCCCGAGATCGCGCACGGTCATCGTCGAGCCCTGACGACGCACCACGGCGTGGCGGCGCGACGCAGTGGGATCGTCGATATGAAGCTCGCAGTCCGATCCGCGCCCGATCACCGTGTCACCCTCGCGGATGCGAGCCCGAACGCCGCGCCACTCGAGGTAGTAGGCTCCCACGACGGCATCCACTCTACCCGACCCTCGAACCGGGGAGAACCCCGGTGCGCGCATCAAGGTGCCCACTCTCGAGACCGGAGCGCGGTTTTTTTGTCGCTGGCCTCGTCTCCCCTGTCGCCTCCCCCCTTCGCGGGCGTAGCTAGAGCACCGATCAGGTTGATTCCATAGGAATTTCGATCGCCTACGCAGCGTGGGGTCTGTGGCACCAAGGTGGGCCCCGGATCT
>JAFGBI010000022.1 GCA_016933275.1 Polyangiaceae bacterium | reverse complement strand
GAGGACGCGTTTCCAGCGCTGCCTCTGGTGAGGTCTGCTGCCGGTTCGGTGCTCTAGGTCGTTGATTTGACGCAGCAATCGACCTGACTGCTGCTCTAGGACCGCCGGACACGAGCGAGGTGACGGCTCGGCCCGCTGCGGGAGTCGAGGTACTCGGCGCACGGTACCGCCCACCCGAGGCAGATCCGATGGCGACAGAGCCGGTGCGCCTGGTACCCTGCGGGACGAGCATGGCCCGATACGACGATGACCCGCCCGAGGAGCTCTCGGAGGCCCTGGACGAGATCGACGAGGCGCTCGAGGAGCAGCCCGCGCGGGCACTCGAGCTCGCGCGCGCATTGCTGGCGCAGTACCCCGACGAGCCGGAGGTGGAGCTCTCGCTGGCCGAAGCCCTCTGGTTGAACGACGACCATGCCGGAGCCCGGCGCATCCTCGAGGCGCTGGTCAAGCGCGAACCGGAGCTCGCGGATGCTCGGCATTCGCTGGCATTCGCGCTGGAAGAGGTCGGCGACACCACGGCCATGATCGCCCAATTCCTCGAGGTGCTCCGGCTGGACACCCGCGCCGATCGCGAGATCGACGTGGACTGGAAGGCCGCCGAGGAGGTCATCGCCGAAGCGGCAGCCGAAACCCTGGCAGCGTTGCCATCACCGTTTCGGGAGCGGCTCGCCGGGGTGCCCGTGCTGCTCGAGCCACGACCAGGTGTCGATCTGGTGCGCGAGGGTTTCGACCCCCGCTCGCTCGGCCTCTTCGACGGTCTCTCCGATGTCGAGACGCAGGCCAATGAGATGACCGAACGCCCCACCCGCATCGTCCTTTATTCGGCGAACCTCGTGGCCTGCTTCGGCGCAGCCGAGGAGCTCGCCGAGGAGGTCGAGGTGACCGTGCTCCACGAGGTGGGCCACTTCTTCGGGCTGGATGAGGACGACATGGAGCGGCTCGGGCTCGCGTGAGGCGACCGCTCGATGCCTCCAGGAGCCGACACCCCTCGCGGCTGCCTCCCCTCGAAGGGGCGCCTCCTCCACCATCCCGCTTCTGGTCCCGGTCCCACCGGTCCGTGATGGGACCGCGATCCCTTGGCCCCGCGCCCGCTCCCGGCCCCCAAACCCCCGGCTCACGCAGCGAGCCGCCGATCGAGGGTGGAGGTGCACGCCGCCCGGTTGCGGGCCAACCCGGACTGGGATATTCGCGTCAGGTTCGGCGGCCCCACCCGGGGGTCACCCCTTCACCCCGAGAGCGGTAGATAATGGCAGGATTCCCTGAGCCCACCTGGGGCACACCGATCCGAATGACCGAGTCCGGTCGACTCGCAGTTCCGGACGAGCCGATCGTCCCCTTCATCGAGGGGGATGGAACCGGCCCGGACATCTGGCGAGCGTCCCGTGCCGTGTTCGACGCCGCGGTCGAGCGTGCCTATGGAGGACGCCGTCGCATCGCGTGGTACGAGGTGCTGGCGGGGGAGAAGGCGAAGCGGCTGCTCGACGACTGGCTTCCCGAAGCGACGGTGAAGGCCTACCGGGAATACCTCGTCGGCATCAAGGGTCCCCTCACCACGCCGGTGGGGAAAGGGATCCGGTCTCTCAACGTGGCGCTGCGCCAGCAGCTGGACCTTTACGTCTGTCTCCGCCCGGTTCGCTGGTTCACCAACGTCCCGAGCCCCGTGCGACGTCCCCAGGACGTGGACATGGTCATCTTCCGCGAAAACACCGAGGACATCTACGCAGGGATCGAGTGGCCAGCGGAATCACCGGAGGTGGCGAAGCTCGTGGCGTTCCTGCAGGGGGAGCTCGAGGTAACGAAGATCCGCTTCCCCGAGACCTCGGGCCTCGGCATCAAGCCGGTGTCCCGCGAAGGCACCGAGCGGCTCGTCCGCGCCGCCATCCGCTACGCCCTCGAGAACCGCCGATCCAGTGTCAGCTTGGTCCACAAGGGAAACATCATGAAGTTCACGGAGGGTGCGTTCCGTGACTGGGGCTACGCGCTCGCCAAACGGGAATTCCGGGACCGGATCGTGACCGAACGAGAGAGCTGGATCCTCGCCAACGCCGAGGCCGAGCCAGGCCTCACCGTGGAGGAGAACGCGCGCCGCGTGGAGCCTGGCTATGACATGGCGCCACCAGAGGCGAAGGCCGAGCTTCGAGCCGAGGTCGAGGCGGCGCTGGCCCTCGCTCCCACCCATGGTGCCGGACAGTACCGGTCCAAGCTCGTGGTTCGCGACGCCATCGCCGACATCACGCTCCAGCAGATCCTCACGCGCCCGAAGAGCTTCGATGTCATCGCGACGCTGAACCTCAACGGTGACTACCTGAGCGACGCGCTGGCCGCGCAGGTCGGCGGGATCGGAATCGCCCCGGGCGGCAATATCAACTACGTCACCGGCCACGCGATCTTCGAGGCGACGCACGGGACGGCGCCCAAGTACGCGAACCTCGACCAGGTGAACCCGGGCTCCGTGATCCTGAGCGGCGAGATGATGCTGCGGCACCTCGGATGGAACGAGGCGGCCGACCTCATCATCGCTGGGATCGACGGCGCCATCGGCGCCAGGACCGTCACCTACGATTTCGCTCGGCTGATGGATGGGGCAACGCTCGTGAAGTGCTCGGAATTCGGCCAGGCGATCATCCGCCACATGGCGCCCGCCGACTGAAGAGCCCGAATCGAGACTGCTCCCGGCCCACCCCGAACCTCCCGCCACCTCTGCACCGTTCAGTCAGTCCTTTTCGCGGGTGGCCATTCGCGGCCCAGCACGCAAGGTATGAGAGTATGGCACGAAGGAAGATCGGGCTCATCGGGGCGGGCAACATCGGCGGGGAGCTCGCCAACCTGTGTGTAGCTCGCCGATTGGGGGACGTGGTGCTCTACGACGTCCCGGCAAAAATGGAGATCGCCAAGGGCAAGGCCCTGGATCTCGGACAGGCCGCGACGGTGAGCGACGTCGAATCGCGGATCATCGGGACCGCGGATTTCGCTGATCTCGGCGGGGCAGACGTCCTCATCATCACGGCGGGCGTCCCACGCAAGCCAGGCCAGTCCCGCGATGATCTGATCGGCACCAACCTCCCCATCATCCGCGATGTCGCGAGCCGGGCCAAGGTGTACTGCCCCGATGCCTTCGTCATCGTGCTCTCGAACCCGCTCGACGCGATGGTCTACGAGTACCGCCGTGTCCTCGACGCGCCACGAAGGCGGGTGGTCGGGATGGCCGGAGTCCTCGACAGCGCGCGCTTCGCGTATTTCCTCGCGTCCGAGATCGGGGTCAGCGTTCACGACATCCGGGCGATGGTCCTCGGTGGTCATGGCGACGACATGGTCCCTCTGCTCAGCAACTGCACCGTCAACGGCGTCCCCATCCAGGATTTCGTGGCGCCGGAGCGACTGGCGAGCATCGTCCAGCGCACGCGGCAGGGCGGGGGCGAGATCGTCGGACTGATGGGAACGAGTGCGTTCTACGCCCCCGCGCAGAGCGCTCTGGCCATGGCCGAGGCGTACCTTCTGGACCAGAAGCGCCTCCTCCCGGCCGCCGCGTATCTCGAGGGCGAGTACGGGCTCCGCGATCTCTACTTGGGAGTCCCGGTCGTGATCGGCAAGGACGGTGTCGAGCGCATCGTCGAGCTCGCGCTCGACTCGAACGAGCGGGAGATGCTGACGAAGAGCGCCGCCACGGTCCAAAGCATCATCGAGGTCGTCAAGCGATCCTGAGGGCAGACAGGTGAAGATCCACGAGTACCAAGGGAAGTTCCTCTTCGAACGCCATGGCATCCCGATTCCACGGGGGATCGCCTGCTTCACGGTGGACGAGGCCAGGGCAGCCGCCGAGAAGCTCATCTCCGAGACGGGCTCGCCGGTGGTGGTGGTCAAGGCGCAGATCCACGCCGGTGGTCGAGGCAAGGGCGGCGGGGTGAAGGTCGTGCGGGGCGCGGAGGCTGCCGCGGCGGCGGCCGAGGCGCTCCTCGGCAGTCGCCTCGTCACCCACCAGACGGGTCCGGAGGGCCAGATCGTACGCCGGCTGTATCTCGAACAGGGGCTCGAGATCGCGCGGGAGCTCTATGTTGGGCTGGTCGTGGACCGCGAACGGCGGCGGACCGCCGTCATGGCATCGACGGAGGGCGGTGTCGAAATCGAGAAGGTCGCGGCCGAGACGCCCGAGAAGATCCTCACGGTCCACGTGGATCCCGTAATTGGGTTGGCAGCGCATCAGGCACGCCGGTTGGCCTACGGCCTCCGAGCTGGCGATGGCTCCCCCGAACCGAAGCGCACGGTCGCGGAGCTTTCCACCGTGCTCGCCCGGCTCGCCCGCCTGTTCGACGCCGAGGATTGCTCCCTCTGCGAGGTGAATCCTCTCGTCATCAGCAAGTCCGGCTCCGTGTTCGCGCTCGACTCGAAGATCAACTTCGACGACAACGCCGCGCCCCGGCACCGCGAGTGGCGTGAGCTGCTCGACACCTCCGAGGAGGATCCGGTCGAGCTCGAGGCGAAGGCCGCCGGTCTGAGCTACGTATCCCTCGACGGTGACATCGGGTGCCTCGTGAACGGGGCTGGCCTCGCGATGGCGACCATGGACATCATCCAGCACTGCGGGGGCCAGCCCGCCAACTTCCTCGACGTCGGCGGTGGCGCGAACCGCGAGCAGGTCGAGAGGGCCTTCAAGATCATTCTGTCGAGCCCGCGCGTCAAGGGTATCTTCGTCAATATCTTCGGCGGTATCATGAAGTGCGACGTGATCGCCGAGGGGATCATCGCCGCGACCCGCGAACTCGACCTCGGAGTGCCGCTCGTCGTGCGACTCGAGGGAACGCGCGTCGGCGAGGGCCAAGCGCTGCTGGCCGAAAGCGGGCTCGCGATCCAGACCGCGAAAGACATGGGCGACGGCGCCCGCAAGATCGTGGCGGCGATCCAGGGCAGGACGTGAGGGCCTGAGGTAAGGGAAAGACGATGGCGATCCTAATCAACCGAGACACCCGCGTCGTGGTCCAGGGGATCACGGGCGCCGCCGGGGCGTTCCACACGACTCAATGCCTCGCCTACGGGACTCGGGTGGTGGCGGGTTGTACTCCCGGACGGGGGGGAGAAAGCTTCGCGGCGGCGGATCCCGATGGGCGTCCGGTCGCGGTCCCCGTGTTCGACACCGTCACGGAAGCGGTCGCCGCCACCGACGCCGACGCCGCCTGCGTGTTCGTGCCGGCCCTCGGCGCTGCGGACGCGATCCTCGAAGCGGCGGATGCCGGCTGCCAGCTGGTGGTGGCGATCACCGAGGGGATCCCCGTTGCAGACATGGTCCGAGTCCGTCGCGCCCTCGAAGGGGCGGAGACCCGCCTGCTCGGACCGAATTGCCCCGGCGTCATCACCCCGGGTGAATGCAAGATCGGGATCATGCCGGGACACATCCACCAACCGGGTCGGGTCGGCGTCGTGTCTCGTTCTGGCACCCTCACCTACGAAGTCGTAGGCCAGCTCACCTCCCTCGGCCTTGGCCAGTCCACCGCGGTCGGGATCGGCGGCGACCCGGTCGGCGGCTTCGACTTCGTGGATCTGCTCGCGATGTTCGAGGCCGATCCCGGCACCGATGCCGTCATGATGATCGGGGAGATCGGGGGAAGCGCCGAGGAGCGAGCCGCGGAGTACATCGCCACCACGATGACGAAGCCGGTGGCCGCCTTCATCGCCGGCGTCACCGCCCCGCCGGGAAAGCGCATGGGCCATGCCGGAGCCATCATCTCCGGGGGACGCGGAACGGCGAAGGAGAAGATCGGCGCGCTCCGCGCCGCGGGCGTCGCCATTGCCCCGTCCCCGGCCGAGATGGGCTCGACCTTGAAAGCCCTGTTGTAATCCCGGAAGACGTGCCCTAAGACGGCGCGCGGAGAGCACCGATTGGGTTGCCAACGGCAGCGCCGCTCGAAACGTACCCCGGACCTGGTAGCCCCGGCACCACTGCTCGCCGGACCACTGGTTGCCAGGGGCGAGGGTTCGTTTCCAACGGCGTCTCGGCCGAGATCTGCTACCGGTTCTGTACCTCAGCCCTCACCCAAACGGCTTGCGCTGCGCGAGACCCGGAGGACGAGGGTCCCTAGGCCATCGATTTGACGCAGCAATCAACCTGATCGCTGCTCCAGCGTGGAGGCGACGAGAGAATGCAGCTTACACTCGCGATCATCAAGCCGGATGCCATGGAGAAGCGCCTCCAAGGCGCGATCCTGCAACGTATCCTGGCGGAGGGGTTCGAGGTCGTGGCGCTGCGCCAGACGCGACTGACCCGCGAGCAGGCCGAAGGATTCTACGCCGTCCACCGCGAGAAGCCGTTCTTCGACGGGCTCTGCTCCTTCATGTCCCGCGGGCCGGTCGTGGTCATGGCCCTGTCCCGCGAGGATGCTGTCCGGCACTGGCGCGAGGTGATCGGGGCGACCAACCCGGCCGACGCCGCAGAGGGAACGATCCGGAAACACCACGCGAGCTCGGTGACGGAAAACGCGGTCCACGGCTCCGACTCCCAGGAAAACGGCCGCCTCGAGTGCGGGTACTTCTTTCCCGGCGTCGAACTGCTGTAGCATCTGCCTCGGCATGGTGAATGGCGCTCCGCCATCATCCGTGGGGGGAAGCCGCGGATCCGACCGGTTCGGTTCTGCGCGGGGATCGATCCGTGATGCCCTGGGGTCGCTCCAGAACCTCGAGCAGCTACTGAAGTCGATCAAGGTCGGTCCGCGTGCGCTCGCCTCCGTCATCCCCGCGGTGCATGCGTCGTGCACCCCGCTGCTGGCGTCGTTCGGCGAGGTCCTCGCGGCGCTCGCTCCGCTCGGGGAAGCACCGGTAGCGGTCGAGACGTTCATCACCCCTCGGCTCGCTGCGCTGGAGCGGGCGCTGGCCGAAGCGATGGGCACGCCGCTCCACGCTCGCCAGCGACTGTCGCTCGAGTCGGCAGTGACCCGGGCGGCGACCGATCTGGAGACGGGACGCGCCCTCGTCGACCTCCTCGAAGGTGCGCTCGCGGGTCCAGCGATGCGCGTGTCCCTCGTGGAGGCGACGCGCTCGATGCACCGGCCCCCGGATGGCGCCGCCGCCAGCGCCTACGACCGTGTCTCGGCCCTGCTGTCGACAGCGGAGGTAGCGGACGTCACCGTCAACCCGCGAGTAGCGGCCGAGCTCGTGGGGATCGCCGTGCGCATGGTGGCGGGGGCGCATCCGGAATGCCCGCCGCATGTCGACATTGGGATTGACTCCGACCGCCGCGTCGTCATCACCGTATCATCCCGGTCTGCAGACGGAGAACCCGTTCACCTCTTTGCGCCGCGGCTGGTGGAGCCGACCATGGTCTCTGCGCAGGCAGCGGCGCACGCCACCCACGGAGAGATCACCCTTCACCCCGATGGCACGGTATCGCTCTCCTGGCCTGCGATCGCGGGCGAGTAGCGGTGAGCACTGCGCGGGCGTTCGCGACCCAGGATCCCCGCCGCACGATCCTCACGAACACCCGTGGCGGCATCGTGCCCGCGCTAGAGCACCGATCAGGTTGCCAACCGCAACGGCAGCGCTAAAAACGCGTCCGTGCGAGGCGAGGACGCGTTTCCAGCGCTGCCTCTGGAGAGGTCTGCTGCCGGTTCGATACTCTAGTCCCTTGGCGGTGTGATCTTGACCGGATCCGGCAGAAAATCTCTCAATGTTCTCGTGGCTATCAGCAATCAGGCATCAGCGATCAGGGTCTCCACGTTCTACCTGACCGCTGACCGCTGACGGCCTGGCCTGTTTGGTTCCGGCTCCGCCGGCTTGGGTTCTTGATTTGACGCAGCAATCAACCTGACTGCTGCTCTAGGTTCCTTCTCGGCGGGGAACGCGAGCCCTCCCCCCATCCGCCGCGACACGCGATCCGCTCGCGATGGCTCGACGGGATCGCGGTTGACGCACCGCGCGAACGCGCAGAAGGTGCGAGACAGGATCGCTGCTCGCCGGGGCCAGCAAACAGCGTCAGTGGAACATTGCGCCGATCCGCGTGGATGAGCGCTCGAGGTTGCGCGACCGCCCCCCGACCGCTCATGCTTGAGTCTCGATCGAGGGAGGGAGGCAAAGAGAACCGTGGTGTCCGAAGCGCTGACCACGATATGCGCCCATTGTGGGAGGACCCTGGAGCTCGAAGAGGACGCGAACTACGTGCGCTGTCCCGGCTGTGGGAAGGCCAACGTCGTCGAGTCCGTACCGCCCTGGGCCCTGGCGGAGACGCGGGCAAACGCCATGGTGGTGCCGACTCCGGCACCGTCGTCCGTCCGCCCGTCGCGACTGCCGCCCCCGCCCCCCCTGCGACGCACATCGTCGGCAGCGCTCGTCCCGCCCAATTCGACGGCCACGCCACGGTCGAACGCTCCCTCGCCGACGTCGCGGTCGCCGACGCCGAAGGAACCTCTCGCCGAGGAGCTGGTGGCGATCCGCTGTGAACAGTGCGGCGATGAATTCGAGGGGCGCGCAGGGGTGCTGCAATGCCCGCGTTGCGGGGCCATCCAGGACGTCGACGTGGCGCCCCCCTGGGAACTGACGAATCTCGACGAAACGCGGTGAGCACAACGGCTCCGAACAGGCCGTTTAGCGCCGGGGATACTCCCGATGGACCCGCTCCCGCAGGGCAGGCCGGTTTCATAGAGGCGTTCATCGACGCCAAGGAGCCGCTCTACGTCAACGACGATGGCCCGATCCACCTTGTGCTCGCCGGGGGCCTGAGCACGGGCCTTCCCGATGCGGGCACGTCACGAGCGCCGAGCCATCCCTCTCCCCGGTGCTCCGCCCACGGATCCGGCGGAGACGCCGTCAGGATCCATCGGGAATGGTTGGGCCTGGATGCCCCTTGCCGCCACGCTGTAGCGCCGCGGCGCAAGGAGGCGATCATTCTCCCCCCACCCGTGGCGTCGGGTGTCGGTAGAGTCCCGTCGGGTGCCGGATCGGGGCATCTTCGTCGGGAGCTACCATGAATAGGCCCAGCCAGCAGTCTGCACTACGCCCCAAGCTCGCCACCACACTGCTCATTGGCGTCAGTCTGGTCACTTGTGGCTGTGGGGGCGAAGACAGGCAATCGGGCAACGAGAGCACTCCCGCAAGCGGTGGTGTCGTGGGTGCCACTGGCGGCGTCGTCACGGGTGGCGCAGGGGCGACCACGGGTGGAGCCGGCACGGGCGTGGGTGGAGTCGGTAGTGGCGATGGCGGCTCGACGGGGGTTACGGGGGGAGGTGGCACCGGTGGTGCGGTGGCTGGGGGTACGGGTGGCGAAGCCACCGGGGGCGTAGGCGGTGGGAACAGCGGCGGCACGGGCGGCGTCACCAGCGGCACGGGCGGCGTCACCAGCGGCACGGGCGGCGTCACCAGCGGCACGGGCGGCGTCGCCGGCGGCACGGGCGGCGTCACCGGCGGTACGGGTGGCGACACCGGCGGCACGGGCGGCGTCACCGGCGGCACGGGCGGCGTCACCGGTGGTGACGGCGGCAACGCTGGCGGAGTGGGGGGCGCCGCTGGCGGTAACGGCGGCAGCGCCGGCAGCGTGGGGGGCGCTTCCGGTGGCGACAGCGGCAGCAGTGGCGCAACCGGCGGGAGCGCGGGGGCGAATTCGCCGGGTTGCGGCACCCCGATTTCGCCCGTCGATCCGAACGTTCAGCAGACCATCGTGGTCGATGGCACGACTCGCTACTACCTGCTCCACGTGCCACTCCAAGCCGACAATCGGACGCCCCTGATGCTGATCTTTGGCTTGCACGGCTACGACATGAACAACGTCGCCGTCGCAGGCCTCTACGATTTCACCGAGCGATCGAACGGTCAGGCCATCACCGTGTTGCCCTATGGCGAGGGTCCCCCACCCGGTGATGTCTCCCACTGGGGGGACCATGTGCTCGAATCGACCTGGCAAGGCAACGAAGCGAACTACAACTTCATCCGTGCGCTGATGATTGAGCTCGAGAGCCGCTTCTGCATCGATGTCGGCCGCGTGTTCATCGCGGGCTTCAGCATGGGCGGGTTCTTCACCAACACGCTGGCCTGCGCCCATAGCGACTGGTTCCGCGGTTTCGCCCCCATCGCCGGGGGTGGGCCTACCTCCTGCGCCGACGGCGTCGAACCCGCCATCATGATCCATCACGGCACCGCCGACGACATCGTCGCCATTTCGAGCGGCGAGGGGAGTCGCGACTTCTGGGTCGAGCAGAACGGCTGCGCGCAGACGAGCAGTTCGTCCTTCAACGGATGCGAAAGCTACGACGGCTGCCCCGACGCGGCCCCGGTGGTGTGGTGCGTGGGCAATTTCAACCACACGATCACCTCGACGACCGCGGGGAACATCTGGTCGTTCTTCAGCGGGTTGGAATAGCGACCCAACGCAGCGCTGCCGCCCAACGGCCGCGGGCGTGGCGCTGCCGGACGACGGGGGAAGGTGAGCGCCCGCCTTGCTCGCCACCATCGGGTACGATGGGAAGCCAACGTTGGACTCCGTGTTGGCAAGCGTCGAAGGGCCGCGCGTTCTGGATGAAGTCTGGAGCGCTCCACACGCCGAAGACGCTGCGGCGCGATACCGGTGCGGAGAACGCCGGGACCGGGCGAATCGGTCGGGGTCGCGACGCCCCCCTTTCCCTTCCAGCGGAAATGTCCGGCTGCGAGGGAGGAAAAGCTCCCCTTTACCCAGCCCTCAGCCCCGTCATCCTTGGTGCATCGGGAGGAGCCGCCAGCTCCGAGCGAGGACCTTGCCAAGGTTGGTACCAGGTGGAGCGGATGCGACGTTTTGAAGAGCTCTCATTATTCGCCATACTTCTCGTAGCCGCTTGCGGTGACGGGGAGAACGACCAGACAACCGACGACCCGGGGACTGGCGGCGGCATCGCCAGCGGCGGGTCGGGTGGATCCTTAGGCACTGGTGGCTCCGGTGGATCGGCGACGGGGGGCACGACGAGCACGGGTGGCGTGACGCCGATCGGCGGCGGCCCCATGGGTGGACAGGCCACTGGCGGCGTGGCCACCGGCGGCGTGGCGACGGGCGGTGTGGCCACGGGCGGTGTGGCCACGGGCGGCGTGGCCACCGGCGGTGTGGCCACCGGCGGTGTGGCCACCGGCGGTGTGACCACCGGCGGCGTGACCACCGGCGGCGTGGTGACGGGTGGTGTGGCCACCGGCGGTGTGACCACCGGCGGCGTGGCCACCGGGGGCGTGGCAACGGGCGGTGTGGCCACGGGCGGCGCCGACCCGGAAACTGGCGGCAGCACGGGAGGCGCAGCGGGTGCTGCCGGCAGCGGCGGATCCGTGAACGAGGGGCGGAGCGCCGGCTGCGGCAAGCCGCGCACCCTGACGGACGGCCGCAAGACGATCCAGAGCGGTGGGAACCGCGAGTACATCCTCCGGGTTCCCGGCGACTACGACAACAACAAGCCCTACCGGCTGATCATCGCCTATCACTGGTTGAGCGGCAACGCGACCCAAGTCGCCGAGGGTGGCAACGGCGGTTCGACGGAGGATCCGTACTACGGACTCTGGGATCTCGCGGAGAACAGCACCATCTTCGTCGCACCGGAGGGTCTCGACGCCGGATGGGCCAACACCGGCGGCCGGGACGTGGCACTCACCGACGCGATCCTCGAGCAGATCCAGAACGAGCTCTGCATCGACACGACGCGCATCTTCGCCACCGGCTTCAGCTACGGGGCGGGCATGTCCTATGCGCTCGCCTGCGCTCGTGCGGACGTCTTCCGTGGCGTCGTCCTGTACGCAGGCGCACAGCTCAGCGGTTGTGATGGGGGGAATACCCCGATCGCGTACATGCACGTGCACGGCGTCAACGACTCCGTGCTCAGGATCGATCAAGGGCGCCAGCTCCGCGATCATTACGTGGGCGTGAACGGGTGCACCCCGCAGAACCCGACGGACCCGGCCGGCAACAGCGGCACCCACACCTGCACCTCGTATCAAGGGTGCTCGGAGGGGCATCCATTGCGCTGGTGTGCCCATGGCGGTGACCACAATCCGACGGAAAAGGATGCCGGCCAGAGCAAGAGCTGGGTCCCCGGCGAGGCCTGGACGTTCATCTCGCAGTTCTGAGCTCGGGAGCGTGCCGGCCTCGCTCGGATCCGAGGGTC
>JAFGBI010000314.1 GCA_016933275.1 Polyangiaceae bacterium | reverse complement strand
CCGACCACCACCGCCGAAACCCCCTTGCCGCAGCCGAAACCCCAGCCATGGCCGCTTCCCGTCCTCCGTCCGGCCATCGTGGAACGCAATCGGGTCGGCGAAACCCCCGTTCGCGCGATCCGCTGTCGCCGGGGATGGAACGGTGATCTAGCAGCCGTCGTTGCCGACGCCGAGGAAGAAAGTTCGGGAGATCGGCGCACAGGAGCACCGGCCGGCGGTGAGCCGCGCCACCAGACAGGACACGAACTCGGGATCCGGGTCCTCCATTCGGAGCTCCTCGGCGCAATGGTCGTCGCCGAAATCGACCTCGACCCAGCCATCGACTCGACAGCCCGTCTCGCTGAAGCAGTTCTCGATCGCCGGATCGATGTAGACCTCCGGCATGCAGGGCCAGTCGGTGCCGCCCTCGCACAGGGCGTAGGCCCGGTCCTCGCAGGGCACGTTCTCCGGGGCCTCGAAGTCGACCTCGACTACTTCGAGCGCCGAACCGGCATCCGGCACGGTGGTCGTGGTGACGGTGGGTGCGGCCGGCGCGTCGTAGATCTCGACGTCCCGATCGCACCCGAACGGGACTGCAGCGCCGACGGACAGGGCCGCCCCGATCCACTTCGACCGACGTTCGATGCACGCGCCCATCATGGAATGGCGTCCCGATCCTCCGGTGCGAGCGAGCGGTACCAGAGGATTTCGTAGTTCGTGAGGTCACGGTCGCCCATCATCACGGACCAAGCGCTGACGGGGAGATTCGGATCGCGCGCGAGCTCGCGCGCCTCGGCGAAGTCCTCGGCAACCGGGGCGTAGAGGGTGACGAAGAGCGTGAGGCCGCCTTGGAAGCGGAGCGCCTCGAGCACCCTGATGATCGCGACCCCACCGTCCTCTGGTTCGTAGCCGATGAAGACCCCAGGCGTCGTCAGCTCGGGCTCCGGCTGCACGCCCTCATCCGCAGCGCAGGCGCCGCCCACGAGCGGCATCACCCCCACCAGCGCGAGGGACAGCCAGCGCGAGCCCGTGCGCGGCAGGATCGGCATCAGAAGCCCACCTCCGCCCCGAGCCGCGGCGTGACCACGAAGGCGCCGAAGGGAAACACCGCGGCGGCGGTCACGTCCCCACGGAGGGCCGCGTGTTTCCACACGACGAGGGATGCGCCTGCACCGGCGCCAAGAAAGACGTCACCGGCGCGCTTCCGGACCTCGAGCTGCTGATCGAGGTCGTTGCCGGTTTGGCGCCCGCCGGTGCGAGGATCCTCGCGGATGTGGGTGCGAGCCTTGAAGTCGAACATGGCATAGCCGCCCGAGAGGAAAGCGAACGGTCGAAGCCCGCTGGCTTCGAATGGGTCGTCGCCGAACCAGTGTGTCACGCGGCCCTCGATCAGCAACGGGAGGAACTCGATCCCGCCGGGGGCGGTGGGGCCGGCACCGCGAAATGCGAACCCGAGACGGAGCCCGAGCGCGGCGTCTGGCCCCACGGCAACGTCGAATCCCGCCACGACGCGGGTCGGTCCGACCGCGGCGCGCACCGGCTCGTTGGTGTAGGCCGGGGTTCCGTAGTACTGCGCTCCGTCGTACTCGCGATGGCAGAGGTAGCCACGGGTCTCCTGACTCTCGAGCGAGCAGGCCCCGGTGGTATCGATGAGCCCGAAGTCTTGTGCGAGGTCGAGGCCGAGTCGGAAATGCTCGCGATGGTCGACCTCGCAGAGACCCCGCCACCCGCATTTCGAGCCGCCCTCACAATCACGGTTCGACTTGCACGGGACCTGCTCTACCTCCTCGCTCGGACACCCTGGTAGCCCCGCGGGACAATCGCTCGGATCCGGACAGCGAGGTCGGTCGAGCGTTTCGGACGAGCGGGCCGAGTCATGCACGATCCGCACCTTGTAGGGTAGGGCGCGGGTGCCGCTGTAGGCGACGACCGCTCCATCTACGTCATGAACCCGGAGGTAATAGGAGACGTCTCCGGTGATCGTGCTGACCTCCAGGCAAGGGATGGCCCCGGTCCATTGGCCGCCTTGCCGAACGAGCTCGAGGGACACCCACCGGCTCGACCCGAAGGTCCGGTAGTGGAGGAGCACGCGGGCGGCGGCGATCTGGGGAGGCAGCTCGATGGAAACCGGGATCGGGGTCAAGATCCCCTGCTCTGCCTCGTATTCCTTGACCGGCACCTGCAGGACGCTCGGTCCGAGATCGGGCTCGGGGGGGGCGGCGAGCGCGGTTGCCGTGAAGCCCAGAGCAAGGACGCCCAGCCGAGAGCGGGAAAATCTCGCGGCCCAGCGAGTCAAGGCGGAGCTCCCTCCGGATCGACCACATGGAATTCGACGCGACGGTTGCGCTCTCGGCCTTCAGGGGTGGAGTTGTCGTCGAGGGGGCGCTCCGACCCATAGCCTCTGGGCAGCAGTCGCTGGGCGTCGACTTGATGCTCGATCAACCAGGCCACCACCGCTTCGGCGCGTTCCGTGGACAATCCAAGGTTGAGCTCGGGAGAGCCCGTATCGTCGGTGTGCCCCTGGACCTCGAGGCGCAAGAGGTCAGGGTGTGCCGCCAGCACCCTCGCCACCTCCGTCAACACCGTGTCGCTCTCCGGCTTCAAGTGGGCAGTGCCGGTGTCGAACTGAACCTTCTCCGAGATGTAGATCCTGTCGGCGACGAGCTCGGCGATGGGGGTGTCGGGTGTGGGCTCTGGTGGGGCCGGGCACCCGTTCGAGGCTGGCTCGGAGCGCGCAGGCCCGGCGTCATCTGGGCACGCATCGTGGATGTCGAGGATGCCGTCCTGGTCGCGGTCGGGTTTCGGCGCTGGACAGCCATGGGTAGCTCGCGCCCCGGTCGGGACCCCCGGTCTCCGCGGGCAGGCGTCGAAGACGTCAGGGATACTGTCGGCGTCGCGGTCGCTGGGCGGCTCGGGGCAACCGTGCATGCTCGGATCGAAGGATTCGGTTCCGGGGAGGCGCGGGCACGCATCACTCAGGTCGGGAATCCCGTCGTGGTCGTGGTCGGTCGGGGGGGGCTCGATCAACGGCGACCACCCGAGCCGGAGGATCCCACGCCACTCGCCCGTCCCCGGAGCTGCCCCGAGCCCGGGCCCCGCGGCCGTCGATACCACGAAAGGGGAACCCCCCGGGCGCCAGCGCAGGGTGCCGAGCGCGAGCCCGCGGGTCGAGCGCGGGTCGAAGAGCTTTGCGCCATTGGACAGGGTCGCCTCAGCGCCGAGCTCCGCGCCGGCGTCGAAGCGCTCCTTGCCATCGAGCGCGAACCGGATGGCGGCTCCGGCCAGCGCCACCGTGCCAATTCGCAGCGGAACCGCCCCCTCTAGCTCCGTGGCGCGTCGGGTACGAGCTCCGGCCTCGAGCGACCAGTCATGGCGATCCCCCTTGCCGCCCAGGATTGCGCTCCCGCCGCCGCGGACGCGATCGTCGCTGGAGACGGAGTCCCGCGCCCCGGAGGGCACCCACCAGGAGGCGGCGAGCGATAGCCGCAGATCGCTGTCGGCGTGACCGAGCACCCGAACTCGAACCCATCCCCGGGCGTCTCCGAGCTCGGGACCGTTCCCGGGTCGAGGCAGCACACCCTCACCGCGCGGTGGGGCGTCGGACTGGCGGGAGACCGCCACCGGGAGTTCGACGGCCAGGAGCACGCGGTGACGGATCGCCAAGGCGAGCCCGGCCCGCGCGGAGATCTCCTGGGTCACGATGCGGTCGCGGTGCTGACTCGAGGTGACCAGGACGAGGGGCTCCTCCGCGTATTCCACGGCAGCCGCTGCATGTAGGGCGAGCTTGCCCGTCACCTCGGCGTCCTGCACGAAGAACCCGCGATCGCTGGCCGGGCTCGCCTCGCGGACGATCGAGACGCCCTGCGCCCAGGCGTTGGAGCTCGACGCCGAAGCCGCGACCACGCCCATCGCGAGCGGGCACACCCAAGCACGGGCTGCGCACGTCATGCTCTCTCCAGAACTCGCGCCAATCTCTCACGGATCAGGTCGGAGTCAACAGCGGAGACCAGCCGCGGGTGATGGGCGAGGGGACCTGTCGAGGCGAGCCCGGCGGGACAGACGGGGGCTCAGGCGCTCCTTCGTGGCGCCGCGTTCAGCCAACAGCCGTGCTCCTTGCGCTCGTCGAGACGGCAGGACCAGACGAGCTGGCCATTGTGCACGGTCATGTCGGGGCAGCCGTCGCACATGTTGGCCGAACCGTCCGGCAAGAAATCTATGGGCTGGATGATGACGACCGACTGGATGTGAAGGGGACGGACGAGCTCGCGCGGGTCGCTGAGCGCAGCGCCGAGGTAGCTCTTGACCGTCCGTCGAGCCCCGCCGTCGATCGGCGAGAGGAGCGCGGAGAATCGGCGGCCATGGCTCAGGATCCCCGGGTCCGTGTAGGCGAAATAGCGATTGAACACCAGGTGGTGTGCCACCTGCGCCGTCTCCATGTAGCGCGGTCCCAGATAGCCGTGGACCTTCTGCTTCGTCCCGAGCCGCAGCGACACGAGCCACTTGAAGCTGTCCGGATCGTGGGTTCCGCCGAGGTACGCACATGGCGAGTACTGAGGGTGAGTCTTGCGGATCTCGGCGACGACGTCGTGGGCCGTGAGCGGTTCGGGGTTCTTGTCCTGCCCGAAGTAGACCAGTTGCTCGACGTCGATCGGCTTCCCACCTGCGAAGTAGTCGTATTCCGTCTGGCGCGACGTCCGAAAGAGGATGAAAACCATGCTGTGCACGATGTCGATGTGCTTGGCGGCCCACTCCATGAGCTTGGGTACGTCGCTCAGCGTGTGCCGAAACACCGTCGAATTGAAGGCGAGGCTGAGCCCACCCTCGGCGGCGATCATCTGCGCGAATTGGAGGCGGAGCTCACAGAGCTCAAGCTCGGTCTTCCCCTTCCAATGTGGGCGGCTCTGGCTCGAGTCCACGTGGAGGGTGAAGCCGAAGAGACCCGCGACCTTGAGCTTGTGCAGGAGCTGCGGGGTGAGCGCGAGCCCGTTCGTGTTGAGGATCGGCTTATAGCCGAAATCCTGCCGGATCATGCGTACGATCTCGACGATGTCGGGATGAACGAGGGGATCTCCACCGGCGATGGAGATCGAGTCGAGGCGGCGGTGCCGCTGGAAGACCTCGAGATCCGTGCGGATCTCGGCGAGCGAGCGGTCGCTCTTGGGATCATTCCGCGAGTAGCACCCCTCGCAGTAGAGGTTGCAGCGCTTCGTCGGCTCGAGCCAGCCGAGAACGTTGTCGTTCAGGGTCCACGGCAGCCGGTAGTAGTCCTTGGGATTGAGTTCACTTTCCATCGGCGACGTCTCCTCACTCTCCGGGGGCCCTGTGCGAACGGCGCCATCCCCTGCGACTGCCGGTCGAGTGCGGTCCGGACTCTGCCACCCAGCCCGCGTTCGAGACAACCCCTGGCTCACCTCGAACCTCCAGTCCGGCACCGAACGGGTCTCCGACGTTCGGCCCGGTGGTTGTCCTGCCATTTCGCCGCTTGGGTTGCGAATTCCGCTTCCCCCGCCTGTGCAGTCGTGCGATTGGCGCTAGGTTCGAGGTACCTGGGTCGCGCCCTGGCGTCGTGGGGTGTCGGCTCGGTGACCGGGATTCGGCTCCGGCCGTGCGGGGCGACACCCGCTACGGCGGCCCGCTCGACCGACCGCGGCGGGCCTGGCGGCGAGGCGGTGGCCGTGCCATCCGGAGCGCCGCCTGATCCCCGCGAGTGATGCCGCCGGTTCCGACTCGACCTCCTTGCGCGGCCAACGCCCCCTTCTTGGTTCACCAACCCAGACACCCCGAACCCCCCACACGAGGACACGAACCGATGAGCGCTGCCCCGACGAAACACCAGAGACTCTTGGCCTGGGTGGACGAGATCAAGACCTTGTGCGGTCCGGCTGCGGTCGAGTGGTGCGACGGCTCGCCGACGGAGTACGACCGCCTGTTCGCCGCCATGACCAAGGAAGGGCTCGCCACCCTCCTCAACCCGAGCAAGCGCCCCAACAGCCACCTCTTTCGCTCCGATCCCTCCGACGTGGCTCGCGTCGAGAACCGAACGTTCATTGCTTCCCGAACGGCCGATGAGGCGGGTCCGACCAACAATTGGATCGATCCGAACGAGCTCAAGTCGACGATGACCAACCTTTACCGCGGGTGCATGCGGGGCCGTACCATGTACGTGATCCCCTTCAGCATGGGCCCGGTGGGGTCACCCATCGCCAAGATCGGGATCGAGATCACCGACTCGCCCTACGTGGTGGCGAACATGCACACGATGACGCGCGTGGGGACGTCGGTGCTGGCTGTGCTCGGCGACGACGGGGAGTATATCCCCTGCCTTCACTCGGTGGGCAAGCCGCTCGCGCCCGGCGAGACCGATGGGGGCACCTGGCCCTGCGCCCCGCTCGACCAAAAGTACATCTCCCATTTCCCCGAGGAGCGGACCATCTGGTCCTACGGTTCGGGGTACGGCGGCAACGCGCTGCTTGGGAAGAAGTGCCTTGCCCTCCGCATCGCCTCGGCGATGGCCCGTGACGAGGGGTGGCTTGCCGAGCACATGCTGATTCTCGGCATCACCAACCCGGACGGGAAGAAGAAGTACATCGCGGGGGCATTCCCCAGCGCCTGTGGCAAGACCAACCTCGCGATGCTCATCCCCACCATCCCGGGCTGGAAGGTGGAGACGGTGGGCGATGACATCGCCTGGATGAAGTTCGGGGCGGACGGGCGGCTCTACGCGATCAACCCGGAGGCAGGTTTCTTCGGCGTGGCGCCCTTCACGTCGGACAAGTCGAATCCGAATGCGATGCGATCGATCGCGGAGAACACCATCTTCACCAACGTCGCGCTGACCGAGGATGGCGACGTGTGGTGGGAAGGGATCGGGTACCCCGCCCCGGGGAAGCTCACCGACTGGGTGGGCAAGGAGTGGGAAGAGGGGTCCGCGCAGAAGCCAGCCGCTCACCCGAACGCTCGCTTCACGGCCCCCGCGGGGCAGTGCCCAGCGATAGCCCCCGAGTGGGAGGATCCGGCGGGGGTTCCCATCAGCGCCTTCCTCTTCGGCGGTCGCCGGCCCACCACGGTGCCGCTCGTCTACCAGGCGTTCGACTGGAACCACGGGGTGTTCGTCGGGTCCGTGGTCGGCTCGGAGGTGACGGCGGCCGCGCTGGATCTGAAGGCGGGGACCGTTCGCCGCGACCCGTTCGCGATGCTCCCGTTTTGCGGCTACCACATGGGTGCGTATTTCAAGCACTGGATCGCGCTCGGCGCGCGCGCGGACCAGAGCAAGTTGCCCAAGATCTTCAGCGTCAACTGGTTCCGGAAGACCGACGACGGACGTTGGCTTTGGCCGGGCTACGGTGAGAACAGCCGCGTCCTCAAGTGGGTGTTCGAGCGTTGTGACGGTGGCGGCAAGGCCAAGGAGACCCCCATCGGTATCATGCCCACGCTCGACGCCCTCGATCGTACGGGGCTCGAGGACGTCACCGACGCCGACATGCAGGAGCTCCTCGAGGTAGATCCCGCCGCCTGGAAGGCCGAGCTCGACCTCATCCGCGAGCACTACGCGCGGTTCGGCGCCCGGCTCCCGCCGGAGCTCACGGCCGAGCTCGCCAAGCTCGTGGCACGCCTCTCCTCCTGAAGGCGGGCTCGGCCCCGAGCTCGTGTCGAGCCGTCCGTGACTCGCCCGGCTCACCCGGCTCACCCGGCGGTGGGTGCTGCCGGGGTGACTCGCGGCGGCGGTGAGACCTCCCTGGCGCGATTGCCGCGGGGTTGGGGCGGGGTATGCTGCGTTGCCGGTCGAGGGTCGGAGCGGGCATGGGGACGAACGACGAGAGTCGGAAGGGCGCGGAGGCGGTCGCTGGAGGGTCTAGGGCTCCTCCTGAACGAATGCCGTCAACGGCTGACGAACCCGCCACGGTCGCCGCGAATCCATCGTGGGCGGCGAGGGATTCGGCTCTGGAGTTTTCCTTCAGCGCGGGTCGTGGCTCCACCTCGCCGTCCACCGTCCCGCGCGCGCAGCTCACCCTCCCACACCTGGACCTGCCCGAGGAACCGTCGCGGTCCCGGCCCGGACGCTCGTCGCGTCCGTCCGGCACGGGAGCGGACCAGCCACGGGCGCGCGAGGCGGTGGCGGGCGTCTCCATCGCGCCGCCCCTCGTGCCGCGGGAACGCTCGGTCACCTCGCCGCCCCGATTCTCGAGCGGGTTTCCCCCTGGCGAGGCGCCGACCCTGAAGACACATTTCGCGCCGCCGGACGACCGCATGCTCACCCTCGAGCAAGCGGGTCGCTACGACTGGGAGCATGACGGCGGTGAAGGAGCACCCGGCCGGCTGCGCGCGGCCTTCGATCGGCACCTCATGCGCAAGGTCGCGGTGAGAAGGTTTGATGTCGCTCCCCAACCAACGCGCCCCGAAGACAAGGATGGGGCGATGACTCCGCCCGCCGAGCTGCGCTTCGTGTGCGAGGCGCGCATTCTGGGACAGCTCGCCCATCCGGGGATCGTGCCCGTGTACGAGCTCGGGCGTCGCCACGATGGCGCCCTGTTCTTCACGACGCCCCTCGGTCAGGGCGTGTCCTTGGCTGACCTGCTGCAGGGGCGTGACTTCCCCGAGCGACTCGCGCTCCTCCCGCAATTCCTCACCGCGTGCAGCGCGGTGGCTCACGCCCACTCCCGGGGGGTCGTGCACCGCCGCCTCGGTACGGCGGCCATCGTCCTCGGCAACCACGGAGAGGCCGTGGTCGGCGACTGGGGTTTCGCTAGGCGTCACGGCGAACTGGACGCTCAGGGTCCCGCGCTCGCCGCCGCCCTGGCTGCGCTCCGCCGGGGGTCAGCGCCGCGGGCCGACCCGCAAGCGGTGCTGCAGAGCCTGCAGTACTTGCCGCCGGAGGCGGTGTCGGGCGAGGTCGAGCTCATCGATGAACGCTCGGATGTCTACTCCCTCGGCGCGATCCTGTACGAGCTGGTGGTCGGCGAGCCCCCATTCGACGATGCCGACGGTGGCGACATCGTGCGCGCGGTCCTCGGGGGGGCCATCCCGGCCCCGGAGCGTTGCGAGCCGCGCTGCCCGGCTGCGCTCGGGGCGATCATCGAGCGAGCGCTCGCCCGAGACCCGGACGAACGCTATCCGACGGCCGAGGCGATGGCCGACGAGCTTGGCGCCTTCGTCACCGCACGGATGGTCGCTGCTCCCGCCGGCTCGGTTCCCTCGCCCCGTCTTGGCTTGCGCTCGTGGCTCCTCCTGGTGGGGGTCGTTGCCGCTCTGATCGCCGTCGGCGTGGGGGCCTGGCAGCTCCGCGGCCGCTTCGAGGCTCGCGTCACGGAGGGCGCGGGGACGCCGTGAGCCAATGATCCGACGCTCACCGTTCCGGCCTGACGTGTTCCATGCGCCGCGGTGGAGGCCGGTCCCCCTTGCGGATCCGTACCCCCACTGGCTGCTCGGTGGACACGCGGCCGACGAAGGCGTCGAGCTCGAACTCGGCTCCGTCGTGGACCGACTCGTACCGGGCGTGGACCAGGTAGAGCCCTGGGGTGGCAAAGGTTCCGCGCGGACAAGCCTCCACGAGGCGCTGATACACCGTGACGCTCTGGCCCGGGGCGAGCCGCTGGAAGGCATGGCGGTCGGGTGAGCGATGGTCGGGCTCGGCGCCGCAATCGGAAAGGCCTGATGGCCCCACGACCTCGAAGCTCACGAGCTCGCGACGAAAATAGACGAAGCGCGGTTCCGCCCCCCGGTTGCGTAGCTCAAGCTGCACGGTAGCCGTACGTTCCGCCTCGGCGTCCGATCCCTGCTTCAAGGTGAGCCGCAGCGGTCCCTCGGTCCTGGCCGCCGACGGCAGGCGCGCTCGCGACCAGGGCGCGTACTCGGAACCCAGCGCGAAGCCATCTCCGCTCACGACCTTGACCGCAGGTAGCGCGTTCGCCGGTGGCGCTGGTCGCCTCTGGTTTCTGGCGAGGGCGCTGACCGTCGCGTCGTCGATCCCGCGAGCGACGTGTGGGGGACGATCGACGACCTCCTCGGCCCGTTTGCCGTTCACCCACTTCGTCCGGCGCTCTTCGGGCCAGCCAAAGCGCGGCGAGACCTGCGACCCCGGGACCAGCTCCGTCTGCCCCGATTCGCCGAAGCAATAGAGTCGCGGATCGAAGCGGTGCGTGACGCTCTCCCCGGGCCGGAGGACGAGTTCGGTCGCTGGATCGGGGTGCTTCGGGAAGACCTCACCGGGGAGCCGACAGATCGTGGCCTTCTGCTTGCCGGGTACCTTCACCTCGAACCAGAGCAAGCGAGGGTCCGCGACGACGAGCAAGGGCTCAGAACTCGCGTTCTTCACGCTCAGCCGCCACGGCATGGTGGGGCCTCGGTGGGTCACCGCGAGGCGGAGTGGAGAGGCTGCGGCAGAGGTCGTCGCGGAGTCGGAGGGAGGGGACCCACGTGGAGTTGGCTCCTCGGCCAAACTTGAGACCGAGCCCAGCGTCCCCAGGGCGATCAGCGCCACCACGACCAGGGAACGGGGGTATGCATGCGCTACCATCGGCATCGGAGAAGGGATATCACAGGGCTCCTCATCGGGCGAAATGGCCCCACCGATCCGGCAGAAACCCCGAATGACCGAGCTTCGCGGGCTGTACCCGCTCGTCGATCTCGACGCCCTCGCCGCGTGTCGTATTCCCGTCCTAGGGTTCGCCGACGCGGTCCTCGCGGCACGGCCGCCCCTGCTCCAACTGCGCGCCAAGTCCCAGGGGGCTCGGGTGGTGCTTGAGCTCCTGCGCGCGCTGGCGCCCCGGTGTCGTGCGGCAGGGACCCTGCTCTTCGCCAACGATCGTCCGGACCTCGCCGTCCTCGGGGGGGCAGACGGGGTGCACGTTGGCCAGGAGGATCTGTCGGTCGCCGAGGTGCGAAGGTTCGCGCCGAGCCTGAGGATCGGCACCTCGACCCACAACCTCCGTGAGCTCGGCCAGGCCCTCGCCGAGCGGCCCGCGTACGTCGCGTACGGGCCCATCTTCGGCACGCGTTCCAAGGCAAAGCCGGACCCGACCGTGGGGGTCGAGGGACTTCGACAGGCCTCCGAGCTCGCGCGTGCCGCGGTCTGCCCGCTGGTGGCGATCGGCGGCATCGACTTGGAGCGTGCGGTCACCGTCGTCAGCCACGCCCCGCTCGCGGCCGTGATTGCGGAGCTGGTGGACGCGGGACCGGAACCGGCATCGATCACGCGACGGGCGCTCGAGCTTCACCACATCCTGTCGCGTTAGCCATCTTTCAGCGCGTTCTAGAGCAGCAATCAACCTGATCGGTGCTCTAGGCTGCCCGAAGCCGCATCATCATTCCCTCGAGCACCAGCGCGGGTTGGCCGTTTCGTTCGAGCTCGCGCATCGTCAGGAGCACGGCCTCGTGGCGGCGTGCTGCGGTCAGCGCCCGTCCCTCGTCACGGGTGCCGGGCTCGGCTGCGGTGTCCACCTGCAGCGCGGCGCGGGCCTCCCCCACGAAGTGCGCGGACAAGGCCTCGAGCTGGTCGCGCAGGGCGTCGCGCGCGTCCGGGCGCGACTCGGCGAGCGCGATCGCCGGCGCGAGATCCGGCGCTTCGATGGCGTGGAACGCGGCGCGGAGAAACGCATCGCGCGCGCCCACGAGGTCGGCGTCCGCGAGCCTGAGCGCCCGCGATGCGCTCCCTTCTCCGAGCGCAGCGAGCTCCGGGGGGGCTCCGTGTCGCGCCAAGATCTCCGCGACGACCGCGTCTCGGAGCGGCGCGAACCGCACGGCGAGGGAACGCGAGAGCACCGTGGGAAGCAGCCGCTTGGGGCGGCTGGTGAGCAGGATGAAGTGCGTCCGATCGTGCGGCTCCTCGAGCGTCTTCAGGAGGGCATTCGCGGCCGACCCAGTGAGCTCGTCCGCGTCCCGCACGATGAACACGAGCGCCTTGCCCTCGTGCGGCAGGAAACCCGTGCGACCCAGCACCACGCGTCGGATCTGTTCGATGCTGATACCGGTGGCCTCGGCCGCGTCGAGGAGCTTGCCATAGAGTCCGCGCTCGACGAGGACCACGTCCGGGTGCAGGGGCACGTGCGGCGGCGTGTCGGACAACGTCTCGACGCGGTGGCGGTTCACCGCGCAGCTCGGCGTCCCATCGTTCCCGCAAACCAGCTCCTTGGCGAGCTCGAATGCCACCAGCTCCTTGCCCACCCCATCCGGGCCCTCGAATCGGTAGGCGTGATGCACACGCCCCGTGTCGAGCGCGTGGCGCAGCGTTTGTATCGCCGAATCTTGGCCCAGGATCTGCTCGAACGCCACGCTAGTGCATGCTCCCGTCGGCTCGCCGGCTCCTGTGGTACGCGGTACGAATCAGAATTCCCCCACCGAGCGTAGCCCACCCGACTCCACCACGCCGGGCCACGCATCGACGTACCGCGATGGCTCGTTCGGCAGCGAGACATCTATCCACACCGGGTGTCCACCGCAATTGTCGCGGACATCGAAGTGTACGAAATCATGGTTGGGATAGTAGCCGCAGGCGACGTCGTCGAGCTCGTGACAGACCGCGAACAGCCGTTCCTTGGCGACGCCGAGGACCTGGATGTCGACCGCACGCCCGAGAGCGTGCTGGCTCCCGGCCGAACCAGGCCGATATCCGCTGACGACGTAGATCGCGCGGTATGGGAAGCGGTTTGCCACCTGCTGCATCGCCCACACGAGTCGGGGATGGACCAGGCGAAGGCCAGGCAGCCACTCGCCAGCGTCCACCTCGGCGGCAGGCTCGTTCGGCAGCGGCAATGGTGGTCGTGGCAGGCCGAGCGGGCGAGCCATCACGCTCAGGCGATCGATGGCCTCTGGGGCGATGGAACCGTCACATTCCAAGAGGGCGAAGGTGTCGCGTTCGAGCCCATGGCGGAAGAACGTTCCGGGGTGTTGGCGCTCCCACGGCGCGCAGCTCGTGCCGCGGGCGAGCGGGAGGAGCTCGGGGGTGGGCGTCTCGCCCCCGTGGAGCCACGCCGGCACCGGCGAGAGCTCCTGCCAGCGGTCCTGGGGGTCGAAGTTCGGGAGGACGGCGAGGCTCGGAGACGGGGCAACGAAGGGGTGGGGAGGCGCGCTCGCGCCCGGATCGCACGACACGGTGCTCCAGGTGAGCGCGGGCGTCGGTGCCCGTTGGCCTGGCCCGTACCGTCCTCCCCAGAAGCGCAGCCATGGCGCCGAACGGGCGCGGCTCGGGCGCTGGTACCGACCGAGCAGGGGAAGGGAATTCGCGACCGGGAGCAGCACCCGCCCCGAACGCATGAGCTCGACCCCGAGCCATGAGCGCGCATCGAGCGTGCTGGGAACGAGATCGGCGGCGGTTCCCCCAAGGGCCGCGACGGAAGGGCTGGCCGCCGCACGGGATGAAGCAGGGGCAACCACTACCAAGACACCAGCGCTGGCACCCAGGACCCACGCGCCGATTGCCCAACTCCTGGCGACGCGAACGAGTCGCGCCACGCGCGCTCAGCCCTGGCGGGCGCTCGAACGGAGCAGCCCGAGGAAGAGCTGGAACGCGGCGTTGACGTCGACCTCTTCGCCCTCCAGGTACTCGGCGACGGCGAGACCGTTGATCGCGGCGAGGATGAGCGTGCTAAGACCCTTGAGCTTCGCCTCGTCCTCGGCCCCGACCCCGAGGATCTCGGGCAATCCGTCGGCCACGAGCTTGCGGGCGTCACGCTGGAGAGCGGAGGCACGGCGCTTGAGCTCCGTGTCGCGGCGAGCGGCGCTCCACACCTCAATGTTGAGCCCGATGCCCGTCTTGTCCGTTTGAATGGCATCCCACAGCGCCGAGAGCGCCGTTGACGCGGAGGAGGTTCCGTCCTCGCTCGTTCCCGCGATGGCTTGGCGGAGTCGGTCGAGGTACTTGTGATAGGTGAAGCTCTGCACCTCGTGGATGAGCGCCGCCTTGCTCGCGAAGTAGTAGTGGACGATGCTCTTGCGAAGCCCGAGCTCCTTGCCGATCTCGGCGAGGGTGGTCGCGCTGAACCCCTTCCGCGCGAAGCATTTCGCAGCGGCCGAGAGGATCGCGGCAACCCGGGGGTTTTCCCAATCCACCGCGCGCGGGGCAGCAGTGTCGGGGGTTTCGGCTTTCACCTGAGTAGCTGATTCTGCTGTGTTCATGGTAACTTCCGGAACGGCCAGCCGGCAAGGCCACCCTATCCACGCAGAGGGACGACGTCAAGGGGAGCAAGAATTGGCCTCGTTACGCTACGCCGTCGCCCCTTGGACGGGCCTTGTCGCGCACCAATCGGCCGTTCGTCAAGCATTAACAACCCTCAGCCGGATTTGATGGTCGGCCATAAAGCCGGTTCAGGCACCCAGTGAACTCTCCCGCCAGCGCGATCAGCGAGCTCTCCTCGCCAACGAACGGGTAGAGGGCCGTGGCCTTGGCCTCGATGATTCTGCGGAGCGCCGCCTCCAGCGTCATTCCGTCTTCGCACAGGAGCGCCGCCATCACCGCGACCGAGCGGCTCATTCCAGCCGCGCAGTGTACGAGGACGTTGCCGGTGACCCGCCGTCGCCGAACGAAGGGCACGATGAGCCCTAGTGCGGATTCGAGCTCGCCCTCGCCGCGTCCGCCGTCGAGGATGGGTACCGCGAGCCACTCGGTCGTGGCTCGAGCGGGCCCATCGATCGTCTCATCCGAGAGGAGCGGCATCGGACAGAGTGAAACGATGCCCGCGAACGGAGCGGGTACTCCATCCGGAGCCACTGGCTTTTCGGAGCCCGCCAGGGCACGCTCTCCTGAGCGGTAGTCTCCGAGATACAGTCGCTCCGCAACGAGCCACACGCCCCGAGGCTGCCACATTTCGCGGCGGAGTGCCCACATCATGGACGCTCGTTCGAAGGATTGCGGCGGTATCGCGTCCCCATCGCGTCCCTCTCGCTACTCCTTCTTCGTCACTTCTTCTTCGTCACTTCCTCCCAGAACGGCATCCCGGCCTCCTTCGTCCAGCCACCCTTCCCCATCGGCCCCGGCTCGCGGGTCTCGGTCGTGGCCGGTTCGCCTTCCTTGTCTACGACCCCCGGGCCCTGGGTCATCACGAGCAGCTCGTCCGCGAGGTACTCCGGGTGGGGATCGTCCTTGACCTTCCGCGTTGGCTTGGACTGCTCGCCGGTGCCGACCTGGATGACCTGCACGGTGGGCGGGTAGACGTCGTCGAACCGCTCCCGGACGGCATGGGCACCCTGCCGCTGGATCCGATAACGATGGAGCTTGAATCCCGCCACTCCCCGCTGGCCCAGGACTCGTGCCCCGCTCGGTAGATCGGGACAGGCTCGCTCCTGCTCCTCGTAGGGGATCACGGAATCGATGCGACGGATCAAGGTCACCGTCTGCTCGCGCTGGGGGCCGAGGACCTCGGCCCGCACGATACCGTTCCTGACCGTCTGATGCAGAACGATAGGGAACGAGAAACCGTTCTTCAAGCGAAGGTTGATGGTCGGGTAGACGACGGTCGCGTCGAGGCCCATCTTGATGTACGCGCTTGGCCGCGTGTGCGGGATCCGCTCGACGATCTCGAGCCCCGCGAAGAGCGCGGCCCCGTGGAGCGTGCCGGAGATCTGGCAGGTCCCGCCGCCGATGCCGTCTACCAGCTCGCCTTCGGCGATCACGGGCGCGACCTTGTAGCCGTTGGCCTCGTCGCGGGGGCCGACGACCTCGTTGAAGTCGAAGATCTCCCCGGGCATGAGGACCGTGCCATCGAGCTTGGACGCAGCCAGGCGGAGGTTGTAGGTGCGAGCCTGGTAGCGTTCTGCGCGGTCGTAGCGGGTCTCGAAGAACCCAAGCACCGAGCCGAACTCCACGTGCCCGAGCTCGGCGGCGATTCGCCGTGGCCGGCGCTCCTCGAAGGCGAGCGCCGCCTCGGACTCCCCGCGCTCGAGGGCTCGTTCGAGGGCGGCGAGCGATCGGTCCACGTCGAGCAGCCGCCCCACCCGCTCTGGAACCAGGCGGCGATGCTCGAGATCGAGCCGAGCGTCCGCGGGGAGCCGATCGAGCTCGTCCTTCAGCACGAGCAGCTTGGGGACGACCCCGTCGGGCTTCACCGCGAGCGGGACTGGCAAGGCGAGGGGGCGTGGTCGTCCGCGCGACTCCCAGTGGCGTCGGAGGGGGCTCGTGGGGTCTCGAGCGTCCCGCACCAACCCCGCGAGCCGGACCTTGTCGATCTCCACCCCCAGCTGACCCATGCGAAACCGGCGTCGGTCGCCGTTGGGCAACCGAAGGGTCACCTCACCCGCCGCGAACCTGCGGATCCGCTCGAGCGCGAGCGGACCCGCGTCGTCGTCGAGCGCGAGCGGCCGTCCGAGCAGCGTCACCTCGGGTGCCGGGGGGGGCTCGCGAGGCGGGGTCGCGGCACGCGGCACCAACAACACCCCGATCGCTGCTCCCGCCACCACCGCGAGCGCAACCACGAGCGCCCCGCGTCCGACCCTGAGTCTGGCCCATTCGACCGCACGTCGCATCGGAGGGCATCTTTGGAGGCGGCTCGGGGCAGGGTCAAGTCGGCGGAGGGGACCGCCATGGGACCGGTGGGCTGGGCGGGCAGCGACTGGTAGCCTCGGCGAGCGAGACGAGCTCTGGCTCCCACCCCCGTCGTCCTCCTCATGCCCAGGAAACGCCCCCGCCCATCCGCTGCTGCGCCCCCGTTCCCAACCGGTCCTGCTGCCGGCGCCGAGTCCGCTGCCACCAACGCCGAGCTGGCCGCCGGCGCCGAGTCCGCTGCCACCTCCACCGAGCCCACTGCCGGCGTCGAGACCGATCTCATCGCGCGCAAGCTCGCTCAGCTCCCCGCGAGCCCCGGCTGCTATGTGTTCCGTGACCGCAGTGGTGCGGCCCTCTACGTCGGCAAGGCGAAGAGCCTGCGGTCGCGGGTGCGGAGCTATTTCCAGGAGGGGGGCGGCGATCAGCGGGCGTTCATTCCGTTTCTTCGCCGGCACGCCACGGATCTCGAGACGATCGTCACCGCCTCCGAGAAGGAGGCCGCGATCCTCGAGAACAGCCTCATCAAGGAGACGCGGCCGAAGTACAATTTCAAGCTCCGTGACGACAAGGAGTTCTTGACGCTGCGTTTGGCGGAAGGCCACGAATGGCCGCGGCTCGAGCTCGTCCGGAAGCCCCGGCCGGACGGTGCTCGGTATTTCGGTCCCTACCACTCGGCCACGGCTGCGCGCCGCACCCTGCACCTCGTCGAGAAGCATTTCCAGCTCCGCACCTGCTCGGACCGCGAACTCGCCGGCCGTCGGCGTCCCTGCCTGCAGTATCAGATCCAGCGCTGCCCGGCGCCCTGCGCGCTCCCCATCGAGCGCGAGGTCTACGCCGCGCAGGTGCGCGCGGTCGCGCTCTTCCTCGACGGGCGCCACGATGAGCTCACGGCCGAGCTCTCGCGGCAGATGGCCGCCGCGGCCGCCGCGATGGAGTACGAGCGCGCGGGAAAGATCCGCGACCAGCTCGCGGCCGTGCGGGTGGTGCAAGAGCAGCAGCGAGTGGTCGCAGTGGCCGACCGCGATCAGGATGTGCTCGGGCTCTATCGCGAGGCGGACCTGGTCGAGCTCGGGGTGCTCTACGTGCGGCGAGGGCGGGTGGTCGACGCGGCGACATTCTCGAGCAAGGGGGTGGAGCTGCCGAACGACGAGGTCGTCGCGGCGTTTCTCCGTGACCACTACGGCGAGCACGGACTCGGCGGGGAGCTCATCCCCGACGAGGTGCTGGTCCCGGTGCTGCCCGAGGGCGCGGACGGGGTCGCCGATTGGCTATCGGAGCGGCGCGTGGCCGTGGCGGTCGCCCGACACGAGGCCCGAGGTATTGGCGAGGCTCCCGGTCGCGGCGAACGCCGCGGGCGCTGTGTCCTACTGGCCCCGGCTCGCGGCCCGCGGCGCGAGCTCGTGGACCTTGCCGCGGAGAATGCGCGCCATGCCTTCGCGGAGAAGGCGCGCGCGGCCGAGGACATCGACCAGCGGCTCGCCCGGCTCCAGGCACGACTCAGGTTGCCGACGCTGCCGCGTCGGATCGAGTGCGTGGACATCTCGCACCTCGGGGGAAAGGACACGGTGGGGGCCGTGGTGGTACTCACGGACGGTGTCGCCGACAAGCGACGCTACCGCACCTATCGCGTGAAGAACGCCGCGGAGGGCGACGACTACGCCGCGATGCTCGAGGTCTTGAGCCGCCGCTTCCGGCGCGGCAAGGCGGCGAGCGACCCCGAGGAGGACGAGGTCGGCATGACGATCGACGAGGACGGAGTCGTGCTCGAGGACGCCGGCGCCACGGCCCGAGCGGACGCCGCGAAGGACTCTTGTGCCGCCGTGGCGAGGGACCCGGTAGCGGACGCGGCTCGCCCCGAGGCGTCGCTCGCCGACTGGGAGCTCCCCGATCTGTTCGTGGTGGACGGTGGTCGAGGACAGCTCGCGGTGGCCCGCACCGCCGCCCAGGATCTGGGCCTATTCGAGCTGCCGATCGTGGGCCTCGCCAAGGAGCGGGAGACGCCGCTTGGTGACAAGATCGTGGACCGCGTCTACCTCCCCGGTCAGAAGAACCCGGTGAGCCTTCGCCCCAACAGCCCCGAGCTCTTCCTTCTCGCGCGGGCACGCGACGAGGCCCACCGCTTCGCCAACCGCGGTCGCCTGCAGGTCGGCAAGGCACGCACGCTCGGGTCGGAGCTCGATCGCGTCCACGGGATCGGGACGAAGACGCGCAACGCCCTGCTCACCGCGCTCGGCTCGGTGGAGTCCGTGCGAGGGGCCTCGGACGAGGCGATCCTGGCGGTGCCGGGGGTCACCCGCGCCCAGCTCCGCGCCCTGCGCGCGCACTTCGCCGTCGGAGCGGCCTCCGAGGAGGACGAGCGGGTACCGGAAGGCTAGAAACTTCTGGTGCCGCTGTGGCCCTCCCACCCATCACCATGGGCTTGCGGTTGGCGTCGAGGCTGGGGATCGCCAACTCCGTTGTCAGCCTTCTCCGGCATGGTGGGGAGAAATGGTGCCGACGGACAGGGCACAGCGCTTGCTTTGCGAGCCCATGGGTCCGGTAGGTTCGGGCCTCGCAGTGCGGCACGGACGACGTGGCGCGCGATTGACAGCAGTGGTCCTGGACACTTAGGCTGCGGCGGCTCTCCCAATGGCAGACGGCGTCGATGACCAGATGGCGTCGACGGCCTGTCGGTCTCGACCAGCGCGGGGGAGCAAGGCCTAAAAGGAGCTCTCTCGATGAATCCCAAACCGTCCATCACGAAGCGCTCGGGGACCCTCCGGCGCATCCTGCGGGCCGGGCTCGCAGCGGTCACCTGCGCCGGAGTCACGGCAGGGCTCGCCACGGGCTGTCTTGACCGCAAGGTGTCGCCCGCGCAGCCGAACACGACCAACATCTTCGTCACCCAGATCCCCGTGTCTGCGGTGGACAAGATCGACCTTCTGTTCGTCATCGACAACTCGATCTCCATGGCGGACAAGCAGGAATTCCTCCGCCAGGCCGTGCCTCAGATGTTGACGCGGCTGCTCAACCCGGACTGTGAGTATTCGGACGGGCGCCTCGAGCCGAAGCCGATCGGTTCCACCTGTCCTGCCGGCTCGGCCGAGGAGTTCCAGCCGGTCAAGAACATGCACATCGGGATCGTGACCTCGAGCCTCGGTGGTCATGGGGGCATCGCCTGCAGCCCGGCCGCTTCGGGGTCGTGGCGCCCCGACCAGAACGACAATGGTCAGCTCATCGGCTCCGTCCGTGCCAACGCCGATGGCTCCCCGCTGCCCCAGTTCAACGGTACCGGCTTCCTCGCCTGGGACGTCCGGCGCGAGGGGGTCGCGGGCGCCGAGACCGATCTGAACTCCCTCGTCACCAACTTCACCACCATGGTGGCCGCGACCGGGGAGACGGGCTGCGGCTACGAAGCAACCCTGGAGGGATTCTACCGGTTCCTCATCGACCCGCAGCCCCCGGTGGAGGTGGTGCAGAGCGGCTCCGCCTCGGTGGCTCAGGGCATCAACACCACCGTGCTCGCCCAGCGGGCGCAATTCCTCCGACCGGACTCCCTCGTCGCCATCGTCATCCTGACCGACGAGAACGACTGCTCGGTTCGCGATGATGGTCCAGGGTATTTCGTGGCCGGGGCCAGCGCCACGGCGAGGCTGCCGCGCGGCACCGACGTCTGCGCGCTGAGCCCGAACGATCCTTGCTGCCGGTCCTGCGCGCTCAGCGAGGCGGCCCCGCCCGATGGTTGTCAGCCGCTCGGCTCCGACCCGGGGTGCACGAAGCCGGACTACACCAACATCGAGGAGCACCCGAACCTCCGGTGCTACGAGCAGAAGCGTCGCTTCGGCATCGACTTCTTGTACCCGACCTACAAATACGTCAGGGCCCTGCAGGACTCACAGATCTATGGGCGGGCCTGTCAGGGGGACCCCGACTGCGTGACCGATCCGACCAACCCCGCCGCGCCCGTCGGCAGGTGCGAAGATGCGGGCAGTGGGATTCGCCTCTGCCGGTTCACCAACCCGCTGATGGCGGACAACGCGAACTATCCGGAGCTCATCGCCCGCAGTACGTCGGATCTCGTCTACCTCGCGGGCATCGTCGGCGTACCCTGGCAGGACATCGCCACCGCCGAGACCCTCGGCTCCGCCACCGATCTCGAGTACCTCCCCGCGAGCGCGGGAGCGGGTGAGGATTCCCTCATGAGTCGCTGGTCCTACATCCTCGGCGATCCCGCGACCGGCGAGTACCCAGCCGATCCTTTCATGTGGGAGTCCGTCACGCCGCGTCTGCCTGGCACGCCCCACGCGATCAGCGGCCTGCCCTTCCCCGAAGCGAATCCGGTCACGGGGGACACCATCCAGGACGTCTCGGCACCGGGCGCAGCGAGCCCGATCAATGGGCACGAGTACCAGGTGAACGACGGCGGCGATCTGCAGTACGCCTGCGTCTTCCCCTTGCCGCCGGACATGGTACGTGAGTGTCCCGAGGGCGTCACCAGCGGCTGCGACTGCAAGGCGGCCGACCAGAACCTCGCCACGAAGCCGCTCTGTCAGGGTCCGGGCTCCACGAGCGCCGGGACCACACAGTACGCCGCCAAGGCCTACCCGGGTCTCCGGTTCCTCGATGTGCTCAAGGGGTTCGGGATGAACTCGATCGTCGGCTCGGTCTGCCCCAAGGTCACCACCAACCCGAGCGTGGGTGCCTACGGCTACAACCCGTCGGTGCGCGCCGTCATCAAGCGGCTCAAGGAGAAGCTCCGGGGCGCCTGTCTGCCGCGGCGCCTGTCCACCAACCCCGACGGCAGCGTTGCCTGCCACGTCGTGGAGATCACGAACGTTCGGTTCGATATCGACTGCAACAGTGCGGGTCGTGAGCCGCTCGAGCCCGAATTGCAGGAGGCGGTGCGGGCGGAGTACAAGCGCAACGGCTACTGCGACAACACCGACACGAACCCCTGCACCAAGTACACCTTCTGCAAGCTGATCGAGACCACGGGCCAGGATCAGGTCGATTGCATGAACCTGAGCGACACCGAGATCTCGACCTCGACTGCGGTCGGCTACTGCTACATCGACGCGATGCAGGATCGCGATCTACCCGGCGAGGATGGGATCCTCGGAACGACGGATGACATCCCTGGCGACGGGCACGCGACCTGCTCGGTTGACAACCCGGATACCACGGACTGCATCGGTAACCCGGCCCTGGTGGAGGGCTGCCCGGACGAGCAGCGGCGGATCCTGCGGATCGTGTCGCCGCCCGCCCTGGAGCCGAAGGTGCCCTTCACGACCTCGACCCTGTTCGTGGCCTGCCAGGGCGCGGACCTCACCTGATCGAGGGGGGGTCGGGTTCGCCGAGCCCCGGAGTACGACGCGCGAGCGGTCCCGCGAAAGCGGTGGCCGCTCGCGCTGTTTTTCGGCAGGATGACCCGCCGTGGAGCCGCGGCGAACCATCCTCGTCATCGAGGACGAACCCCATATCGTGCTCGGGCTCCGTGACGCGCTCGAGTTCGAGGGGTTCCGGGTGACCAGCGCCGGAACGGGTCGGGAAGGGCTCGTGGCTGCCCGGCAGGAGAAGCCGAGCGCGGTCCTGCTCGACCTCATGCTCCCGGACATCAACGGATATCAGGTGTGCGAGGAGCTCCGCCGGATCGATCCGCTGCTGCCCATCATCGTGCTCACCGCGCGCAGCCAGGAGGCGGACAAGATCCGGGGACTCGACGCCGGGGCCGACGACTACGTCACCAAGCCGTTCAGCGTAGGGGAGCTCGTGGCCCGGATCCGGGCGCTCTTCCGGCGGGCGAATCGGCCGAACGAGATCACCAGCTTCCGGGTCGGCGCGGTGACCGTCAACGTGGCGGCCCAGACCTTGACCCACGGCTCGGGGCCGCCGGAGGCGCTGTCGTTCTACGAGGTGGAGCTCGTGCGCTTGCTCTGGGAGCGGCAGGGGCAGGCTGTCAGCCGGGAGGAGATCCTGAACAAGATCTGGGGGCTCGAGGCGAGCACCACCACGCGCACCATCGACAATTTCATCGTCAAGCTCAGAAAGAAGATCGAGAAGCGCGCCGACGCACCAGAGCACATCCTTACCGTCTATGGCTTCGGCTACAAGCTCGTCCCCTGATCCAGTAGAGCAGCAATCGACCTGATGGTTGCGCTAGTCCCTTACGGGTGAGGTTCTGGCCAGAACTGGCAGAAGATCGTGCCATCTGCCGCGGCTGTCAGCGGTCAGGAGTCAGCCATCAGGATGAGAGGGCCAGAGGCGCCGCATTGGAACCGAGCTGGGGCAGGATGAAGAAGGCACGCAGTTTGAGGCCGGCGATGATCGCGCGGCGGCTGGGTTCGGTAACGTAATATTGGTACCGGCGACCGATGCGCTTGATGAGGCCGTGGACGCGAAGGCGTTTGAGCTGTCGCGAGATGTGGCTGGAGCAGAGGCGCGGCAGCTGGCGTTGGAGGTCGAGGTGCCGGAGACCGGTGATCACGTGTTCGCCACGCAGTAGAGCGAGCAGCAGATCCCGGTCATCGTAGCTGAAGACGTTGAACTCCTGGTAGGTTCGGCCCCCGTCGTGCCCCGGTTGGCTGATCTTGTCGAGGATCTTGGTGCCAACCGAGGGGTCTTCGAGAGCACTGATGAAGTCGAGGTAACGAGCCTTCGCGGCGGCACCGAGCGGTCGCCAATCGTCGAGGCTGTAGGTGGATTTCTTGAGGGGAGCGAGCTTGAAAGCGATCGAGCTGTCCCGCTGTTCCACGTTGCGGTGGTGCTTATGGTGCCGGCTCCGCCGGCTTGGTCCCTTGGTGGTGTGATCTTGACCGGATCCGGTAGAAAACCTCTCAATGTTCTCGTGGCTATCAGCAATCAGGCGTCAGCGATCAGGGTCTCCACGTTCTACCTGACCGCTGACCGCTGACGGCCTGGCCTGTTTGGTTCCGGCTCCGCCGGCTTAGGGGATCTGCTCGAGGAGGTTTCGTAGGTCACAGGGGATCGTGCGTGCGGAATGGCGCAGCTCGTTCGACGGGAGGGCCTTGACATCGATCCCCGCGCGGACCTCGCGCGCCTCGAGCATGAGCTCCCCGAGCAGGAGAGGGAGGGTGCCGAGCTCTGCGCCCGCCTTCAGGTTGGCACCGCGCAGGAGCCCTGGGGCGAGTCCCGCGAGGCCGCCATGGATGAGGATGAAGGACCGCAGCCCGCCGCTACCCCGAACGGTGTGGAGCGTGACCGCGGTGGTGCCGACGAGCTCGCCAGTCCAGAGGATCTCCGCGTCACCCACCTGGCCTTCGAGCTGCACTGCGCGCACCACGGCCTCCGCTTCGACTGGGATTGCGACGGCCACCGGGGAAAGGGGCTCCAGCGGGAAGGAAGGCTGGGCGAGGCCCGCCGCCGGGATGGGGAGGGGCCAACGGTAGCGCGCTGGATCGGCCGGGCGATCTGGACGAAGCGGTACGTGGTCCGCAGCGACCTGCGGCTCGGTCCCGGCGAGCGTGGGGTTCGCGATGGGATCCAGAGCCGAGACCGGCACGCACGCCCCCTGGTCTGGGATGGTTCGGGGCGGACAGGGACCCCCCGCCATGGGGGCCGAGGCTTGCCCTACGGCCGCTCCCGAGGCCACCCCCCCGTCCACCGGTGGCAGGTCCTCGGATCGCGCGGCAACCCAGCCCGCAGCGCGGATGAGGACCGCCACTCCGGCGACGACCAGTGCAGCACGGACCATGGGGCGCATGGCGCCGAGGATAGCGCGGGCGGCGCGGGTTTTGCTCTCGATCCGATCGCGGCTCGATCACCCCGAAGGAACGTGGACATAGGCTCGCCGCGCGGGCACGCTCACGAGGAGGCCGCGGCGGTCCTCGACCTCGGCGGGTAGGGTCGCCCCGAGCGGCAACACGACGGCGGAGAGTGTTCCGCCGTAGACGCAGCCGCTGTCGAGCCCGGTCGCGTGAGGATGGAGTTGAAGCCCGGTGATGGCGTTGTGCCCGAAGACGAGGTGGGGCGGTCCGTGATAGGACTCCCCCCAGAGGCGGCCGCGGAGGCGCGACGACGGCGTCCCGTCCTCGAGGATCGTGCGCAGGTGCAGGAGGTGTTCGCGGTCTTGCGCGAATATCGGCAGACCCGGTACGACGCCCGCGTGAACCACCCGCACCTCATGCTCGGGGACGTCGATCCACAACGGCAACGCCTCGAGCCAAGCCCAGTCCTCGGTGTCGAGTGAGGCGTAGACCTGCTCGTGCCCTGGGCTCAGCCGCGGCCCCCGCTCGCCCTGGGCCCGCGCCCGGCGGACGATGACCAAGCGCTCCTCGTGGTTGCCGCGCACCGCTCGAGCCCCGATGGCCCGAGCCGTGGCCACCACCCGATGCGAGTCGGGCCCGCGTGCCACGAGGTCGCCCACGAACCAGATCCGATCGGCCACCGTCGGGGCAAGCCGATCCAACAGCGTGTCGAGCTCGGCTCCGCAGCCATGCACGTCGCCGATGAAGATGCTGCGACCCACGAGAGGAAGCCTAAAATCAAGAAAATACTTGTCAATCGTCAGGCCGGAGGCGAACATCGCCCGTGCCCTTGGTCAAGGGCCGCTGGAAAATCACACCATCACCTCCAGGGCATCGCGATCACGCGCACAGGCCATCTTGCAGTGGCGCCTGGGAGGGTGATACCTGGGGCCAAAGCCAGCGAAAGAATCAGTCGCGTAGGGAGGCCAAGCATGTCGCAGAGTCGGAGCCGTTTCGTGATCGCCGCCGCGGCGGTCCTGTGCGCGAGTAGCACGCTAGGGTGTGGCGAAAAAGTCGAGTATGTGCCGCGCCCGGCGCACAGCGGCGCCAAGGCGTCGCTGCCCGCGGTGGCGAATCTGCCGACCAAGCCCGTGAAGAAGGGCGACATGTACACGGTGTGGGGCGCGAGCCTCTACCTTCGCAGCATGGTGCACAACGCGGAGATCAATCACACGAAGGTCACCATCGAGGGATACATCAACAAGACGAACCTCATGGACGCGCCCGAGTGTGCCGTACACAAGTACGGCAAAGCGGATCCCGAGGGCTGCCGCCCGCCCGTGCCGACCTTCTGGCTCTGCGACGAGAAGAGCGACAAGCCCGAGGACTGCATCATGGTCATGGGCTGGGTGTCGAACTACGCGCAGATCTGGAAAGCGATCGAGCAATACGACAAGACCAAGGACGAGGAGAACCCCGAGCCGGTGACCGACGACTACTGGGGCAAGGAGATCCCGCGGCCGCTCCCGGCACCCGGCGGCAAGGCCAAGGTGACCGGCAGCTACACCACGACCTTCACCGGAGCATCTCAGGGTACCGCTGCCGATCCGATCATGGGCATCCTGACCTATGAGAAGATCGAGTGGATAGAGCCCCCGCCGGAGCCCGCGACCCTTCCGAACCTTGAGAAGCTGATGAAGGGTGCTCGCTGAGCCGACGACCCGCCCGGTCTGGCGTCTCGTCGTTCCCTGACCCGGCGGAGCCGGAACCAAACAGGCCGGGCCGTCAGCGGTCAGCGGTCAGCGGTCAGGTGGAACGTGGAGATGCCGAGCGCTGACGCCTGTACGCTGATGGCCTCGAGAACGTTGAGACATGTTCTGCCAGATCCGGTCAAGATCACACCGCTAAGGGACTATCAGTCCTTCGCCGTCCCGCATCGGCCGGGGTAGGCGGCCTCGCTCGAGGGATCCCTTCGCCTCGCCTGGTGCCTGCGCCTCGGGTGTGGTGAGCGGTTCGATCGCCGCGACCGCGGCCGGGACCTCGGTCCCGATTCGGCCACGTCCTTCGGCAGCGGAGCCGTTGGCGGTCTGATCGGTGCCCGAGGAGCTGGCGGAGCGAGCCGGGGGTGGTTCCGAGCGGCTGCGCGCCCGACGCCTGAGGGCACCCTGGAAATCTGCTACGGATGGCGTCATGAGGTCCGTCGGGGCCCCACCTGGCGGGCTCCGGTGCCACGGAAGGCCCGCGAGGGGAGCGAACCATAGGTCGAGCTCGCGGGCGTCGCCGGGATCAAGGTGGCCGATGGCCGTGCTCGGCCCGGTGGCGCTCACCGCGCTCGCGATGGGGTGTCGGCATGGCGTGCCGGAGGGTGCGTACGTCATCCGATCGGTGCAAGTCGAGGGGGTGCGGCCGGTCGAACCCGAGCCACTCCTCAAGAGCCTGGCCACGGCGCCGTCTCCGCGGTTCCTCGGCATCTGGGACGGGCTCGGCTTCGACTACGAGATCTACGACGAGAACCTGCTCGCGCGCGACCTCGAGCGAGTGGAGCGCTATCTCCGCGCACGCGGGTACTACGAGGCCAAGGTCCGCGCCGCTCGCGTCATCGAGCTCGAGGACGGCCGCCGTGTGCGCGTCGAGATCGCGGTCACCAGAGGGCAGCCTGTTCGCGTTCGTCGTGTCTTCGTCGAGGGCATCGAGAAGCTGCCCCTCTCGGATGGGAACGAGTCGATCGCCGGCGAGGTCCTTCGCAACGTCCAGTTCACCGATTGCCCGCTGGCTCGGGACCAGCAGAGCTGCGTCGGCGGCGACGTCTTCGATGAGGCGGACTTCGAGGCCACGAAGTCCGCCATCGGCGACGCCCTGGCCAATCGCGGATTCGCGTTCGTGAAGGTCGAGGCCACGGCCGAGGTGGACGTCGCGGGTCACGTTGCCGACGTCCGTTACCTCATCGAGCCGGGTCCCCGCGCCACTTTCGGGGCGATCACCATCGAAGGGCTCGAAGAGATCCCAGAACGCAAGGTGCGGGCTCAGCTCGCGATCCACCCAGGGGATCCGTACGACAAGAGCCAGCTCGACAAGGCCGAGGATCAGGTCACTGCGCTCGGGCGCTTCTCGATGGTGGAGGTGCGAGAGGATCTCTCCCATCCAGAGCGCGCGGAGGTGCCGTTGACGATCAAGCTCAGGGAGTCGGCCTTGCGCGGGGTGCGGGCAGGCGTCGGCGCACGTTTCGACGTGGTGAAGACCTCGACCCACGTGCTCGGCGGGTGGGACAGCCAGAACTTCCTCGGAGGGATGCGGAGCCTGCGGCTCGAGGACCGCTTCGGGCTCATCTACTACCCGCTGCGGGTCGGTTTGTTCGAGGGACCGATCCAGGTCCTCCCGGAGAATTCCCTGGTCGCCACACTCCGCCAGCCGTCATTCATCGAGGGTCGCACCGAGGGGATCCTGCGTGCTGACGTCAATGTCTATCCGGTCCTCTACCGGCTTCCCGAGGGGGTAGACCCAGACGAGGAGCGGATCATCGGCTTTCTAGAGCTCCGCGGCGCGGCGGGCGTCGAGCGACCCTTCTTCGCTCGCCGACTCACGGTCGGGGTTACCTACAACCTCAGCGAGAACATCCCGCTCGCCTATCGACGCGTCGGTCCAGATCCGGCAGGCCTGGAGCGCGTGCTGGTCGGCTTCCCGCAGCTTGTTACGGATCTAGACTTTCGTGATGATCGCCTGGCGCCGACCCGAGGTTTCCGCTTCCTCAACACGCTCCAGGTCGCGGGGGCGTTCGGCGAGGGGGACGTCGCGGACGTGCGGATCCAGCCCGACGCGCGCGTCTTCCTCCCCGTAGCGCACCAGATCACGTTGGCGGTCCGCGGTAGCATCGGCCTGCTCTTCCCCCGAGACTACGGCGACACGCTCGATCCGGCTGCTTCCGCCTCGCTCGACCCCGCGAGCGCAGCGGCGGTGCGCGACCAGGCGAAGCTTCTGTTTCGCGTCTTCTACTCCGGGGGCCCCAACTCGAACCGCGGCTACCCGTTCCGTGGCGTCGGACCCCACGGACCGCTCGGCTTCCTCAAGCCTACGACGGTACCGTGCGAGTTTGATCCCCCGCCTTACCAGCCAAACCCGGACGTCTGCAACCGTCCCCTCGGCGGCCTAACCCTCTGGGAAGGCTCGCTCGAGCTGCGGTTCCCAATCTGGGGCAAGCTCGGGGCGGTGGTGTTCGTCGACGCGAGCGATCTGACCCGGCGGCAGGCGACCTTTCGCCCGACGAGCCCGCACCTCTCACCTGGAGCCGGCGTGCGCTACACGACTCCGGTGGGACCGCTCCGGGTGGACGTCGGCTACCGAGCGATTCGTACCTTTGCCGCGGACCCGGAGACCGAGCTCTCGGGAGAGCCCGACCCCGGACGGGTTCTTGGCCTACCGATGGCGATCCACCTCTCCCTCGGTGAGGCGTTCTGAGTCAGGGTTCCGGGGATGGTTCGGACGTTCCCGTCTCCCAGCACCGCCGTGGCGCCACCGCGTCGGGACCACCTCGGTGCCGGAGGGGGCTCGGCCTCACGCTGGTTCCCGAGCCATCGAGCGACAGGGGGGCCTTCGCCCGGCGGGACCGGGGCCCGGCCGCGGTTCGGTCGGCGTCTGGCGAGGTTTGTCCTCTCCTCAGCGACGGCACTCCTGCTGGTGGTGGTCTTCCTCGGCGCAGCTCTCGGCGGGGCGGTGCTCCACCTTGGGACCGCCCCCGCGCGGCGTCTCCTTGCCAGCGCCCTGACCCAGGGGTTGAGCGGGCTGTTCTTGGGTGAGGTTGCGGTGAGCCGCGTCGACTCCGTCGGGCTGATGCAGGTCGCAGCAGCGGATGTCGTCGTTCGCGACCCCGGCGGCAACGCCGTGCTCGAGATCGCGCGGTTGCGTGTGCGCGCGAACGGTCCGGACATCGTGAGGCGCGTGCTCCTCGGGACCGGCAAGCAGACGCTCGTGATCGACCATGTTCGCGCCGATGGGGTGCGTTGCGCCGTGCTCACCGACGCCACCTCGGGAAGCCCGTCGATCGCGAGCGCCTTCACACCGGCGCCGAGCGAGGGAGCGCGAACGGCGGATTCGGGCAGAGGGCCCGAGATCCGGGTCTGGGTCAACCGGATCGAGATCGGGCAGGGCTCCGTTCGCGGCGTCTTCCCCGGGGTGGGCACGCTCGAGGGCGACGTCGCGCGCGTGCAGGGATCGGTTCTGGCCACGGCTCGCGGCGCAGCGGTGGATGTGGAGCGGTTTGGTGCCGTGGTTCGCGGGATCGGAGGCGCCGACGCGCGGGGGACCGGTGAGCTCCACGTTCGGGCGCCGGGGCGCATGTGGTCGAGCTTCGACGGGTTCGTCGGTGACGTCGGCGTGTCGGCGCAGGCGGAGCTCAAGGGAAAGGTCGTCGAGGCGCGGGTGGAGCTCCCGAGGGCGGAAGCGGCGGCGGCGCGGGCCATCTGGTCCGGGTGGCCCTTTCTGGAGGACGCCGGAGTGCACGTCGAGGCACACGGTGAGTTGCCGTCGCTGGCCGCGCAGGTCGAGATAACGGTGGGGCGGGGGCGCCTTCGCGCTGATGGTCACCTGCGCCTCGCGGGCGACGTCGGGGTGCGGGCCGACCTCGAGGCGCAGCACCTCGACCTCAGGAGCGTCATCGCCGGGGCTCCCGCGACCGACATCGGCATCAACACCCAGCTGGTCCTCTTCGAGGGTGACCGAGGGCTCACGATCAAGGTCAACGGCATCACCACTCCGGCCACCATCAGCAGCGTCCAGTTCCCGGCCACTGACGTCGCCGGGGCGCTCGTCGACGGCGTTTTTGGCGGCCGAGCGACGCTGCACGAGCGAGGGATCCCCGTGAAGCTCGATCTCGACGTGACCCGCGATGGCACCGTCGAGCTTGCGCTTCACGCGCGGTCCTTTCGGCTTCAGCGCGCGCCCCGCATCGCGGCGCTCACGACCGCAGACGGATTCGCGGACGTGAGGATCGCGGGCCGCCTCGTGGCCACCGAGCTTGACGCGAAGGTGGAGGGAACCATCGACGGTTTCACGCTGGCCAACGTGGCCGCCCGCCGCGCCCGTCTCACCGGGAGCGTGCGCGGCCGGGTCACCGATCCGGCCGCGCTCGTGGTGGACCTCAGCGTGGCGGCCAGCGGGGTCCGTGCCGAGGGGGCGGAGTTCGCCGAGGTGACGGTGAGCGCGAAGGGGCCCGTTCGTCGTCCGCACGTCAGTGCGAGTCTGCGCGACCCCCACGGTCCGAGCCTCGAGTTCGCCGGGACCGTCGAGCCCTTCGGGGCGCGGGCGGCTCAGGTCCGCCTCGCCGTTGCCCGCGACGGCACGCGGGTGGAGGGCGAGCTCGGAGGGCTCTCGGTCGGTTCGGGTCGCGTGGTCGTTGACGGGCTGAAGCTCCGTGGCGCGGGCGGTGAGCTCACCCTCCACGCCACCCTGGACGAACGGCGTGTCGTGGTGAAGTCGGCGGGCGCGCACGTCGATCTGGCGGAGGTAGCGCGGCTGCTCGGGCTCCCGCCCGGTGTCGTCACCGGGCGGCTCGATCACCTCGACATCGACGTCGACCTCGACGCGCGCAGCCTGCATCCCTCGCGCGGCCGGGTGGTTCTCGCCCTGAACGAGGTCTCTGCCTTCGGCGTGGAGCGGGCGAGGGTCGACCTCGATGCGATGCTCGCCGGCGGACACCTCGACGGCCGGGGTTCGGTCGGCGTTCCCAGCCTCGGCGCAGCGACGCTGCGTTGCGACACGGACCTGCCCGGCTCCCCCCTCGCGGCGGAGGCGTGGATGGGAGCGACCGGGGGAGTGGAGCTCTTCCTGGCGGGCATGGATCTGGCAGAGCTCTCCGTCTTGCTGACACCCTACCTCGGCGAGGTCGCGTTCGGCGGTCGGGCCAGCGGCGCGCTGCGACTCTCCCGGATCGACGCAGAAGTGCTGCCGGACGTCGATGCAACGGTGGCGACGGAGGGACTCGTCGTGCGTCACGGCACCGACGAGTATCGCGGTGCGGATCTCGGCGTGACCAGTCACATCGACGGGGGGACCGGGCGCACCGGGGCCACGGTACGGGTCGACACCCCCGAGGGGGTTTTCGCCCGCGGCGCGGCTGACATCGTGCTCGATCTCGGGGCTCTCCTCCTGGAGCCGGGTCGGGTAGTGGAGACGTTCCTTGCTGCCCGCGGCGAGGCGACGATCGACCTTCCGTCGCGTTCGCTCGAAGCGCTCCCGGAGTTCGTCCCCGCGCTCGGCCTCCAGGGCACCGTGGAAGGTCACCTCGAGCTCGCCGGGTTGCTCGGGGATCCCGTGGCGGTGATGAAACTCGATGCGCACCAGGTTCACGCGTTGACGGGGCCGTTTCAAGAGGCCCTGAGCGGCACCGTCAAGCTCTCGGTTCGTCCGAGCACGGGAGACGTGAAGGCGGACGCGGTCGTGCGGCACGAGGGCGATCAGATCGCGTTCGTCAGCGCCGGGGTCGTGGTTCCCTTCGATGAGATGCTGCTCTCCGGTCTGCCGGCGCTCGCGGGCTGGACCGGGAAGGGGACGGTGCGGTTCGCCGCCGTGCCACTCGGCATCATCCCGTACCTTGCCGGTCTCGGCCTCGAGGGGCCCCTCCGCGGGACGGCGGAGATCCGGCGGACCGAGGGCGATCCGCGGGTTCGGGCGGATCTCGAGATCCGGCCACTCGTCGTGAATGGCTCCAACGTTGGCGCGGCCAAGCTCGAGCTCGCCCCGACCAGCGACCACCTCGAGTTCACCGTCACCCTCGACGAAGGGGCGCGCGCGCCCGATACCACGAGCGCGCGCGTGCCACCGCTGGTGGCGGGTGCACGTGCGGGCCTGCGCTGGCAAGTTGGCGTGCCCCGGATCGATTCGAGCCGGCCGATCGAGATCGACGCCCAAGCCGAGTCCCTCGATGCTCGCGTCTTGATGCCCTTCTCCCGCGACGTGCTGACGGAGTTGTCCGGACGTCTCGACGGAATGGTCCACATCTTGCTCGAGGCCGAGCCGGTCGCGGCCGTCGTGCCGTCCGCAGACGAGGCAAGGGTGCCGCCGCCCCCCGGATCGACGCCAGGGGAAGGGGCGTCAAGCGACGGCAAGGCCGGAGATGTCTCGGAGTCATCCACGGGGGCGGAGATTGCTTCCGGTCCCTCGGCGAACCCAGCGCTCGTCTGGCGGACGGAGGTCGGCGGCGCCATTGCGCTCGACAACGGTGTCCTGCAGCTCGCGGGGCTAGGGCTCGAGATCCAAGACGCGGCCTTCAATGCACGTGCCCAGGTCATCCGTGGCGAGACGGTCATCAGCGTGACCGACATCGAGGGTCGGGCGCGGAGCGACACCCCGAACGTGAAGGGCTGGGCGGAGCTCCACATCGACGGGGAGGGGCTCGCCGCCGGCAAGGGGGCCCTCAACGCCACGGAGATGCCGCTCCCGCTCGGCGGGGTGTCCTTGGCCACCGTGACCGGGGAGACCTCGTTCGAGATCGCGCGGAGGCACGACGAGATGCGGGTCGCCGTGGGCATCGAGCGCATGGTTGCGCGTCTCCCCCTGTCGGCGACGCGGTCCGTCCTCGACACCTCGGACAACTCGGCCATCACCATCGCCCAGCCGCTCCGCGAGGCGCAGCTGCCGCGGCCGGCGGGAAACGCTCCGTGGCGCATCGTATTCAACCTCGGTAGGCAGGTGCGGGTCGTCTACACGGAGTTCGAGATCCCTGTCAGCGGGCGGCCCGAGCTTCTGCTAGCCGAGGAGTCGCGGCTCTCCGGGTACGTCGATCTCGAACCCGGAGGCCGGCTGCCGCTCCTCGGTAAGACGTTTCGGGTGGTGAATGGTCGGGTGTGGCTGGATCCCAAGGATGCGGCGAATCCGCGGTTCAACGTGGTGGCGAGTTGGAGTCACCCGCAAGCCACGGTCTATATTCACGGCAGGGGGCGTTGGAATGCGCCGACGTTGGAGCTCGAGAGCGAGCCCCCGTACTCCGAGGACCAGATCTTCCTCCTGTTGCTCGGCGGCTCCCTTGACGACGCACGTGGGGCTCAGGAGGGCTTGCAGCTTCAGGCCGCGTACGGGGCGGCGCAAGCGCTGGGGGTCGGGCATCTCTTCGCCGGGACGGTGCTCTCCGATATCGAGGTCAGCCCTGACACGGAGGACGGCGCGACCCGGTACCGTGCTTCCTATCGCCTCAGCGACCGCGTGCGCCTCGAAGGGATCTACCAGCCCGACTCCGGCACCACGGACACTCCGGGCGGGCACGCCTCGAGCACCAGCGGCGCGCTCGACGAGTCTCGCCGCCAAGACTCATTTGCCGCCGCCGTCGACCTCGGGCTCGGAAAGGGGTGGTTTTTGCGTACCGAAGCGGGCAACGCCAGCGCGGAGGCGGACCTGCTCTGGCAGTATCGCTACTGAGCGACCGACGGCCGACGTGGGGGGACGCCGCGGTTCCGTCGAGACCCCGCCGTTGGTCCGAAGCGGAGGTCCCGCGGGGTCTTCGGGCGTTGGGCCCAGGCGATGCGGGGCCTCGCCCTGGCAGCCAGCGGTGTCGGGGTGCGTTTTTCGGCGCCGCGGCTCCTGTTGGTATCCCGATCGGTGCGCTCGGCGCTTTCGTCTTGCTGCGAGGTCCCATACGCTCGGACTCGTGAGCGGCCCGCTCCGCGTCCCCGTCGCCACGTTGACCGACGGCGAAGTCGTCCTCGACGACTCGACATCGCGGTACGTGGGGCGGGTGCACCGAAAGCGATCGGGGGATCGCCTGTTGCTCTTCGACCCCGCGTCCCGCATGGAAGCCGAGGCCACGGTCCTCGACGTGGGAAGGCGGGTGCGCATCCTCGTGGGTCGGCCTCGGGTGACTACCGCGATCGGTGACCTCGACGTCACATTGCTGCAGGCGCTGGGCAAGGGAGACAAAGTGGACCAGGTCGTCCGCGACGCGACGGCGCTTGGCGTGTCACGCATGATCGTGGTGCTGACCCACCGCTGCGTCGCGGCCGTGGGAAACCGCGCGGCGGGGCGCCGAGAGCGTTGGCGAGCCGTGGCGGTGCAGGCCGCGAGGCAGTGTGGCCGTGGCGACCTGCCGGAGCTGCTCGGTCCCTGGACGCTCGGGGAGGCACTGGACCAATGGGCGAGACCTCCGTGTCTCGGGATACTCCTCGATTCCCGCGGAGCGTCCTTGGTACGGGCGCTCTCCAGTTGGGGACCTGATTCGAGGCTGGGCGTCGCGGTCGGCCCCGAGGGTGGGTTCGCGGGAGACGAGCTCGAACTCCTTGAGAAGCGGGGCTTTGCGGCCGTCCGGCTGGGGAGGTTCACCCTCCGCACCGAGACCGCGGCGACCGCGGCTCTCGGTGCGATCGCCGCCCTCGGCGAGATTCGGGGGCATCACCAGCTCCCCAGGCGATGATGTCTCGGTCGGGCCGCATCATACGGCGCCGATGCTTCGGATCTCCCCCATGTGGTGCCGATGCCACGGTCCTGTGTCGCCAGAGCCGCGGGAGACGGCGGCCGCAACTGCGTTTTTCGGCGTTTCCGTGCTGCCCGCGCGGGCACGTCGGTTGCGAAGCGAAAGGTCCATGATCGCCGTTCTGGTCCCTTCCGCAATTGCACTCGGGATCTTCGTTGCTACCCTCGGTATCATTCGCCCCGAGGCCTCGCGTGAACGCTTGCGGTACCCCCACGGTTCGAGTCAGGCTTAGGGCACCTCGTTTGGCCGACCGCAAGCCCGCCGAGGTTCTGCTCCCATAGCGACTCATGGCCTTCGAGGCTGCTTCCGTTCCGACCGAGTTGGTCGCTGGCAAGTACCAGCTGACCCGACTGCTCGGTCGCGGAGGGATGGGCTCTGTGTGGGAGGGCATCCACACGTCACTCGGAACTCGGGTTGCGGTGAAGTTCATCGAGTCGGAGTACGCGGACAGCCCAGAGGCTCGCTCGCGATTCGAGAACGAGGCGCGCGCCGCGGCCACGCTGCAGAGCAAGCACGTCGTTCAGGTCTACGACCACGGCGTGATGCCGGACGGCCGCCCCTACATCGTGATGGAGTTCCTCGGCGGAGAGCCTCTCGACGCGCGTCTCGATCGCATGGGGCGCCTCCCCCCGGCTGACACGGTGCGCATCATGGCCCAGGTGGCCAAGGCGCTCACGAAGGCTCACAAGGCGGGGATCGTTCACCGCGACCTCAAGCCCGAGAACGTGTTCTTGGTTTGGGACGACGAGGAGCAGACGGACATCGCCAAGGTCGTCGACTTCGGCATCGCGAAGTTTACGACGGCGAATATGGGGGTGTCGTCGGCAACGCGGACGGGCTCAGTGCTGGGGACCCCGTTCTTCATGAGTCCCGAGCAGGCGCGTGGTCTCCGCTCGCTGGACCATCGGGCGGACCTCTGGGCGCTTGGTGTCATCACCTACCGGTGCCTGGTCGGGTCGCTCCCCTTCACGGGCGAAGGAATCGGCGATCTCCTCGTGAAGATCTGTACGGCGCCCGTCCCTATCCCCTCGCAGGTCGCGCCGTACCTGCCTCCCGCGTTCGATGCTTGGTTTGCTCGCGCGCTCGCCCGGGAACCCGACGATCGATTCCGATCTGCCCACGAGATGATCGATGCGCTGATGGGGGCGCTCGGGGGGGCGAGGGCGGAGTGGAGCCCGGGTGCGGACCATGCCGCCGGCTCCGGGATGGCTCGGGGTGTCATGCCGACGCCGGCCGGGTATTCAAGTAGCCAGGGGGCGGCTGGATCGGGGATACATCAGTATGCCGGATATGCGACCCCTGCCGGGTATGCCCCAGGTCAGGCAACGCCTGGACCGGGCTATCTGACCGGAGGCGGACTCGCGCACGCGGCATCGGTGCAGACCGGAGCCCCCTTCACGCAGACGCCGCCCGTCGGCGTACCTCGGGAGGGAAGACGCGGGCTCTTGGCTCTGGTTGCGGCGGTTGGCCTGCTGTTCGTGCTCGTGGGAGGTGGGGGCGTCGTTTGGTTCGCGCTCGCCGCCAGCGGGGGGAAAGCGGCGAACACGCCGCCGCTCGACTCCGCGGTCTTGATGCCGGTGGTCCTCCCTCCGGTCCCGAGCATCGCCACCGAGGTCGTTCCGCCAGGCAGCGCCAGTGCTAGCGCCGCCCCGTCTGCCGAGGCCGCGCCTCCGCCATCCGCCGAGACGCCGCGCACTCCCAGCCCGCGGCCATTGGCTCGACCGGTGGCTGCCCCTGCGCGGCCTCCAGCGGCGGCTGCCGCACCCGCAGCCCCACCACCTCCTCCCGCGACTCCCGCCCGGCCGCCAGCGGCCGCACCAGCGGGGGGCACGAAGCCGCCGGGCAAGCCCGTCACCGACGTTGGGTACTAGTCGCGATGGCGCATATTTCTTGACCTCACGCGCGAGGTACCCCTACGTCTGACCCATGCGATCCCTGCCTGCCTTGCGTGTTTCGTGCTTTGCGTTCCTGGTGGCTGGGGCTGTCGGTCTGGGCACGTACGTGACCGTGCAGCCCGCGCACGCTCAGAGCGCCGCCGACAAGACCGTGGCCCGAGATCTGGCGGTCGCTGGCATCAATTCCTACGGCGAAGGCAACCACGCTGAGGCACTGTCGAAGCTCGAGCGTGCGCAGGCGCTCTACGACGCCCACGTTCATCTCGTCTACATCGCGCGGTGCCAGACCGCATTGGGCAAGCTCGTCGAGGCGGCGGAGACCTACCGCGCCCTCGCGCGCAAGCCGCTGCCCCCAGATGCCTCCGAGGCCGTGCGCAACGCGCAGAGCGAGGGCGCGACCGAGCTCAAGGCAGTCGAGCCGCGGATCCCTCGCCTCCGTATCGAGGTCACCCCTACGACCGCACCCGACCTGCGACTGAGCATCAACGGCCAGGCAGTTCCTGCCGCCGCCGTCGGGGTCGATCGACCGACCAACCCGGGAGAAGCGGTGGTCCGAGTGGGAGCCACTGGGTACAAGAGCGCGGAGTTGTCGGTCGTCCTGGGGGAGGGAGAGAGCAAGTCTGTTTCCATCACGCTCGAGGAGGGCGAGGGCGGTCCACCCGTGGTGGAGGGCGAAGAGGTCGGGCCAGGGAGGGTGCCGCCCGGGGAGACCTCACCGGCGGGTGTCACTCCGCCCGCGGACGAGCCCATCAAGCGCCCAGTGAGCTTTGTGCTCGAGCCTCGGCTTTCCCCGATCATCGGTTTCGGCAGGGTTAGCCACTCTGCGATGCCCGAGATGACGGGCCCCGGCTTCGGTGGGGAGCTTCGGCTCGGGGTGCACTTCCTGCGCCGTCTCACGGCCATGCTCGTGGGTGGGGGCTGGGGCGTGACGCCCAAGACGGGGTTCGAGGATACCTTCGCCTTCGCCGCGTTCGATGATCCGCGCACCGACCTCGACGAGTCCGGAGCCATCGAGAGCGGGAAGACCTCCACGCTCTGGCTCGTCGACCTCGGTGGCGGGGTCATGGTAAGCTCACGGCACCATCGGTACGGGTGGTTCGCCGAGGTCGACTTCCTGTACGAGATGCTGATGGGTTCGACCAAGATCACCATCGTGCCGCAGAGTCGGGAAGACTACGAAGACTGCACCGTCGACACCAGACTCGGGGGGATCGGCGGTCGGTTGATCGGCGGCGGGGTCATCCCGATCAGCAAGCACCTGCAGACCACCCCATTCGTTGGTGTGACGTTGGCCAATTTCGGTTCGTTGGTGCTGAGCGGGGACTGCGAGCAGCGACAGGAAGTCCAGAACGACACCACCCATGGCTGGGTTACCCTTGGCATCGGGGGACAGTTTCTCATCGGCGAGTGAGGGCAGCACCCGTCGTAGCTCATCGGTGGGGCGTTACCGGCGACCCCTGCAAGCGAAGGGGGAGCTCCAACCCCGCGCGCTCGAGCAGCGCGGCGTCGGTGAGCAGGCTCCAGGTGGGCCCGTCCGCGATGATGCGGCCGGCGGCGAGCACCAGCGTCCGCTCGCAGGAGTCGAGCACGAGATCGAGGTCGTGCGAGGCGACGATCCGGGTGTGCTCGAACGACCCGAGCCATCGAATGAGGCGGCGGCGCGTCATCGGGTCCAGCCCCGCGCTGGGCTCGTCGAGCAGCAGGATGTCCGGGTGCAGCGCGAGCACGGTCGCGAGGGCCACGGCGCGGCGTTCACCGCCCGAGAGCCGGTGCGATGGTCGCTGTCCAAGGTGCTCCGCCCCGACATGGGCGAGCGCTTCGCCGACGCGCTGCTCTATCTCCGGCGGCGGGAGGTGCTGGTTGGCGGGGCCGAAGGCGACGTCCTGAAAAACGGTGGGCATGAAGAGCTGATCGTCCGGGTCTTGGAACACGAGGCCCACTCGCCGGCGCACCTCGACCAGCGTGCTGCGGGAGACGGGCCAGTCACCCACCCGCACCTCACCTTCCGACGCCAGGTAGACCCCAGCGAGGTGCAGCAGAATCGAGGATTTGCCGGCCCCGTTCGCTCCCACCAGCCCCACCGACTCCCCGTGGTGAATCGTGAAATCGACCCCCCTCAGCGCCTCGCTACCGTCGGGGAAGGTGAAGCGCACCCCCCGCATGGATACCAGGTGGTGGCTCACCGGAGCAGGTTCCCGATGGCTCGCGGGAGATCGGCGAGGCGAACCAGCGCCAGGAAGCCGAGGCCGGCTAGCACGAACAGGGCGTCACCGAGGCCGAGTCGCAACGGGGTGACAGCGCGCAGCTCTCCCGCGAACCCGCGGCACAGCATGGCGGCGTGAACACGCTCCGCCCGGGCCAGCGAGCGCAACAGCAGCTCGCCCAGCATGGACCGGACGGTGCGCAACTCGGGCCGCGGGCGGTTTGGCGCCCGCAGCGAGTGTGCCCGCAGCATCCGCTCCACCTCGGCGGCCAGCACGAAGACATAGCGGTACAGGAGCAGGAGCTGCGTTACCAGCACCCGCGGTACGCCGAGGCGCCCCAGCGCCGCAGCCACGGCATCCACCCCCGTCGACCCGATCAGCAACAGGACCGCGGCCATCCCGAGGAGAAAGCGCTCAAGAATGGAAAGGAACGACACCCAGCCCGCGCTCACGACCATCGACCCCAGGCGCAGCATTGGCTCGGGCTCGAAGAGGGGGTTCCACATCCCAATCAGGACGGCGACGGGCGAGGCGATGGCGAGCCGGAAGCCGAGGCTGCGGACCGGGATCTCGCTGAGCGCCCATCCGGCGGAGAGCAGGATCACCAGTGGTAGCGGCTGCAGGAGCTGGTGCCGCCCGAACGAGGCCACGGTGACCAGGAACCCAAGGGTAACCAGCACCTTCGCGCGCGCGTCCAGGCGCCCGAGCGGGGAGTCGAGGCGGGCGGAGGCGTCGAGCGAGTGGAGGTGCGATATCGCGCGGTCGATCGGGGTCACCGGACCCGAGCACCTATGCCTCGAGATCGCCCCCAGCGCAACACGAGGCCGGTTCCCAGCGCGAGGACCAGAACGACCACGCCGCCCAGCAGTCCCGACAGCGAGGTCCCCGCGTCAGGCGCCGGCCACGCGGGACCGTCCGGAAGACTCTCCACCTCCGCCTCCGGAGCGCTGCCGAAGGAGTAGTCGGGGAGCAGCGCGGTCTTCTCCTGCCAACGGGCCAGCGCTCCGCTGAGGCCATTGCTCGGCACTGGCAGCTCCTCGGATCCGGACACGCGTCCCACCGCCCACTCGAGCCCGTCGGGACGGGTGGATGCGAACCAGGACAGCAGTCCGCCCAGCAGTCCCGTTGCCAAGGCGAAGACGACCAGCACCGGGAGCAACGGACGGCCCTCCGCGTGCTTGCGGTGCAGGAGCTCAGGCCTCGTGCTCGTCACGTAGAGCAGGACGGCGGCCGTGACCAATCCCTCCACGGCGCCGATGGCAAGGTGGATCGGTGCCATGAACGCCAGGAAGGTGGCGAACGGCAGCCGCGAGATGCCCGAGACGGTGGTTTCGAGCACCACCGCGATGGCGCCGAGCTGGAGTCCTACGACAGCGGCGAGCAGCGCCGCGACCGTCAGCCTCCGGGCGGTGGCGTGAACACCGACCAGCGGCCGGAACAGCAGGGGATAGGCGAGAAAGCAGGTGAAAACCCCCAGGTTGACGACGTTGCACCCCAGCGCGAGCAACCCGCCGTCGCCGAACAGTAGCGCCTGCACGGTGAGCACCGACGTCATGACCAGGAAGGCCGCGTGCGGCCCGAGCAACGCCGCCAGCAGTAGGCCACCCCCGAGGTGCCCCGAGGAGCCAGTGCCGGGGATGGTGAAATTGATCATCTGCCCCGCGAACACGAAGGCGCCGAGCAGACCCATCAGCGCCGGCGCGCCCGGGTCGGCCGCGCCCGCGAGCCGGCGGGTCGAGTGAGCCACAAACGCGGCGGAGGCGAGCCAGCCGGCGCCCCCCACCGCGGGCGAGAGCAGCGCGTCGGACATGTGCATCGCTGGTAGCCCGTGACAGCAAGGGTGATTCGCTCCGCCGACCACCTTGCAGGCTAGCCGCGCGAGCTGAGGGATCTCCGGCTTTCGCCTCCGCGGCACCACGCGCCGATCTGTGGTCCAGGTGTTGCTTGCAAGGCATTCCTGGTGGTGTTACGGATTCCGTATTGGTAACACCGCTCGGGAAGGACGTCAACCGAGTTGGCGACGCAGCAAGCACGAACGCCCATTGCGTTCCGCAGTACGCATGACCCGTCGGACAGCTGTTTTCCTGGGATTGGCGCTGGCGGTCGTACTGGCGACGGCGCTGCTGGGTCCCGCCCGCGCCCAGAGCAACGGCTCGCCAGAGGGCGTGGTCATGCCCTCACTGGTGATCCGGGCCGAGCCGCCTTGGCCGGCGACGGAGTCGGGCATCCGGGACGTCGTGGTCTTGCTCGAGGTCGTCGTCGGAGTGGACGGCGACGTGGCGTCGGCGGAGGTGGCCGAGGGGGTGGGCGAGCCATTCGACGCGATCGCGCTGGAAACCGTGAAGGAGTGGCGCTTCGAGCCGGCGCGCGCCGCGGGACGTCCGGTGGCCGCGCGCATCAGGGTCCCCCTCCGCTTCGTTCCGACCGAGGCGCCAAGGACCGAGGGAACGGTGTCCCCCGTGAACGTGGACGTCGCGCCTGCCCTCGCGACGGCGGAGATCGAGCCCGAGCCACGCTCCAAGGACGGCGGTTCGATTCCGGCAGCGACGACCGGAGAGCCGGCGCCGCCACCGGCGCCCGTGGAGGTGCTGGTCGTGGGGCGGGCGCCGGCGCGGACCGCGGGTGCCGTACGGCGCGACCGCGCGGTGCTCGAGGCCGCACCCCATCACACAGCGAGCGACCTGATGCTTGCCGTTCCCGGCACCTTCGTGACTCAACACAGCGGCGACGGCAAGGCCCACCAGATCTTCTTCCGGGGGTTTGACGCGGTGCACGGGCAGGACCTCGAGATCTGGGTGGGAGGCGCTCCGGTGAATCAAGTGAGCAATGTGCACGGTCAGGGCTACGCCGACCTGCACTTCGTGATGCCGGAGGTGGTCGAGCGGATCGAGTCCCTTTCGGGGCCGTACTCGCCCGACCAGGGCGACTTCGCCGTCGCTGGCTCGATGTGCTTCCTGCTCGGCTATCCGGAGCCGGGCTTCACGCTGCGCACGAGCCTCGGGTCCTTCGGGGCTCGGCGCGTGTTCCTCGCCTACCACCCCGAGGCGCAGCCCGCCGCGAGCTTCGCGGCGTTCGAGGCCAACCAATCCGACGGATTCGGCGTGGGCCGGGCGTCACGCCGCGCCTCGGGGATCGTGCAGTGGGTGCGGCCCGTCGGCGACGACGCCGCGCTCACGGTATCGGCGGCTAGCTTTGCCGGCCGGTTTGGCTCCGCAGGCGTGGTCCGCTTCGACGATCTCGAGTCCGGGCGCGTCGAGCGCTTCGACAGCTACGACACGAACCAGGGAGGGTACTCCTCCCGCACGCAGCTCGTGGCGTCGCTCGAGGGGAGCGACGGGGCGTATCGGTACGCGCTGGCGCCCTATCTCGTCTTCACCGACCTCACGCTTCGCCACAACTACACGGGCTTCCTCGACGACCCTGTCGATGGCGACTCGACACAGCAGCAGAACGACGCCACGACCGCCGGCTTCCGCGCGCACCTCGAGCGAACGCTCACGCTCCTGTCCTCGTACGACTCCGTGGAGATCGGCGTCGCTTCCCGTCACGACGCCATCGACCAGGCTCAGCGCAACGTGCGCGGCACGACCCCGAACGTGTCAAGCACCACCATCGACGCTCGGGTTCACGCGACGACCGTGAGCGGCTACCTCGACGCGAAGCTCCACCCGATCCCGCGCCTGCTCCTCCGCGGCGGCGCCCGCTGGGACGCGGTCGGGTTCGTCGTCCAGGACCACACCCGGGAGGGGGGACAGCGGAGCTCGCAGGGGGCTCGCTTCGGGCCACGCGTGACGGCCGACGTTGCGGTCGCGCCGGGGCTCCACGCCATCGCGAGCTACGGCCAGGGCTACCGCTCGCCCCAGGCGCGGAGCCTCGGCGACGGCGAGCGCGCGCCATTCACCCGAGTATGGGCGACTGAAGGGGGCGTCCGGCACCGGGGCCGGGCGCTCGAGGTCGCCGGGTCCGCGTTCTACGCTCAGCTCAGCGACGACGTCGTGTTCCTGGAGACGGTTTCCCGCAACGAGCCCGTGCCGTCGACCGAGCGCCGCGGCGCGGTGGTGGACTTCGTCGCGCAGCCGACCCCCTGGTTCACCTCGGCCATTGGGCTCACCTATACGCGCGCAGCGTTTCGCGAGGCGTCGTCCACCTACGACCGCGGGGCGCTGGTCCCGTTCGTCCCGGAGGTCGTGCTGCGCTCCGACTTGGCGGCGCGGCCCCGGCTGGCGGAGCTGCTCGGGCGCGACCTGGTGGGCACCGCCGGGTTCGGCGCAACCTGGGTCCATCGACGCCCCATTCCCTTCGGCGAGTTCGGCGACGATGTCGCGCTCCTCGACGCCCGCGTGACGCTTCGCCTCAACGAGATCGAGGTCGGGATCGAGTCCTTCAACCTGCTCGACCGGGAGTGGAACGACGGCGAGTTCGTCTACGCCTCCAATTTCGAGCCGAACGCCGCGCCTTCCCTGATCCCGGTCCGACACTTCACCGCGGGCGCTCCCCGCACCGTGTTCGGCACCGTCACCCTCTATCTGTGAGAACCGCATGATCGCACCTGTACTGTCTCCTCGGCACCTGGCAGCGTCGATCGTCGGCGCGTCGCTCGCCATCGTCCTGCCTCTTGTGGGGACCGTCTTCACCGCGTGCGGGGAGGACTCTGGCGCCACGACCGGCAGACGCGTGGTGCTCGCCACGACGGTGGAGGTCGCGCCGGCGGCAGAAGCCGGGTTCACCAACGCCTTCGGCTTCGAGATCACGCTGGATCGCGTCCTGATTTCGGTCGGGGAGCTCCGCTACTTCGCGGGGGCTCCCATCGGAAGGCGAGATCCACCGCTCGCCCCGGGGCTGACCGGGCCTCGGCTGGTCCACGCCCACCCGGGCCATTACGTCGCTGGCGATGAACTCGGCGAGATGCTCGACCCCCTGACGGTGGACGTCCTGGCGGGCCCAGCGGCGCTCCCCGACGGGCAGGGGATCACCGGCGAGTACCTGTCGGCGTCGTTCCGCTTCGCTTCGCCCCCGGTCGGAAGCCTCGCCGACGACCTCGGCGGCGCAGTGGTGCTCGTCAAGGGCACGGCCGCCAGTGCCGATCTCGAGATCGCCTTCGAGTTGAGCGCGGCGCACGACCAGGTCCTCGACACCTACGGGGAGCCCTTGATCGCCGGCTGTCCGTTCACCGCGGTAACCGTGGACCGTGACGGCGCGGTCATCCTGACGGTCGACCCGACGCTTTGGCTCGACCAGGTCGACTTCTCCCGGGAGCCGGATGTGGTCACGGGGGAGCCGGTCGTGCTCGATCCAGCGGAGGTTCCTCACCAAGCCTTCGTCCGCGGTCTCAAGAAGGCGGCGGCCTACGGGTTCTCGTTCATTCCCAACCCTGGAGCATCCCCATGACCCGATCCATCATCACCCTCGTCCTGATTGCCTCACTCGCCACCGCCTGCAGCTTCGACGACTCCGGGGAGGCGGGAAGCGGCACGGCTCACTTCACCGTGTACGGGGAGGACTTCATCGAGCAGGGGATCCCCGCCGAGGAGGTGGAGGACGGCTGGGAGATAGCCTTCGACCGCTTCCTCATCGTCCTGGGGCTCGTGACGGTCGCTGACTCCACGGGGGGCGAAGGGGCGACGCTTGCGCCGCCGATCCTCTTCGACATGACTGCGGCCGGGCCCCACGACGTGGGCACGACCGGTGAGCTCGAGGCCCGGGCCTGGGATGAGGTCGGCTTCGACATCCCGCCGTTCGATGCGGAGACGGAGGTCGACGCGAGCGCCTCCGAGGAGGATGCCGAGCTGATGGATGAGAACGCATACGCCGTCTACGTCGAGGGCTCGGCCACCAAGGAGGGCGTCACCAAGACCTTCCACTGGGGTTTCACGGGCACGACCGAGTACCGCGACTGCGTCGAGGTCGACGAGGCGGGCGAGGCGGCGCGGGTGGGCATCCTGGTCACCAACGGCGGCGTCACCGACGTCCAGATCACGATCCACGGGGACCACTTCTTCTACGACGACCTGACGGCGGCGAATGCGGTTCTCCGGTTCGATCCGCTCGCCGCCGCCGACGATCTTGGCGACGCCGACCAGGAGATCACGCGAACGGAGCTCGACGCCGTGCAACTCGTCGACGTGGACACCGGCACCTACGGGACGGGCAGCGCCTCCGACGTCAACACGCTGGGCGACTTCGTGTTGGCGCTCACCACGACCCTGGGCCACTTCCAGGGCGAAGGGCACTGCCACTCCCACGGGGACTGACAACCGAGAACGGCCGAGCCGCCGGTGTGCGCCCGGCGGCTCGGCAGGCGGTCATGCTGCGCGATCTCAGGCCGCCGCCTTGAGTATTCGCAGCGCTCCCTGCCTCCAGGCCGCGCGGTGGGTCGGGCCAGCGAACCAGGAGGTCCCCGTCCCTGGCAACTTCAATTGGGGCCTGTCCGGCGTGTTCCGGCGACCATGCTGCTCGCTGATGTAGCCCCTCGGAATCTGTGGTTGCTGCGGTCGCCGGCTTGGCGACACACGTTCGACTTTGGCGGCCTCTTTCGACGTCTACGTTGAGTGGGCTTTGGCTCGATGCTTCTCCGGGTCGTACTCCTCGTCGTTCTTCCAGATGGTCGAGGTCGCGGCGGCGAGGCGTCGCGCGAGGGCGAGGCGGGCGTGGGGCGGCTTGACGTTCGCCTCCGACGCACGCTGGTAGTCCTGATGCAGTGGGTGATTCGGCATGTGCTGGATGACGGTCTGCGCGGCGCCGTTGAAGACGGCCTTGAGCGTCGGGTTGCGATTGCGGTTCAACCCTCGCGCTTGCTGGACCGGCTAGCGTTGCCGCTTGCCGTCCGGACCGCGCACGTAGTCGGACGAAGTGCGCGTCACGACGCCGAACCCGCAGTAGCTCCAGAACTGGCGCTTGGTGCGAAAGCGTGTCGGGTTCATCACCCCTCCGCGCAGGTCTCATGACAGCGAACTGCCGACCATCGCCGGGTCGCGTCGGAGCTGGCAGGAAGGGACCCGCGTCACCCGGG
>JAFGBI010000313.1 GCA_016933275.1 Polyangiaceae bacterium | reverse complement strand
GAACGTGGAGACCCTGAGCGCTGACGCCTGAGCGCTGATGGCCGCGAGAACATTGAGAAATGTTCTGCCAGATCCGGTCAAGATCACACCGCTAAGGGACTAGAGCACCGAACCGGCAGCAGACCTCTCCGGAGGCAGCGCTGGAAACGCGTCCTAGCCTCGCACAGACGCGTTTCCAGCGCTGCCGTTGCTGTCGGCAACCTGATCGGTGCTCTAGCCGACCATTTCGGCCAGCAGCTGCACGATCTCCTTGATCTGGTTGAAGATGAGGAACTGGTCGCGAACACGGCGGCGAGCGTTGCGTGCCATCAGCGCCCGGTTCGTTGGATCGGCGAGCGACTCGCGGAGCGCCGCCGCGATCTTCGAGGAGTCGTGCGCGTCGTCGACCATGAGCCCATCCACACCCGGCCGGACCTGTTGCCGAATACCGCAGGCGTTGCTCACGACGAGGGGGGTACCTTTCCACATCGCCTCAGTCACCGTAAGGCCGAAGCCCTCCTGTACCGAGTTTTGCACGACGATGGTGGAGCAGTACTGAAGCGCGCTGACCATGAGCTGGTTCTCGCGGTGCGAGGTCATGGGCAAGCTGAGCAGCGCCACGTCACGCTGGATTGCCGGCGGGAGCCCCATGTACGTCGAGCGCAGCTCCTCGAGGACCTGCTTCGCCTCGGGGTCGTCCGCGACCGCCGCGGGCTCCGGACCACCCATGAGGATCCGCGCCCGCCCGATCGTGCCACGCAGCTCGGGGTCGCTCTCGGTCTCCCCCCGCTGCTTCAGGAGCACGAACCCGTCGAGGAGCGCCTTCCACCCCTTCAGTCGATCCCAGCGCGAGATCTGGGTGATCGTGGGCCGGAAAAAGATCCCCAGATCGTCTGGCTCGGTCGCGGGGCGGAAGCTCCCGTCGGGTTGGAGGCGCTCCGCAGGACGTGAGAACGGCTCGGGGAGTACGTCCCCCTCTGCGCGCACGAGACCGGCCGCGACCAGGATCGAGACGAGCTCCGGCGCCCTGAACTCCCGGTTCTTGTAGCCAAACGGGTCGAGTGCCGGGCGAATCAGTCGGGCTCGATCGGTGAGCACGGCCGGGATGTACTCCCTGGCAGTGAAGACGGCGCGGTCGTAACGCGAGATGTACGGCTCGAGCAGACTCCACGCGGCACGCGTCTGCGGCAGGTCACGGTCGAGGCCGATATGGCACCGCCACACGCCCTTCAGGCCGAGTTCGTCCTTCACCTTAGCGCCCATCCCCGCGGGCTGGGGATCGTGGATGAAGAGGATGTCCTCTGGCCCGACCCAAGAGCGGAGCTCCCTCGCGAGATCGGTGCTGACCTCGTCGTAGAGAGCTCGGTCGGCGGCCGATAGCTCCGGCGTTCCGGCGCCGTGGATGAGATTGTGCATCCGCTTCGTGAGGTCGAAGAAGGGGAGCTTGTCGGTGCCGATCACGACCCACTTGGTGGCGACGCCGATCTCGTTGAGAACGCCGACCACACGGGGGAGCATCTCGGCGACGCCACCACCACGAGCGGTGGAGTTTGCCATCCAGATGGTGCGACCGGCGAGGCCTGGAACCAACGGACCGACGGTGGCACGCAGGTCCTCGACCGCGTCCGAGAGCAACATCGACGTCGCGTATTCCGCGAGGCTCGGGCCTTCTGGGATCTCCACCAGCTTGATCGTCATGGTCGGGGCGTCCTATGGCTAAGGGGGCGCGGCGAGCGAAAAAGACACGCTTCGCCGAAGCGACGCGTTGCCGAACGAGCCCGTGTACCGCGGGGGATGACGCTAACCAAGGGTCGCTCACACGGCAAGCCCCGGATTCGGCGCCACCCATGGACCGGCAGGCTTCGCCGGCCAATCCCTTGTCACGGGGCCGTTTCGAGCACGGTGGGGCAGCGAACGTCGTCCGCCCAGGCCGCTCGGGATGATCGCAGCGAAGACCCAGCTCGAGCGTCGAGACCGGACACTGACGCGGAAGCGTTCCCAATGCGGGCTTATCGCCCGACGCGATCTCGTCTTCGAGGACGCGGTCATGGTTGGCGATCGGATCGGTGCGCCAGTCGCGATTCGGCGGCAGGGTTGCTGGACGAGCGGTACTATCGGGGCATTCCCCGAATGCTAAATCGATTTTCCTATCGCGGAGGCGCTCGTGCACCGTCGCGAGACAATTCCGGGGCACCAATCCTCGCCGCTGGTCGCGAGGGCCGGCGCGCGTTATGCGTGCGGCGCTCGCGAGCCCCCTTCCGGCTCCGGCGCTGGACCCATGAAGCTCGGACACCCGTTCTCCCACGTCATCTTCGACCTCGACGGAGTTCTGCTCGACACCGAGCGTCTCTACACCGCCGCGACCCAGACCGTCCTCGCTCCTTATGGCAAGCGATACGGTTGGGACGTCAAGCTCGACCTGATGGGACGAGCCGAACACGAATCCGCCAACCTACTCGTCGAGCGCCTCGACTTGCCGCTGACACCGGAAGAGTACATCGCGGCGCGCGCCATCGAGCTCGAGCGGCTGGTCGCGAAGTGTGAACCCGTGGAAGGAGCCCCCGAGCTGGTGGCGCTGCTCGGACAGCTCGGGGTGCCGCTGGCGGTGGCCACGAGCAGCTCACGCCGTTGGTTCGAGCGGAAGACCTCGCGCCACGGCTGGTTCGCGGACTTCGCGGTGGTGGTCTGCGGCGATGACCCCGACGTCCCGTGGCTCAAGCCCGATCCTACGATCTACTTGGTGACCGCTCGTCGCCTGGGGGTTCCGGCCGAACGGTGCGTCGTCTTCGAGGACTCGCCAGCGGGCGTTCAGGCAGCCGTCGCGGCGGGGATGCAGGTAGTGGCACTGGTCGACCCGAGCCTGCGGCTCGAGATGGTGCCCGGCGCCGATCTGTACCTCCGCGGCTACGATGAGCTCCGACCCGAGGACCTCGGCCTCTGAACGTCGCCTCTGCCCTCGACCGGCGCTGCGTCAGCCGTCGCTCGTGACCTCGCGGGACGATGGCGGGTTCGAGCCGGAACCGGCGCCCTACGTCTTGCGGCGCCCGATCAAGATGCCACCCCGGTACGTCTCGGTCCTCACCACCTTCTGCTCGGTGTTCTCGAAGTAGGTCCAGGTGCCGTCCCGCTTGCCCTTCTTGTACTGACCCTCGTACTCCTTGACGCCGTTCTCGTACCAGCGTCGCTCGGGCCCCTCAAGCACACCACCAACGTACTCGCGCTCGGTCTGCTTTCTCCCGTTCTCGTGATAGGTGGTCCAGAGGCCCGCCCGTTGGTCCTCCACGTACTGCCCTTGCTCGATGAGCGTTCCGTCGGGAGAAAACCCTCGGAAAGCACCGTGCTTGAGGTCGCTCCTGTATTCCTGCTCGGTCCGCTGGTGACCGGTCGGATCGTACTCCACCATGGACCCGTGCTTGCGGCCGAGCTGATACTCGGTCACCACGGCCCGCTCACCATCGGGCCCATAGGTCGTGAATGTCCCACTCTCCTTGCCTTGTCGGTACTCGCCCTCACGCTCCTTCGTGCCATCGATACGATAGACGACTCGATGCCCCTCCAGAACGCCCCGAACGAAGCGGGCCTCCTCCTTCACCTTGCCGTCGGGGTAGTAGGCGGTGAAGGTTCCGTCGAGCTGTCCACGATAGAAGTAGCTCTCCTCCGCCTTGTGCTCGTCGCCGTAGAAGGTGGTGCGGGGGCCATGGGGTGTGCCGTCGGGGAGCTGGCAAGCCACCTCCCTCCCCACCGGCGGAGCGGCCCCCCGAATCAATGCCCCTTCCGGACAGGGCGGATGGCGTTCGTACCAATCCGGCGACTCGGCAAGGACATCAGGCGTGGACGCAGGGTCTGCGCCGGCCGCTGGAGCCCGCATCCCGCCCCCCACGCAGGCACAGCAGACAATCGAGAACAGCGACCACCCAAACCCCGATGGACTCCTCATTCACATGATTATGACCGAGTGCGCCGCGAATAAAAAACTCCGCTACGGCTGTTCAGGTCGATCGAGTGCCCTCCTCGGGCGAGGTCATTCGGACCCGCAGACGCCGGATCCGGGCCCCGTCGACGTCGCGCACCTCCACCTCGACCGGCCCCACTCGAGCCACCTCCCCGGTCCGGGGAAGTCGACCGATTTCCGCCATCACCACCCCGCCCAGAGTGTCCTCGTCGCGGTCGTCCAGATCGATTCCGAGTCGATCCTCTAGGTCCGCGACCAGGATGGTCCCCGTCACGTCGTATTCCCCAGGAGCGACCCGCACGAACTTGGATCCCTCGGCGTCAAACTCATCCTGGATCGGCCCCACGATCTGCTCGATCACGTCCTCGAGCGTCACGATGCCGCTCGTGCCACCATACTCGTCGACGACCACCGCGAGGTGTACGCGTCGACGTCGCATGCGCCGAAGCACGCGGTCGAGGGACACCATCTCGGGGATGAAGAGGACGTCACGGCGCACGTGGCGAAGCGACGCGGGAGCGGGATCCGCGAGCAGCAGGTCCTTCATGTGGACGAACCCAATCACATGATCGAGATCACCCTCGCAGAGCGGCAACCGTGTGTAGCCACGGGCGCGGGACACCGCAATCGCGTCAGCAATGCATTGCTCGACGGTGACGTGGGCCACGTCGGCGCGCGGCACCATCGCTTGGCGAGCCGTCCGGTGCGATAGCTCGAGCGCGTTGTCCAAGAGCTGGCGCTTGTACGCGCTCAAGCGGAGTCCGCGCCGCGATGCGAGCAGCAACCGGAGCTCATCCTCGGACTGCACGGATTCGTGACCGGAGGCGTCGACACCGACCAGCCTGAGGACACCCAGCGATGCCTGGTTCAAGAGCCAGATCGCGGGATACGCGACGATGCTGAACCCGTAGAGCGGGATCGCCACCCAGAGGCTGGTCGCATCGGGGCGCCGAATGGCGAGGGACTTCGGTGCCACCTCACCGAGCACGATGTGGAGCGCGGTGATCACCAGGAAGGCCGTAGTCGCGCTCACCGTCTGAACCACGGTCTCGGTCGTTCCGGGGACCAGACTGATGACGGGCCGAACCAGAAACGAGAACGCGGGCTCTCCGATCCACCCGAGCGCGAGGCTGGCCAGGGTAATGCCGAGCTGGATGGCGGAGAGGTAGGTGTCGAGTTGCTCGGCGATCCGCGCCGCGATGATGGCGCGACGCTCACCCGCCTTCACCAGCGGCTCGATCTGCGTGAACCGCAGCTTCACCAGGGCGAACTCGGCTGCGACGAAGAAGCCGTTGATCGCCACCAGGACCAGCGCGAAAAGGAGCGCTACCCAGGGATCGAGCCCAAGCGCAGAGGCATGCGGGGTCGACCCTGGAGTGAGTTCGCCTGCGAGCATCGGCACCAGGCGCGACACACCCGGCAGGCACACCTTAGACCACCCGTGACTACGGCGCCATGCCTAGAGCAGCAATCAGGTGGATTGCTGCGTCAAATCAACAACCTGAGCCGGTGGAGTCGGAACCAAACAGGCCAGGCCATCAGCGGTCAGCGGTCAGCGGTCAGGTAGAACGTGGAGCCCCTGATCGCTGACGCCTGATTGTTGATGGCCACCAGGACATAGGAAGATTTTCCGCCAGATCCGGTCAAGATCACACCGCCAAGGGACTCAATCACCGTTCCGTCATCGGCAACAGCGGATCGCGCGGACAGGGGTTTCGCCGACCCGATGGCGTTCCACGATGGCCGGACGGAGGACGGGAAGCGGCCATGGCTGGGGTTTCGGCTGCGGCAAGGGGGTTTCGGCGGTGGTGGTCGG
>JAFGBI010000312.1 GCA_016933275.1 Polyangiaceae bacterium | reverse complement strand
GTCAGGACATCGTCCAGGAACGGGTGGCTGATCGTGGCGTCCTCGGCGATCTCCACATCGAGGTCGAGGATGCAGCGCGTGGCCCTCGCGGAACCGGCGTGCACGAGCTGGCCCGAGCTCGCCGGCAGGGAGAAGGTGCCGAGGACGGCGAGGCGGCCGTCGCCCGGGGACACGTCGAGAAGGCGCTTCACATCCTCGGGCGAGAGGATCGCGCCGGGGGTGCCGGCGCGGGCGGTCCGGGCGTGGGCCGCCGCGAAGTGATCCAGGCGAACGGAGAGCACCCGGCCCACGAGGTGGATCGTGTGCTGCTGCTTGCGGCGTAGCTCGTCCAGGAAGGTGGCGATCTCGTCGAGCACCTCGGGCGTCTGCGTCACCCGGAGCGTGCCCTGCGCGAACTGGATGGTGTTCTTCTCGTGGCCCCACGAGTCGGGCCGGATGTTGCCCTGGATCAGGTCCACGAGTCGATCGGGGTCGAGCGACGTGCCGAAACCGCCGGTGTCGGCTTCCAGGAGCTCTTCCTCGGTCAGGCCGACCGGGAATCGGACCAGGTCCGGGCCGGGCAAGTCCGGCTTCGGAGTCACCAGGAACACGCAGTCGTAGATGCGCGTGGCGCGCTCCACGTCCTGGGCCGAGGTGCGGGATGCGGTCGCGAGAAGGGCGACCAGGAGCGCGATCGCTGCGGCGAGCGGACGACGGGCAGCGGGAAACGGCAGTGAGCGCATGGCGGGGCTCCTTTCCTTGTCAATGGCAAGTTTATCCTGTGAACCGTGGCGACCGCGATGTCCAGGGCATCTTCCGCGCTCCGGGTTCGTGCCGTCACTGAAGTGTGATGCCCCAGCAGTTCGTGGCTCCGGTGATGCCGTGCGCGTCGAACGTCACGCAGCCGCCGAAGACCCGGAGCCCCCAGATCGGCACGAACGGGATCGAGACCTCGGGGGGGACCATGGCTCGCCCGTGCGCGTCGAGCGTACCCGCGAAGCCCCGCGTGAGGCCGGGCAAGTCACCATTGGTGGTGAGGTAGAAGAGCGGGTCCGGCGTGAGGTGGAGGCGGGCGCGGCCAAGGTCGACGCCGGGGCAGTGGGAAAGCGACAGCGCGAGCCGGTAGCCGTGGTTCGCGTACGGGCGCCTCATGCTCAGGGTCAGACGCCCGACCGTGCCTACGCGCCAGGAGCCGGTCGCCCAGAGCGTTCGCCAGCCCAGGATCTCGACTTCAGCCGGGCGCAACGCACCGGTGATCAATGTCCTGACCGAGCCCGGGCCCGTCACGAACAGGATATCGTGCAGGCCGGCGGGGACGGAGCCGCACCGCGTGACCACGAACCGCTCGACGTTGGCCGTGCTCTGGTGCTCCACCGCAATCCGCCACGGTTCGGCGGTCACGGTGGCCACCGTGCTGACCACGCCGTTCTGGGCGGCGCGCAGGACGGTGCCGCCGAACCGTTTGCTCAGGATGATGTCGCCGCTCCACGGGCTCCACACGTAGTCGGTGATGTATTCCATGCCCCCGATCGTCCGGGTTCGAACGCCCGCGCGATCGAAGAACTCGATCACGCCGATCGGGTTCCCTGGGGCGCCGTAGGAGCACGAGACGTAGCCGCCGGTGGTGCCGTTCCAGCACGGCCCGTGCAGTCTGCGGGCGCCGCAGGCGATGACGGTCGTGAGCAGTACCGGATTCGTGCCGAGAATCGTCGACGATCGGTAGAGCAGGTTGCCCTGGAGCCAGGCGAGCCCGCCATCCTCATCGACCGTCCTACCAGACACCGGGTTGCCGTTCAGCGTGGCGAAGGTGCGTCGCCCCGTGGTCAGGTCGTAGTGGTGGATGCCGAGGCAGTTCTGGAGAAGGACGGTGTCGTTCGCCAGCCCCATCTCCATCATCTGCGGCTCGAGCGGGATCGGCCACGCAACGAAGCCGGTCGGCGTGCCGCGCGCGTCGATCCCGAGCAGGCCGTACGGCTCGAAGACGTTGCCGAGCGCCGACAGGTAGGCGGTGCTCGCGGGCAGCTGCGCCGCTGCCATTGCGGAGAGAACGAGCAGCATGGCTCCGACGAGCGAGATCCGACGGCCCACTACCACCCTCCTATCCCGTCCGGCCACCTCTCGAGGCGGATCCTATCGAGTGCCGTCGGGTCCTGTCAAGGTGTGGCGCGGGAGCGAATCGAGAAGTCCAACCGGTTGCCGCGAGCGGGTGCATTCAGCGCCGACACGTGGTCGCTCCCGGCGGATAGGACAAACCAACGCGGTTCTGGCCTACCGGCCCGGTTCTCCTCGAACTGCGCGCGAGTGACCGTGCGACCCTCCTCCGACAGGTGCCGCTGGAAGCACGCGAGGAGCCGCGCCGGGTCGAGCCGGCCGAGATTCAGCGCGTGCCAGAGGTCGAAGAGGTCGCGCTCCTTCTTGCGCTGGTAGCCGATAAGCTCGAGCGCCGTCACCTCCGGCGTCGCATAGCGAAGGACGCCGACGGGCGTGTTGACCGTGGCGACCGGCATCTTCTCCAGGTCGCCCCGGGCGATGAACTCGACCCGCACCTCCCCGCACGAGAGCGCCGCGCGGTTCTTGCGCAGGATCATCTGGCAGGACTGTGGCCGCTGGTGCGCCGCTCCGTGTCGCTCGGCCGCCGACAGCAGCCCGAGGTAGTAGGGCTCCCCCCAGAACCTCATGAGTGGATCGACGAACTACTCCGCGGGCAGGCAACGGAGCCGCCGGTACTCGGGCGGGACGATCACGTGGAAGCTCCGCGCGGGCCTGGCGATGAGGCCCTGCTCCTTCAGCCGGCGAAGCTGGGCCCGGGCGGCGGCCGGGCTGCCGCCGATCGCCTGGAAGGCCTCGGTCGAGCTGAAGTGGTGGCGCCCGTTCGAGGCCAGCTCTTCGATGTGCGCCATGGCACGCATTCGCTACGTTTCTCCGTCAATGTCACGCCGCGAGTTATCTGGACCAAGGAATGTCTCACGCATCCGTGACGTTTCTTTGCCAAGATGACACCTGACGTTGCCTTTCGCAGGCAATAACTCCCGTCCAGGTCTACCCAGGAACTTGCACCCCGATCTCCACGCTCCGTGACGGGCAGAAGCCGCGACCCTTGCAGGAGAAGGCGAGGAGCGCGTCCTTGCCGCAGCTCGAGCAGTGAAGCGGCCGCTCAGCGAGGACGAGCTCGTCGGGTTCGTCGTCTTCGCGCTGAGATTCGCGATCACGGTTGTCCCAAACTCGGAATCGGAGCTGGCAGCTGTGAGGGTCGGCAGCCTGGCATGGACTCTCGGATTCAGTATCGCCGCCGTACTCCTCCTTCAGATGTACCTGCGCGACCCTCGAAGTCGGCTCTTCACCACGCGGTGGCCGAGGCTGGTGGCGGAGGCTCTGTGGCTACTCCTTGCGGGATTTCTGGTCTTCGGGGCGATCCTCTGACCGCCTCCTCGCCCCCCTGCCGCGAAGGCCTCGGCGCGCCACGTCGCTGGGGACCAGAAGGTCCCCGAACTGGGCTGTACGCGATCCGCTCGACGCGACCATCCAACTGGTCGTCCCGTCGGTCCGAGAGCCGAGCGGGGCGGATCGCCGTTGCCGTTCGAGTCGGGGTCGGTGGTTCAACGAATCGTGAAGCCGGCGGTGTTGGCGACCGAGAGGATGCGGCCGCTTCCGATCGTGACGAACGAGACGAAGAATCGGGTGCCCCGCGGAACCGCCTGCGGAATCGTGATCGTGCCGACGGCCGAGCCCGTCTGGTCGAGTCGGCCGGCAAAGCCCGCGAAGAGGGGCGCGCCGCTCAGCGAGCCGCGCAACAAGTCGTCGGTCGCCAGGTCGACGATCCCCGCGATGGTCGCGAGGCCCGGACGTGTCGCGAAGGACGCGGCGGCAACGTAGAGAGCGCCCGGGTGCTTCAGCTCGCTGAAGTGCAGCGGGAATGTCGCGCCAGGTTGCGGAGCGGTGGTTGCCGAGACATGGCGACGGCCGTAGACCTCGACGTCGGTGGCATAGTCAGGGACGTTCGAGGTCAGGCTCGAAACCCGGCGGGTCCGGTCGACGCGGAACAGCCACGCCGGGTTGCCGGGCGCGAAGCGAACACAGACCCAGGCGTCGGCCTGCCGGTCGTAGCTGATACCGGGGAGCCAGGTCTGGGGGTAGGGATCGTTGAACAGGATGGACGAGGCGGCGGAGATCGGGTCGACCCAGAACAGCTGTTCATGGGCGCTGTAGACCAGACCGCCCGTGCGAGCGTCGCCGATCGCGTCATCCGGCCACTGGTCGCCGGGCAGGAGCGTCGACACCCGCCTCGACGTCCCGGAGTCGTTGAGGCGATAGAGTGCGTTGCCTTGCTGGTTCTGGTTGTGGGTAACGACCAGGGTGTCTCCGGACGTGACATCTTCTGCGATAACATGCCGGTCATGACCGTTCGTCGGAATCGCCGGCACCGGCACGATCGTGGCGACGCGTCCCGAGGCGTCGATCGTCAGAATCTGCACGGTGAACGACGTGGCGAACGGAATCCGGTAGCTGCCGTCTCGCCAGGCGATCATCCTGGCCCCGACAGCGGGTAGCTGGGTGAGCGTGGATACTGAACCGGACGGCGTGATGGTCACCAGGAAATCCCCTGCCGTCGACGATGTCGTGGCGATGAGATCGCGGTTGTTCGGGGCCATCGTCACGGAGTCGATTCCCGGCATCAGGCCACCGAATGTCCAAACCACCTGACCGGTCGGTGAGTAGGCGAACAACTGCGTCGTCCCCAAGCCGGTCGCAACCACGTAGTCGCCTGCAGTGGGCTGTGCGCCCGCCGCAGTCGCCGTCAACACGAAGGCCAGGAACACGAATCGTGTCATGGTCCGCTCTCCTGCTCCCGCTGCAACATCGATCCCGAACCGGGTCAAGAACCGGATAGCCGCTTCAAACACGGTTTCAGGGTATCGGGCGGTGGTGGGGCGGTCAAGCGAGTGGGGATCGGGTGGCGGTGGGCGGTGTAGGTGGAGCGCACGCGGCGCGATTTCGGCCTGAATCCGCGGGCGAGCTGGACGGGGAGCGAGGCGGGTAGGCGCGGCGGCGGTGAGAGGGGCGGGTGCGCTGCCTACGGGGGCCAGCGTGAGGATGGATTGGCGGGGGCTCGGTGGGCAGGCCCAGGCACTCGAGGATGGCGCGGATTACGGTTGGCTCGGTGATCCGCGCGATCAGCCTTCTCTGCACGCCGCAATGGGGGCATGCGAGGGCGTCGATGTGGAAGACCCGGAGCAGGAGCTTGGCCCAGGAACGTCTGCGGTGGCGTTCGTCGTCCTCGGGCGGGGGTGAGCCGGCGCGATGGCGGCGAAGCGGCCCGGGCGGGGCGGGCAGGCGAGGTGCGCCTCCGGTGGGGACCCTTCGACAAGCTCAGGGTAAAGAGACGAGGGCGGCGAGCTTCTCGAGGAAGGTGAGGGGATCGAACCGGATGGCTCGCGTCCTGGACCCTGAGCCTGTCGAAGGGTGCGATCGCGGGCGGATACAAGGTCGAACCTGGGTGGTGATTTCGGGCGCGGGCGGGTATCATGGAGGTCACTTCTACGAAAAGGGATGATCACACGTTATCGGTTCATTCCGCCGCGTGGACGGCTCCGGCCCTGGATCCTGGACCGGGCAAGGAAGGTGATTCCATGCGCAACCGATTGTTCGCCAGCTGGATCGTTGGGCTCGCTCTCGTCACGCTCACCGCCGCCCCCACGTTTGCCCAGCAACACGACGTGATCTGGGTGGCCAACTCGGCCGGTAACTCGGTCATGAAGATCCAGCGTGGTGCCGCCGCCGTGGTGAGAACTGTAGCGCTGCCGACCGGGGGGCCGATCGGCGTCGCCGTCGATCCGACCGGCGGCGCGTGGATCGCGAACCAGAGCGGCGCTGCCATCCACAGCATCTCGTCTGCTGGAACGCTCACCGGGACCTACGCCGTGGCCGGCCAACCCACGAGCCTCGCGCTCGACCACAAGTTGAACGTCTGGGTCGCGCCGATCACGGGCGAGGTTTACAAGTACTCCTCGAGTGGAACCCTGCTTCTTACCGTCTCGACGCCTGGCATCGGCGTGTTCGGCATCGCAGTCGATGGCGCCGGTGACATCTGGGCCGCCGACGGAAGGGCCAGCAGGACCTGGAAGATCAGCCCCGCCGGCACGATTCTCCTCACCCTGAGCTACCCGGCACATCGCATTCCCGTCGTCGACCACAACGACAACATCTTCACCACTGGTTTCGGTAACGGCAACGCCCGCAAGTACGCCGATGACGGCACCCTGCTCGGAACCTATCCCACGCCGGGCTTCACGTCCCACCAGGGCATGGCGGTCGACCGCGAGGACAACGTCTGGATGACCGCCCAGGGGACGTCGGTTCTCAAGATGTCCAACACCGGGACGGTCCTCGGCTCGTTTGCATCGGGTGGGACTATCGTGGTGAGCGCGATCGTTGACGGGCTCGGCGATATCTGGGTGTGCAATCACGGGTCGGGGAATGTCACGCACATGAAGCCCGATGGGACGCGCGTCGGCGGCCTGATCACGGTTGGACCCAATCCTTTCGTCTTCGGTGACGGCTCGGGCTTCCAGCGTGCGGTCTTCACGGATCCCTTCGGCGATGTCGACATGGACGGCCACCGGAACAACGCCGAGGCCGTCGCCGGTTCGAATGTCTTCGATGCCGCGAGCATTCCCTGCTCGCTCTCGTGCGGCGGTGACAGGAAACCCGGTGGAACGGCCACCCTGCTTTACACGGACCTCACCAAGTTCGGGGCGGGAGCGCCGTATGCAATGGCCTGTTCGCTCAGCAACCTGGGCGTGATTCCCATCAGCAAGAAGCGCCAGATCGACCTGGTCGCGGACGGGCTCTTCGTCCTCTCGCTGCAGTTGCCCACGGTGTTCCAGAACTTCGCCGGCACGCTGAACGCGGCCGGCAGGGCGACCGGCACCATCCACATCCCCAACGTCCCGGCGCTCAAGGACCTCCCGCTCCACTGCACCGCGGTGACCGTCGATCCCACCGCCCCGCAGGGCATCCGCAGCATCGCACCGACAAACACCTTCAAGATCCAGTAGGCGAGCCGTGCGACCTACGCCTCGTGGAGCGGGCGGATAGGCGGGCGGGTAGGACAAACAAACGCGGCTCTGGCCTACCGGGCAAGGGGATCAGAGGGTCGGGGCGGGGTGTCAAGGCGGGGGCGTGCTCGGGGCAGGAAGGCGGGGTTGAACGAAACCGCTTCGCGGTAGCCTGCGCGCAAGCCGGTTGACGTTGGCCGGGCTCAGGCGGGATCGTGGCGG
>JAFGBI010000311.1 GCA_016933275.1 Polyangiaceae bacterium | reverse complement strand
TCGTCCTGGTCGCCGTCGTCCTGGTCGCCGTCGTCCTGGTCGCCGTCGTCCTGGTCGCCGTCGTCCTGGTCGCCGTCGTCCTGGTCGTCGTCGTCCTGGTCGCCGTCGTCCTGGTCGCCGTCGTCCTGGTCGCCGTCGTCCTGGTCGCCGCCCACATCCTCTTGCCGAGGCTGGTCGACTCCCGCATCCGCCCTCGCACGGCGTTCGGCACGTCTGGTCTGTGGTTTGTCCTTGCTTTTCTGTGCCACCCGATGCCTCGTGAGGGAAGATTCCGACGGGCCGCTCGACCCGGAAATGGCCCGGGCGAGCCTCTATACCAGAGCCGGAGGAAACGGCGAGCCCCAGCGAGCGAGGTGGCGCTACTGGGGTGGGACCTCGGGGACCCAGGGCTGGGGCAGGGGCGGTGGCAACTCATCGCTCAAGGGCACCACGGCGAGCGCGCTCACCTCGATGTCCCCTTCCGAGTAGACCACGAGCCACAGGGCTCGGCCTGGCGCTGCCCCGAGGGTCGCGGGGAGCAAGGCGTGGACCTCCACAGGGTCGGGGCTCGGCGGCACCACCAGGGTCGCTGCCCGCGACCGGTCCAGAACCGGGAGCTTCCTTGTCTTCTTCGGCTTCCCTTCGGCATCGAGTTCGAGGGGATCCGCGCGGGCGCCGACGTGCACATTGGCCGGGGTCGAACCGGGATTCTTCGCGCGCACCAGGACCCTTGCCCCAGTGCCATTTCCACCTCGGGGCACCACGACCAGGATGGCTACGCCGAGCCGAGCGTCGCGGGTGAGCCGCGCGAGGTCCTTCTCGTTCGGGCCACCGAGATGCTCCAGGATCCCGGTCGCCAGCCCAGCCTCGATGCCTCCCGGGATCGGGTCCGGAACGCCGAGGAAGCGCACCAGAGGCGCAGCGAGCTCCCCCTCGGCCCCCAAGCGCACCAACGCCCGGGTTAGCGCGACCCGCGCACTTTGGTAGCGTTCCTCGGCGAGCGCACGGCAAAGGGGGATCCGCGCTGCCTCGTCCCCGATCGCAGCGAGCGTCTCGGCAAGGTAGGGGCGAAGGCGGACGTCGTCGAGGGAGTTGGCGAGCGACCAGACGGCATCCTTGCTCCGCAGGGTCGAGAACGCGCTCAGCAGCTCTCGAGAGCGCTGGTAGTCGCGGCTCGAGCTGTCCCTCCACCAGGCCACGAGCAGCCCCTCGCCGCGCCGATCGCCAGCCTCCGCGAGGGCCAGGGCAGCCAGGCGCCGCCAGGCCAAATCTGGATCCTCCAGCAACTCGCTGACCAGGGGTGCACCCTGACCCATCCGGGTGAGTGCGAGGGCGCACCAGCGGCGAACGACCAGGTCCTCGTCGCGGCTGAGGGCGAGCCGCAGGGACGCGGCAGTCTCCGGCCGTCGCAGGGAGAAGAGCACCTCCCCGGCCTTGCGCCGGATCTCGCGGTCCGCGTCCTCGAGCAGGGCCGCGATCTCCTCGGCAGCGTCACCCTCCCCGCTGATTCCGCGCAGGATCGCCCCCGGCCATCCCCTCCCCTCCGCGCGCAGCCCCGTGACCTCAAAGGTACCGTGGCTCGCTCCGAGCGCCCGTAGACGCGTCCGCATGGTGTGAGCGCGCTCGGATTGGGCAGAGCTGACATCGCGGGACTGGAGTCGGTCTGCCGTGATGTCGAAGAGCTGACAGGCGCCCACCTGCCGGGCACAGATCAGGCGGAAGGGGCCTTCGGCGAGCAGCGACTGCCCCTCCGTCTCCGCCAGGGCCAGGCCGGGTTCCTCGGGCCGAGCACCGAGGAGTAACGGCCCGAGGTCGCGTCCACGGATCCTGGGCGGGCGGGGGATCTCGAGCGCGGCGAGGATCGTCGGTAGCAGATCGATCGTCTGCACCACCTCGGATACCCGTCGTGGCTCGAGCAGTCCCGGTGCCGAGATGACCAACGGGACCCGGACCTGCTCGTCGTAGACGGTCGTGCCGTGATAGTGGCCCCCGTGGTCCCCAAACTCCTCGCCGTGGTCCGCGGAGACGATCACGATCCCCTTCGGGCTTCGCTCACGGAAGGCCCGCTCCATCTCCTCCAGCGTAGCGTCGGCGAAGGCGATCTCCGAATCGTACCGGTCGACGTCTCGGTCGCCGAAGTGATGCTCGGGATGGGCCTCGTAGGGCTCGTGGGGAGCAAAGAGATGAACCCACACGAATAGTGGGCGGTCACGCGGAGTCTGAGCGAGGTACTCCCGCACCTGTCGCGCGCGCGTCTGCCCCTCGGCGAACTCGAATTTGTAATACTCGAAGTCCAGGAGGCGTTTGCGGAACCCCTGGAACCGCTGGGCGTCGATGAAGAACAGCGCTGGGGGGAAGAAACCAGCGGTCCGATAGCCGTAGCTCCGAAGCAGAGCGGCCCAGGTGTCCGAGTCCTCACCAGCCCCCTGGAGCAGCAGGGGACGCATGTACTTCCCCGTCATCAGCGAGGTGACGGAGTAGGACGTGTGCGGTGTCGGGCAGTAGGCATGCTCGAAGAGCACGCCGTTCGTCGCGATCGCGTCCAGCGCGGGTGTGGTGCGACGTTGGTACCCGTAAGCTCCCACGTGATCCGCGCGGACCGCGTCGATCGTCACCAGCATCAGATCCCTGCCCCGGAGGTCGAGGTGTCGGGTCCCGTTGCTCGGCGCGGGATTGACCTCGCACGGCATTCCGTTGGCGCAGGAAGCGGCTTCGGGATCGATCGGGGGTGGGGGCGCGAGCCAGGCCGCCAACCGCACCGCCTGTCCCAAGACCGGACCCTCTTCGAGCAGCACCATTCGGAAGTTGTCGAACCCCCCAAGCACCCTGGCGGCGGATGGGGCAACCCCGAAGGCGGTGCCCGAAAGCGTGGCGGTGAGGGCGACCCACCCCCATCGCGAGAGCCATCGAGCAGCGGGACGCCGATCCGCATGGAGGTGTGGACCGGACACCGGCACCGCTGACGCCAGCGATGTTGATGATCGCTCCGTGATCCGGGCGACCGCCTCGCGCGCGAAGGGCGCTCCGAGCAGGGCCAGGCCCGCGAGCCCAAGGTGGAAGGCCGGGTAGAGCCGGACCAACACGAACCGATTGGCGAGGGTCACGAGCAGGATTGCGCCGAGCGAGAGAGCCGCCATGAGCCCTGGCCGCCGCCGCACTCCGAGGGCGATCCACGGGCCGAACAGGAAGGCGACCACCGCCCCGCCGCTGCCAACGGCGAGGGCGAAGCCCCAACGCGCCAGGGGAGCCTCGAGGTGGCGACCACCGCCGATCCCCCAGCCGACGATGATACCGAAGAGAGCGGCCGCCACCGCGACCCCGATCCGCGGCAGCGGACGGTTCGCGGCCGCCAGCGACGCCGCGAGCGCCGCGCCGGCGATCCCCAACACCGTCCCCGCGCCGAGAACGGTCGGGGCCAGCCAGAAGGTACCCCACTGGAGCTCCCACACGCTCGCGAACCCGCCCTGTGGCAGGGCCGCGAGCACCAGGAGCTCGAGCAAGCAGAGGAGCCACACTGCAGAAATCCCGCGGGCGACGGCTCTGGCGGCGCCTTCCAGGGAAGGCATTTCCTGGAGCGACCTCGTGGCCATGACCGGCCGGGGCTCAACCGTAGACGACGTCCCCGATCTCGTACTTGCGCGTCCCAACCGGGAGGTGCAGCGTCACCTCGTCGCCCGAGCACTTCCCGATCAGAGCCCGCGCGAGGGGTGAGGAGATGGAGATCCGTCCGGTGTCGATGTCCGACTCATCCGCGCCCACGATCTGGTAGGTGACCTCCTCGTCCGTATCGAGGTTCGTCAGCGTCACTCGAGCACCGAACTGCACGCGATCCCCGCTCAACCGGGCCGGATCGATGATTTCTGCCCGCGCGAGCTTGTCTTCGATGTCCTTGAGTCGCGCCTCGATCATCCCCTGGCGGTCCTTGGCCGCGTGGTACTCGGCGTTCTCGCTGAGGTCTCCGTGCTCACGGGCAAGCTCGATCTCTCGCGAGATCCGGGGCCGCTCCTCCTTCAGGCGCGCGAGTTCGGCCCGGAGCAGCTCCGAACCGCGTGGCGTCATCGGCACCTTCTCGATCGGCATCGGGCGAGTCTTACCGCAGTGGGAGCCTCGATCAAGACGCAATCCCCGGGTCGAACGTCGGGTCGCCGCCACCGCACGCTTGCGCCCGCCCCCACCCGAGGCTAGGAGCGCGGGGTCCCCAATGCCACTCCCAATTCCTCGCCTCATCCTCGTCGGTCTGCTCATCGGGGCTGCGAGCTGTCTCGCGGGGTGCGAGAAGCCGGGGACCCCGGCGCGCGGCTCCCTCGAGTACACCGCGAACGCCAAGCGGGACTACGAACGTGCCCTCGACAAGTTCTTCGCGCACGACTGGGAAGAGGCCGTCGAGCGCTTCACGGAGGTCAAGCGCAACTACGGGTACACCCGGTACGCACGGCTCGCCGAGCTTCGGATCGCGGACTGCCAGTTCCACCAGAAGGACTACCCCGAGGCGGTGACCACCTATCGTGCTTTCGTTCACGACCACCCCAACGACCCCGAGGTCCCGTATGCGCGCTTCCGCGCGGCGGAGGCGCTCTACGAGGACGCATCCCCTGCCCTGCTGCTGGCGCCGCTCGAGGAACGGGATCTCGTCAACGTGCTCGACGCTTACCAGACACTCCGCGCCTTCGCGGGCGACTTCCCCGCCTACGAGCGGCACTTGGAGGTCGAGTTCATGCTGCGCACCGTCACCGGCGTCCTGGCGCGGAACGACCTCTACGTCGCACGATTCTACCTGCAACGCCGACGATACGAGACGGTGTTGGCGCGAATCGACCACGCCCTCACGACCTACGGTGGTTCGGACCTGACCCCGGAGGCCCTCGTGCTAAGAGGGGAAACCTACCTCAGGATGCGCCGACCGGAGGCAGCGCGGAAGGCTTTCGAGACGGTCGTCCACGAACACGCGGATAGCGCCTTCGTCCCGGCTGCGCAGCGTTTCCTCGACCGCCTCGGCGCGGCTCCGAACAAAGAGTAGTCTGGCTCCCACCTCGACGCCGACCTGGAGAAGGAGGCGGTCGGGGATGGTTGCATCGATGCGATGCCACGGCTAAGACCATCCTTCGGGATGCCGAGCGTGAACGCCGCCCCCCCCTCCTCGGGAACCGTCGTCGTCATCGACGACGAACCAAACATCCGTCGCGCGCTCGAGCTCGTCCTGGACGGCGAGGGCTATCGAGTGCTGCAGGCCTCCACTGCGGAGCAAGGACTGGAGATGCTCGGGCTCCCCGAACAGCCAGTGGACGCCGTGCTGCTCGACCTCAAGCTCCCGGGGATGAGTGGGCACGACATGCTGGAGCGCATCCGCGGCGACGACACGCTGCGGGATCTTCCCGTGATCGTGATCAGCGGGCACGCGACGGTCGAGGACGCAGTGACCGCTCTGAAGCTGGGTGCGGCTGACTTCTTCGAAAAGCCGCTGAATCGCGACCGCGTCGTGGTCAGCGTCCGCAACGCCATCCGGACTGCGCAGCTGAGTCGAACCGTGGCTAGCATCCGCAGCGAGCTCGAGGCTCGCTTCGAGATGATCGGCTCCAGCGCCGCGATGCAGAAGGTGTTCGGCGAGATCGAGAAGGTTGCACCAACCAAGGCGAGCGTGCTCGTGACCGGGGAGAGCGGGACCGGCAAGGAGCTGGTTTGTCGCGCGATCCATCGGCTAAGCTCACGGTGCGACTCCCCGTTCGTCAAGGTCAACTGCGCGGCCATCCCGCGCGAGCTCATCGAGAGCGAGCTCTTTGGACACGAGCGAGGCTCGTTCACCGGTGCCCAGACCCGCAAGCGGGGTCTGTTCGAGCAGGCTCATGGTGGCACGCTCCTCCTCGACGAGATCGGCGACATGGACCTCTCCGCCCAAGCCAAGGTCTTGCGCGCATTGCAGAGCGGCGAGGTGCTTCGGGTCGGTTCGGAGCATGTCCTCCACGTCGATGTGCGGGTCCTGGCTGCCACGAACAAGGATCTGGAACGTCACGTCGCCCAGGGCAGCTTCCGCGAGGACCTCTACTATCGGCTCAACGTGTTCCCGATTCGAATGCCGGCGCTTCGGGAACGCGTCGAGGACGTCCCCGTCCTGGCGCGCGCCTTCATCGCGACGTTCTGTCGGGAGAACGGCCTCCGCGCCAAGAAGGTCGATCCTGCGGTGCTCGAGGTGCTGACGCGACGGTCGTGGCCGGGGAACGTCCGGGAGCTGAAGAACGTCATCGAGCGAGCAGCGATCCTGGCCAGTGACCTCATCTCCATCGCGGATCTCCCCGAGGATCCGCACTCGAACCCCTTCGAAGACGACGACGACGCACTCCGGCCGCCTGCTCCCGGCATCCTACCGTCCGCGGAGGCAGCGGGCGGGGGGATCTCACCGCCCGGACCCGCCTCGGCGCAGCCACGGCCCACGCTACGAGAGTACCGCGACTCGGCAGAACGGAGCTACCTCGTCGAGACGCTGCACGCCTTCGAATGGAACATCTCGAAGGCAGCCGTTGCGCTCGGGATCGAGCGCACGAACCTCCACAAGAAGATCCGGACCTATCGGATCGAACGCGAGCGCTGATCTCGGGCGGGGCCGTCTCCTTCGTGGCTCGGGATCCCTCGCCGCGCATTGCGGTCGATGCGAACCCTTGGAGAGGATGGCAGGTAGCGTTAGGCGCCCGTGGAGCCGTAACCGCCTGCCCCGCGGGTGGTCTCGTCGAGCGCCTCCGTCCAGGCGAGATCGGCGTGGGCAACCGGGGTGAAGACGAGCTGGGCGATGCGAGCGAGCGGCTCGATCACGAACGGGTCCTCACCGTGGTTGATCAGCACGATGCCGACCTCCCCGCGGTAGTCGGCGTCGATGGTGCCGGGGCTGTTGACGATGGAAATCCCATGGCGGAGCGCCAGGCCGGAGCGGGGACGGACCTGGCCTTCGTACCCCTCGGGGATAGCGAACGCGAGTCCGGTCGGGACGAATCGGCGCTCCCCCGGAGCGATCGTCAGCGGCGCGGTGAGGGCAGCGCGAAGGTCGACCCCCGCTGCTCCCTGCGTCTCGTATTGTGGGAGGGGTACCGCCACCTCACCCACGCGGAGCACCGGGATCCGGACGGGGCGCGCCGTCACGATCGGCCGCTCTCCTTCGCCGGTCCGCAGCGGGGATCCCGCTCAACGAACACCGAGGGCGCTCCGGCGACGTGCAAAGATCTCCTCGGCCATGGCAGCCAGGCGAGTGGCCTTGGTCTGGATCTCTTCGTTGTCGCGCCAATCCTCCGAACACTGCACGTAGCGCGCGAAGGCACGGTAGCTCTTTGCGATCTCGAGTTCGTTGCCGATCTCCTTGCAGAGCTGTATCGACCGCATGAAGTAGTCGGCCGCCTTCGGACGGTGCGACTCGCCCCAGGCCCCCGCCGCGGTGATCTCCCCGCAGGTGCGTAGGACGGACGCGAGGTGGGGCTTGCTCTTCACTTGGCCGAAGATGTCCATCGCGAGCTTCACCGAGTCCCGCGCCTTGCGAAGGTCTCCTTGCTTCAGGAAGACCTTCGCAAGCCCGCGCTTCGCTTCGCCCAGGTGCAATCGGTCCCCGAGCTCATCGCAGAGGTGTTCGGCGTCGGTGAGGACCTTGACTGCTTGTTCGACGTCGCCGAGGCGGTGGTAGGTTTCGCCGATCAGCGTCATCACGGACGCCATCCGGGTTCGCTCGCCCACCTCCTCGACGATGGCGTAGGCCTCGCGAAAGAGGCTCAGCGCCAACCGATGATCCGCCTGGTCTTGAGCGAGGCGGCCGAGGTCGGTGAGACTGGACACGATGTCGAGGGGATCCCCGAGTTCGCGGCGCATGGCCAGCGCGGATTCGAGCGCCGCCCGCGCCTCCGCGGGCTGTCCGTGGTCGAGCATCACCCGGCCGAGGTTGGCGAGGCTGAGCGCGATGTTCCGGCGATCTCCCTGCGCACGGCGCATCTCGAGCGCCGCCTTCAATTCCTCGAGTGCGAGCTCGTATTCACCCTTCATCCAGTGGAGTTGACCCATGTCGTCGCGGGAGGATGCGATCCCGCGTTCGTCATGGACTGCGGTGTAGAGCTCGAGCGCCGTCGTGAAATGGGGGCGGGCATCGCTGAGCGCTCCTGCACCGCGATGGAGACGCCCGATGCGTCCATGGGCCGCGCCACCGGCGGAGAGCGAGCCGACGCGGTACGCGACGCTCAACATCTCACGAAAGGCAGCGAGGGCCTCGTCACGTTTCCCGAGGACGAGGAGGACATCTCCCCGGTTGTGCAGGGCGTCGATGCGACGCCGAGGATCGTCCTCCCCGAGCAGCTCCAGCCCGCGCTGGTAGTACTCCTCGGCTCTACGCGATCGGAAGTGGGCCCGCGCGGAGTCGCCGGCGTCGAGGTACGCACGCCCGGCCCGGGTTTGCCCGCCGGCTGCCTGGAGGTGTTCGCCCAGCATCGCGAAGTACTCCTCCTCGGCATCGAGCGTGCTCATTCCCCCCAGCCAATCGGCGATGGCCTGATGATACCGGCGGGATGCCGTCGCGCTAATGAGTACGAGGATCTTCTCGCGCTCGAGGTTGTGCTTGAACACGAACTCGACGTCACCGGGGAAGGTCGAGTCGGGGAGCTTCAGGACATGGCCACGAACGCAGAGCTCCTCCAGCGCCGCGTCGACCTCGGCCTCGTCCCCGAATGGCCGCCAAAACTCGGGGGGGGCGGCCTCATGACGCTCGATCGCGAGGAGTCCGCCTCGCCAGAAGACACTGCCCATCACCGCCGCCCATTCGAGGATCCGACGCTCCCGTGGCGGCAGCGCGCCGGTGCGCGCCTCGACCGCGGCGTCGATAGAGAGTGGGAGCTCGACTCCGACGAGACGCCCCAGGTTCACCTTCCAGCCGGCTCCGGGGTTGATGGTGTCGGCGGCCTGGAGGACCTGCGCGTCGTGGTAGACGCGAACCATCTGCTCGAGGAGCCCAGGGTTGCCTTCGGCAGACGAGACGGCCGCATCCACCAGTCGATCCGGCGGCCCCCCGTTGCACGGTGCGAGGAGCGCCCGCGCGATGCCCCGCGCCGCTCCCTCGTCGACCGATCCGAGATCCATCCGCTGGTGACGTTCCGCCGCCACCTCGAACCACCCCTCTCGTCGTGAGACGATTTCATTGCGCGCGGTGGCCAGCACCGCCAGCGGCGCCTCCACCTGCTCCATCAGGTACCCCAACAAGCTCAGGGAATCGTCATCGGCGAGGTGCAGATCGTCGATGACCAGCCCCAGCGGTGTGTGCGTGGCGTCTGCCTCGAAGAAGCTCTTGACGATGGCGCGGCCGAGGTGCGCGGCTTGCGCCGCGTCCTGAGCGACGGCCTTGGTCAGCGGGCTGTCGAAGAACCGAAGGTCCATCATCTGCCCGAGGAAGAAGCAGACGTCGCTGACCCGGCGATCGTCGAGGACGTTCGACACTTGGTCTCGAACCTGGGCCTTGGCGTCCTCGGAGGGCGTCCCCTCGGCGAGCCCGAAGCGGGCTCTGAGCAAGCGAGCGAACACCCCGAACCCACGACTCGCGGTGCGGGCGCTCGAGCGATAGATGCGAGGTCCCTTCAGCCCCACGTCCGCGACCCGCGCGAGCACCTCGTCGAGCAGGCGCGTCTTGCCGATGCCACCAGCACCGAGCACGGTCACCGTGCGTGCTCGCCGCTCGCTCCGGTCGAGGAGGAAAGCCTCGAGCTTGGCGAGTTCGGCGTCACGCCCGACGAGCGGTGCGCGAAGGCTGAGGCTCTCGCCTCTCCCAGAACCCTTGCTAAGGTCCATCCTTCGTCCGAGTTTCACGTGCCCACGCTCGGCAATTCAAGGCGTGGAGCCGTCCGGGAAACAGATCCGAGTTCCCGCCGTTACCCGACCGGACGAGCGGCCGCCTGGTCCCGTCAGTTGCCATCGGAAGGCGGTGGACCGGAGTTTCGCCGAACCCGCCCATGAATGACGCTCCGGCCTTGGTGAATCGTGGCCCGATCTCGGGAACCTCTCTAGACTCTCGCCTCGTCCGCTCCGGACTCCCCGGGCTGCGGAACCCGGAGCTTCCCAGACTCGTGACCTTCCCTGAGAAAACCCCAGCGCAGCCACTCGACGGTGAGAAGCGGTCGATCGGCAAGGGCGTCTTCGGCAAGTGCTCCAACTGCGGCGAGGTGTTTACCGCCGACCACCTGGCACAACACTTTCAGGTCTGTCCTGCCTGTGGGCAACACCACCAACTCGGCATCGACGCTTGGCGGCGTCTGGTGCTCGACGGCGGAGAGCTCGAGATGTGGGAAGACCACATCCTGCCGATGGATCCCCTTGGCTTCTTCGACGGCAAGACCTACACCGCGCGCCTGGAGACGGCCCAGGCAAAGACCCGGCGGACGGAGGCGATCGAGGTTGGCCGGGCGAGGATCGATGGAAGTGTCGTTGCCTACGGTTGCTTCATCTTCGCCTTCATGGGTGGAAGCATGGGTTCTGTCGTGGGGGAGCGCATCACGCGGCTGTTCGAGCGCGCCACCCGTGACCACCTTCCGGTCGTGCTGCTGCACGCTTCGGGTGGTGCGCGGATGCAGGAAGGGATCCTGAGCCTGATGCAGATGGCCAAGACCTGCGCAGCCCTGGGGCGATTTCGCGAGATTGGCAAACCGTTCCTCAGTGTCTCGCTGCACCCGACGACCGGTGGTGTGGCGGCATCAACGGCCTTGCTTGGCGACGTGAATATCGCCGAACAGGGTGCGTTGATCGGTTTCGCCGGACCGCGGGTGATCGAAAACACCCTTCGAACGAAGCTCCCGCCAGGCTTCCAGCGGGCGGAATTTCTCCTCAGCCATGGGATGGTGGACATCGTGACCCCACGCACGGAGCTCAAGGCCACGCTCTCACTTTTGCTCAAGCACCTCGGAGGTGCAGTCACGTGACCGACTTTCCCGCAACTCTGGAGCGTCTCTACTCCCGCGGTGCGTACGGCAGGAAGCTCGGCCTCGATCGCGTGGAGCGAGCGACCCAGGCTCTGGGCAATCCAGAGCGTGCGTTCGAGTGCGTGCACGTCGGCGGCACCAACGGGAAGGGCAGCGTATGCGCCTTCGTCTCGACGATGGCTCGCGTCAGCGGTCAGCGCGTTGGCCTGTACACCTCTCCGCATCTCGTGCGGCTGGGCGAGCGCGTGCAGGTGGACGGTTCGACGCTGGATGACGATGTCCTGGCGGGCTTCATCGAAGAGGTCCTGGCACTGGATCCGGAGCTTACCTTCTTCGAGGTCATGACGTTGGTGGCGTTCCTTGCCTTCCGGGAGGCCAAGGTCGACCTCGGTGTCATCGAGGTCGGCCTGGGGGGACGTCTCGACGCGACCAACGTGATCCCACCGCCGAAGGTGGCGGTGATCACCCGGGTCGCCTTCGATCACATGAGCGATCTTGGTGACACCCTCACCGCGATCGCGACCGAGAAGGCAGGGATCGTCAAGGCGGGCTCGGCCGTCGTGCTCGGCAAGCTTCACCCGGATGCTCGCGAAGCGATCGACGTCCGAATTGCCGAGGTGGGAGCACGATTGGTTCCGCTTGGCAGTCCCGAGCCGATCGCGGGCGCCCCCTTGGCGTATCCGCGGATGGCGATGATTGGGACCAACCTGGCGGTGGCGGTGTCGGTTGGTCGCGAGCTTGGGTTTGCTCCGGAGGCGATGGCCAACGGAATCGAGGCCACGAGCTGGCCCGGACGGAATGAGCTCCTACATCGGAACGGACAGGAGCTCACGCTCCTCGACTGTGCCCATAACCCCGATGGCGCCGTGGCGTTGTCCCATGTGATCGATCCCAGCGTGCTCGGCGAGATCGACTCGCGACGGGATGTGGCGTTGGTCTTCGGGACTCTCGCCTCGAAGAACTGGCGAGCCATGCTCCAGCGCCTGGATCACGCGGCGGGTCATCGCATCTACGTGGCGCCCCCCGTTCGGACGGCCGCTGATCCCCAGGAGATGGCCAACTACCTCCCCGGCGAGGTCGCGAGCTCCCTCCCGGACGCGCTCAGCCGTGCTCGTACCCTCGTGGGGAGCCGGGGGGTTGTCGTCGTCACTGGTTCGACGTATCTCGTTGGTGCGGCTCGAGCCGCTCTGCTCGGGCTGCGCCCCGATCCGGCGATCGAAGGATAGTCCACCAGGGTAACGTGAATTTCTCCCCTCCTGTCCGCCATCTCTTCGGGACTGACGGTGTTCGCGGTCGTGCCAATGACGACCCGATCACGCCGGATCTTTGTGTGCGTCTGGGTGGCGCCGTGACCGTGGCGGCGCGCCGCGCAGGGGGCCGCCTGGCGCCGCGGATCGTCATCGGACGGGACACGCGCCTGAGTGGGCCGATGCTGTCGTCAGCCCTCGTGGCGGGCGTGATGGCGATGGGCGGCCACGTGCTCGATTGCGGCGAGGTGCCCACTCCCGGGGTCGCACACCTGACCCGGGTCCTGCGCGCGGACGCCGGACTCGTGATCAGCGCCAGCCACAACCCCTTCGAAGACAACGGGATCAAGGTGTTCGGCGCCGACGGGTTCAAGCTCCCCGATGCCCTCGAGGCTGACATCGAGCGCTTGTTGGCGGATGGTACTTTGGGCGCGGAGCGACGCGGCGGAGCCGCGATCGGTGGAACCGAACCGATAGCGGACGCTACGGAGCGGTGTGTCGCCCACCTGCGGCGAACCTTCCCCGATGACCTCGATCTCAAGGGGATCCGCGTCGCTCTGGACGCCGCCAACGGCGCCGCCTATCGGGTCGCACCGGCTGTGCTCAGCGAGCTCGGTGCTCAGGTGGTCGCCGTTGCCTGCAGCCCCGATGGAACCAACATCAACGACGACTGCGGCGCGCTACACCCGGAGCATGTGCGGTCGGCGGTGCTGCGCACCGGTGCTCACGTGGGGATTGCCCTCGACGGGGACGCCGATCGCGTCATTCTGGTGGACGAAAGGGGGACGACCGTGGACGGAGACGTCGTGATGGCGCTCCACGCGACCCGTCTGCTCGCCCGAGACGCGCTTCCCCACCGGACGGTCGTCGCCACGGTGATGAGCAATCTGGGCCTGGAGCACGCCCTCACGGCGGCGGGCGGGAGGCTCCTCCGCACGGGGGTAGGCGACCGGTACGTCGTCGAGGAGATGCAGCGAGGGGGCTTCCGTTTTGGCGGCGAGCAGTCGGGGCACCTCATCTTCCTCGACCATGCGACCACCGGGGACGGAGTCCTCGCGGCCCTGCAGGTCCTGGCCATTCTCGTGCGAGAGGGACGCCCGCTGAGCGAGCTCGCGCGGGTGATGGAGCGGCTCCCCCAGCTGCTCAAGAACGTGACCCTGCCCGCGCGCCGACCCATCGCGGATCTCCCGGAGCTTTCCCGAGGGATTGCCGGCGCCGAGGCGCGCCTCCATGGCCGGGGTCGATTGCTCGTTCGATGGAGTGGGACCGAGCCCAAGCTTCGGGTGATGGCGGAGGGTCCAGATTCGGCCGAGCTCGAGGCCATTTGCGACGAGCTCATCGAGCTGGCCCGGCGCGACCTTGGGGTGGAGACCTAGTATCGCGGGAGACCCCCCGGCTTTGCCGGGGAGGCAGCCGAAGTTTGACATTTCCGGGCGTATCAAAGCGGAACTCCCTTC
>JAFGBI010000021.1 GCA_016933275.1 Polyangiaceae bacterium | reverse complement strand
GCAGCAGACCTCTCCAGAGGCAGCGCTGGAAACGCGTCCTCGCCTCGCACGGACGCGTTTCCAGCGCTGCCGTTGCTGTTGGCAACCGGATCGGTGCTCTAGGCGTTCGGCCAGCGCTCACGGGCACTTCCCGTCGGCCTTCTCCGGAAAGTAGAAGCTCTGCTCGAGGGGCTTCCAGTCGCGTGAAGTGACCCCGTTCCGCTCGGAACCCCTGTACTTGGCGCAACGTTCGCCCCGTTTCACGATCACGGGACCGCCCACCGTGGTGATCACGCCCGCGTGAACGGCGGCCGTACAGACGTTCGAGTCCGCCGCATAGAGGTCCGTGCCCCACACTGATGCCTTGGCGTCGATCGAACCGCAGCTGCACGACAGCGACTCGGACGATAGCCCCTTGGAGTTCTTCGGGCAGGGGCCGGTCGTGGCACACCTTCCGTTTCCGTTGGCCGGGAAGTAGAAGCTCGCTTCGGACGAGTCCCGATTGGCGGAGGTGATGCCGTGTTGCTCCTTGCCCTGGTAGGACGGACAGCCCTGGACCGAACGCGCCGTGACCAGGCCCCCTTCCGCAGTGATCACCCCCGCGTGCTGCGCCGCGGCGCAGATTGAAGAGTCGGGCGTGTAGATCTCCGAACCCCACACGTTGCCCGTGATCGCGTCCTTCGCGCAGAAACACTGGTGCTCGCCTTGACCGTCGTTCGGCAGCTCCTCATGGCGCGCCGGACAGGCCGCCGCGTCCATCGCCACGCGCGCGCTCGCCGAAGCTGCGGATCTCGTCGGGGACGCCTCGTTCCCGCCCTTGCACCCCGCGGACGCCCCCCCAACGATCGCCGCCATTCCGGCCAACCCCAACGACCACCCTGACCACCGAGACAGCACCGGGATCCTTCCTCCAGCGCAAACGGTATTGAAGCGGATAGCCTGGGTCAACGGGGTCTCCTGTCGTTCACTTCCCCGGCTGCCTGCATTAGATCGGCACTCGTGGTGCTGGCACCAGCAGAACCGAGGCGCAGGGATGTTCTGGTGCAGGGCCGGCGTGCCGGGGTCGTGCTTCGCCATCTGGTCCGCTCTCCCGTGCCACGGGCACCTCGCACCGCACAGCGACCCTGGATACGCGCTGGCTCCGATGTCCCCCTCACCACCCATTCCCCCCGCCCCGATCCTCGCCCAACCGCCGGCGACGGCGCCCGTCGGCCGCCTCGCTCCGAGCCCCACGGGGCTCTTGCACCTGGGGCACGCCCGATCGTTCCTGATCGCCTGGTGGCACGCGCGTTCGCGCGGCGGCCGCGTACTGCTGAGGCTCGAGGATCTGGACGGGCCGCGCGTCAAGCCGGGGATGTCCGACGCGTCCGTCGCTGATCTCGAGTGGCTTGGACTCGATTGGGACGGGCAGCCGTTCGTGCAATCGATGGGACGTGAACGTTTCGCAAGCGCCGTCGGGCAGCTGGTCGCCGCAGGACGCGCGTATCCCTGTGTCTGCACCCGCGGGGCGCTCCGCGCGGCGCTGAGCGCCCCCCAACAGGGCGATATCGAGCCGCGCTACCCGGGAACCTGCCGCGATCGCTACGCGAGCCTCGACACGGCCGCCGCCGCAACCGGGCGGGATCCGGGGCTCCGCTTCCGCGTCCCCGAGGGAACGATCGAGCTCGTGGACGGCGTGGTCGGTCCCTTCCGTCACGACGTCGCGACGGAGGTCGGCGATTTCCTCGTGAGCCGCCGCGATGGCACGCCTGCCTATCAGCTCGCGGTCGTGGTGGACGACGCAGCGCAGGGCGTGACCGAGGTCGTGCGCGGCGACGATCTGCTCCCGAGCACGCCGCGGCAGTGGCTCCTGCAGCAGGCCCTCGGACTCCCCTCGCCCGCCTGGTTCCACCTGCCCCTCGTGCTCGACGCCACCGGCCGTCGCCTCGCCAAGCGTGCCGATGACCTCGCCCTCGCCACCCTCCGCGCCGGCGGTACCGACCCACGCGCCATCGTCACCTGGGCTGCCCACGGTGCCGGCATCCCCGGTCTAACGCCCCAGGACCGCACAACCGCGGCGGAGTGCGCGGCGCGCTTCGCCATGGCCGTCCTTCCCCGGGTGCCGGTGGTACTCGATCCCGCGACGATCACGAGGCTGCGCGGAGCGCGATAACGGGGGCTCGCCAACCGCAGGCCGGGGAGGTGGGCTCGAGGTGCGGCAGACGATCCGGATCCCCGCCGATTTCCTGCCCGTCCTGGGCACACCGTCCGCGTTCCTTGCCGCGACCAGCCGCGCCTCAGTGACCAGCGGAAGTAAGTGAATGCGAATACCGCGGAACGTTCGCGTTTCGCTGCCGCGACCTTGGCGTGCCCCCCCGATGACGATCCCGACCACGCCGCCGCTGGCCCCCGCCTGCTGATGGCCAGGATCGGCAACCATCATAGTGCCCACCGCTTGACGGGAAACCCCAGTCGGCACCTTGCGCGGTTCAAGGCTAGGGTTTTGGGGTTCCTTCTGCACATCCATCCATCAAGCCAGGGGCGCGGCGCGTGGAACGGTACTAGCCGTGCTTCGCGCCGCGCCCACCCTCCCGAGGAGTCCGTGCCGCGTGCTCCGTCGCGCTCACAGGCTGCCGGGGCAGGATCGATCGGGGGCTGCGCAGAGGCAGGGTCGTTACGCGTGTCGCTGGGTAGCTGGTCTCAATACCCAACGTCGAGACATTCGCGCCGAACGACCCGCGTGCCCTGGCCGTCGACCACATAGGGCGGGTCACAGGAGACCTGCGGGGCAGCCTGCTCACACCCGGGACGTCTGGTCTTGATCCCCGCCCGGTCGACGACATAGAGGGGGTCACAGCGATCGCCGGTAGCGTGAAACTCGCATCCCGCCTTCAGGAGCTTGACTCCGAAGGCATCGCGGACGAACGGCGGATCGCAAGCGCTGTAGCCAAGCTCGGGCCCCAACGGGAACGCCTTGACCGAGGTCTCGGGACCAAGGGACGAGGAGGGAGGCGCTTTCTCGAGCATCCGCTCGACTTCGTGGATGCGGAGCTCGAGCCGAGCTACCCGCGCCTCTAGCTCGCGAACCTGGTTGGCGACCGGGCTCCAGACCACGGCGTCAGGTCGGGACAAGACGCTGGAGGCGGAAAAAAGCACCACGGCCACCGCAACCGGACCCAGCCCCCGCAGACGAAGCCATCCGCCCCTCTTCGACATCCGGTCCATGTGCGGATAATACCCCTGCCCATCGCCCACACAAGGCAATCGGCCCCCGAGAAACCCCTGGGACCCGAGAGGAGGAGAGGGGTGCGAGATGGTTGGTGGTAAGGCGTGGTGGTAGCATGCCTGGTGTGAATCGCGCGTTTCTCCACCGGGTCGCGATCGCCGCTGCCCTGGCGGGTGTGGTTGCACCCTCGGCCCATGCCGAGGAGGGACTGGTCGACCCCTGGTGTTCAACGACCCACAGCGCTCGAAGCGCGCGGTCGAACAGCGACGCGAGCGAGGTCATCGATCCGTGGTCTGCGAAGGATTGGTCCTCGAATGCAGGTGGCCGTCCAAGGACGGTGAGGACGGTGAGGACGGTGAGGACGTTGAGGACGGTGAGGACGGAGCAGACGACCAGCACCACCGGCGCCAGGTTGGAGGCGACGAGGGCCGCCGCCAGCGATCTCGTCGATCCTTGGCCAACGACCCAACGCCAGGGAGCGACCCTTCCGCCCGCCACCGAGATCGCGCTCCCCATGATCCTCGACCCCTGGAAGTAGCCGCGGAGCAAGGTCCACCTGGAGGGTGCTGGAGGCGGGCGGCACCAGGCGCAGCAGTACGCCTGCCGGTAAGGCAGTGGTCGCCAGTCAGCGCATCAACGCCGCGGCAGTGGCCCCAGCGACCGAGATCGCGAGAGAGGGTGGGAGGAGGCGGGAGGTGAGTCGCCGATCCCCTAGCGCGAGCGTGAGTCCGAGCTTGACCCAGGTGTTCGCCACCGCGGCGATCACCAGCGCGCGCACGACGACAACGATGGAAGCATCGCCGCGCGAAACGAGCTCGAGCACGCTCAGAGCCACCGCGTCCACGTCGGTCGCGCCGGCGAGCGCGCTGATCCCGTAGAGCCCCGCGCCGGGCAGCTTGTGCTGCGCGAACTTGGACGCCACGAGGACCGCCGCGAAGAGGAACGCGAACTTGACTGCGGAGCGCAGACTGAAAGGGTTCTTGAGGCCGAGATCGCGCTCCGCGGTGCTGGCCCAGGCTCCGGCGCCGCGGAGCGCGAACACCCCCGCGAGGAGCGCGGCGAGCCCCATGCCACCGAGCACCGCCGCCGCGCTGGGCAGCGCGGCCACCGCCAGGCCACCGACGATGACGATGACGCGCAGAAACATAACGATCCAGGCAACGAGCGTGGCCCCGGCGAGGGCTCCGATCGGCGCGTCTGGCTCGCGACTCTGCCTGGCGAAGGTGAGGGTCACTGCGGTGGATGACACGAGGCCCCCGAAGAAGCCGGTGAGCAGGGTGCCGCGCGCCGCACCGTAAACGCGCACCGCGACGTAGCCGACCATCGACAGGCCGGAGATCAGGACGACCAACAGCCATAGCTTGAACGGGTTGAGCGTTCCCAATGGGTCGACAGGCTCGTTCGGCAGCAAGGGGAGGACGACGAACGAGGCGAAGAGCAGCCGCAGGGTCGCCAGGAGTTCGACCTGGTTGATCCGTTGGACGGCCGCGTGGAGCGTCCCCTTCAGCGCCAGCAGCGCTGCCGTCGCGATGGCCAGGGCAACGGCGAGCAGCGGAGCATCGTAGACGGCGACCGCTCCGAGCACGTAGACGACCAGCGCCGACACCTCGGTGGTCGCGCCCGTGGCTCCCCCACTTCGAACGGCCTCCGCGTGATAGGCGAGCCCGACGAGGACGGCGACCCCGGCGAAGCCAGCTACGAGAATGCTCGCGGTCGAGAGCGACCGCGACAACCAGGCGCACACTGCCCCGAGCTCCGCCACCAGGACGAAGGTGCGCAGACCGGCGAACCCTTCCTTTCGGTCGAGTTGGTGGTGGGCACGCTCGACGCCGACGAGCGCCCCGATGAATAGCGCGGTCACCAGTGCTTTCAGGAGCTCTATGGGCATGAACGGAACCGAAGGCCGGCGAGGCCGCGAGAGAGGGCGCGCCAACCGACGGCCCGCTGGCTCGCCCCGTGGCTGAAAACCGCCTCTGCGAAGCGGCTCCGGTAGTAGTTCCCCGTACAGAGAAACAGGACCTGTGCCACGTTGCCGGACACGGCGGGAAAGGATGCACGATCTCGGTTGCCGGGCAAGCTCCGCGGCAGCATCACCGACCACGCGGAAGGTGGGGCACCGCGATGCCACAGGGCTCGGACTGCGGTTTCTCACATGGAGACGCTCCCCGTCCGCCGAGATGGTATGATGACCCCCTCGATGGTGGGACCACCGCAGGTGCTCTACGTTGCCTGGAAAGGCGGCTACATCCGGTCAGGGTCGGGCTCCATCACCGTCGGCCGCGACCCCAGCTGCGACGTGATCCTGAGCGACGACGCCGGCGTTTCTCGTCGACACGCCCGATTCCAGCTCCTGCCATCCGCGATCAAGCTAGAGGATCTCGGGAGCCGCAACGGGACCTTCGTCGAGGGCCATCAGCTGACGAGCGCCGCCCTGCTCTCTGGCGGCGAATGGGTCCGGGTGGGCAACACGGAGCTGCGAGCCTTCCGCAACGAGCGCACGTTTCGCCAGGCGGTCGTATCGCCCACGCTCGCCCACACGATCCCTCCCCTACCCGACAGCAGCAACTCGACCATCACCACGAACGTCTTCGCCGCCCTGCTCCGTGATGTCGCCCGCGTCGCGCTCTCGCGCCCGGAGGAGGTCCCGCTCCTCGTCGCAGACGCGCTCGACGTCGCCGAACGCCTCGCCACGTCCGGTCAGCTCAGCGACGGGGACGCTGGCATCGTCTCGGAGTTCGCGCTCCGCGAGGCGCTCGCTCACCGCGATGGCAGCTGGATCGGGCGCGTGCTCCGTATCTATTCCACCGCCCGTCGACCCATGGCCACCGCGCTCGCTCAGCAGATCGCGGCTGCCCGCCGCAAGGTGGAGCGCTTCCCCGAGGAGGCGATCGGCCAGTACATCGCGGTGCTGGCCAGCCTCGGCCAGCTGAACCCCGCCGACCGGCAGCTCATGGCCGACGACGTCCGCGTCCTGACCGAAGCGACCGAGTAGCGGCGACCGGCCACCGAAGACGCGAGCTACGACCCGCCCGTCTTCTCGTCTGGTCCGCGGGCGGTGTCGGCCCCACCATCGGACCCGGCAGTGCCGGGCGACGTGGTTTCGTCGACTCCCGCGATCGTTCGCACCGTGTCCTCTTCGTGTCCGGTCTCGCCGTCGGACCCGACGGTGGGCGCGGCCGACACGTGATCGCCCACGTCGTCCGCGGCCGCGACCCGGAAGGGCCCGAGCACGCCGTCACGGGTGAACGCGGCCCAGGCAGAACGTCCGGTGCGGATGACCATCGAGGTCAGCCACGCCGCCCAGGCGAGGAAGAAGAGCCGGAAGACCCAGTCGGGCGCCGTGAGCACCGAGGGCCGCGGCAGCGCCGCATCCGCGAGCACGCGATCCACGACGAATTGGACTCGGCGCGAGTTCGATCCGGCGCCGCTCACGAGCGTCGTCGGCGTTTCCACGAGGCCGGCGTGGAGGGCGGCCAGGACGACTCCGGCCGCCGCCAGCGTCGTGCCGACGATGAGCAGTTGCGCGAGGTTCTTGCGGTAGGTCGCGGGACCACGCCAGGTGGCTCGATGCCCGACGAGGAAGAACCACGCTGCCACTGGCACCAAGAATTGCCAAGGGATCAGGGGAAAGCCGAGCGCCAGCGCCGCCCACTCCCAAGGCCGTAGGGGATGGTAAGGGAGCGCGGAGAGACCCACCGCCGCTGCCATCAGGAGCGCCCACACGCCCCACAGCAGGACAACCCCACCGCGACCGGGACCGGTCGTGTAGATGACGAAGCGACGCTCCGGGATCGCGATCGAAGTGCGGGTGTTCACGGCTTCGCCCACCCTCACCTCGGGTGTGGTGAGCCACGGACCCGGCGTCGAACCGTACCGGAAACTGAACGACACGTTCTGCTGTCCGGGCTCGAGTACGACGGTGAGCTTGCCGTCGCGCACCTGGATCGGCTGCGGCTTGCCCGCCACCTCGAGACCCATGACCGTGGCGCCCGCCGGGAGGCCAAGGGCTTGGATGCCCCCGGCGCTGGTACGAATCGTCAGGCTGACGGAGGTGAGTCCGGTCTCGGGAGCGACCTCAATGGTGGCCCGGTCGGTGGTCGTCGACACCCCGGGCGCCGGGGCGGGGCGAGTGAAGGCGAACGCGACGCGCTCGCCGGGCCAGGGGCGGAAGAGAGGCTGGTAGACCCCCGCCACCTCATGCTGGATGGGCGCGATCCCTTCGGCCTCGCAGTGCCAGATCGCCCCGCACTCGAGCGACCACGCCTCGGTCCACGGCTGGTCCTCGGCGGCAACCATCTCGATGGTATCGGCCGGCTTCACCACGCTCGTGAACTCGAGCTCCCGTTGCTCGCGACCGAGGGAGAGCAGCACGACGCCCCGATCGGCGACCAAGGTCGACTCGGTGACCTCCTCGCCCGGCAGGAGGGGGAACCGGACCGCGAGCGGCTCGTCGGCAGGAGAGACACGGGTGACCTTGGTGCGGAGACGCCAGGTGACCCCGATCTCCAGCGTGCGGTGGATCTCGAGCCAGGGCGGCAACGACGCGCGATCGCGTTCGGGACCGGCCGTCCCCGGCGCCATGGCGGTATCGGCCCGGCGAGCCAAGTGGACCGAGCCTTCGACCCTGCCGTCACGGACGCCGTCGACGTCCCACCCGTCCGCAGCGACCGTGACTCGCCGAGCTGGCGTACCAAGAGTCAACGTGAGATCCGAGCTGCCAACGGGGCCCTCGAGCTTGACCCGGTGTCGGCCCGGCTCGAGGCGAAGATGGAGGTAGCCGTCGGGTCGCAACGCGAGCGCCCTCGTCAGCTTCCCATCGACGCTCACCAGACGCGGGACCCAGCTCGTCGCCGGCCCGGGGAGCTGATACGCGGTGGGCTTGCCGACGTGGACTTCCACGTCGAGCGCGACGGCGGCCTCGCGCACGGTGAGCGCGAGGTCCGCCACCGAAACACAAGCATCACCGCAGTCGGGGGCGCGAGTGAGGCGCTTCTCGAGCTCACCCAGCGTCTCGGGGGACGGGATCTCCGCTCGGGCGGGGCGCGCGACGGCAGCCCCGGCGAGGAGCACCGCGGCGAAGAGCGAGGCCACCACCGCAGCGCGGGCCGGCGGGGCGCGGTCAACCGGCCTCGATGACCCCGAAGATGCGGATCGCACGAGCGCCCGCACGAGACCGAAGGCGAAAGCCAGGAGCGCGAACACGCGAACGAGGCCGAGGAGCCCCGTCTGCCATGGCCTCAGCACGAAGACGCGGAAGGTTTCGTCCCGCCTCACGGGGCGACGCCAGCCGAGATGATGGGTGCGCCCCTGCCACTCCGGAATCCCGGGACCGGTCTGGACCACGGCGTCGACCGCCAGCTGCTGCTGGAGGGGAACCTTCTTCTGCCACCCGCGGGGGAGCGGGGCCGACGGAATGCCCTTCCCCTTCCTCGGCGGCTGGTCCGCGTACTCGTCGATGTCTGCCTGGATCGCGGAGTCCATTCTGCTCTCGGCGACCTGCTGCTCCGGCTGGGCCAAGCCGAAGGATGGCTCGGCGCCGACCGCACCGAGACTCCAGGAACGGTCGCGCACGCGCCCGTCATCGACGCCGTCGTCGGGGAACGCCGCGGCGCGGAGCTGGTTGCCCGCGAAGGTGACCGTGCTCCCGAGGACCTGAACGACGGTGACCATCGCCGCCAGGCCGATCACGAATCGCCAACGCGGGCCACGAAGCACCCGGAGCATCGCCAAGAGAACCAGGAGCACTCCCCACCCGAGGTACGGAGCCACGTCGTATTGGTGGCACAGCACCAGCGCAGCGAGCGAGAGGACGCCCCAGTACCACCGCGTCATGCGCGCCATGACGAGGGCGATGACGAGAACGTACAAGAGGCCGAACAGGTTCCACGGTTCCAGCCAATCCCCGCTGACCTCGTCGACCCCCCAGGCGCCGAGGAAGGTCCATCCCGAGGGGAGGTGGAGCAGGACGGATGTGTGCTCGAGATCCTCCGACCAACCCGCCGCGGGCAGAGGTGCCCCGGCGCCCGATGGCTGCCGCCACTCGGCGACCACCTTGAGCTGCCCGTTCCGCACCTCGAAGCCGCGATGACCCGAGGCCCCAACCGTGATCAGTTGATCGTCGCTGGCGAACCTCACGTGCCCGAGCTCGCCCGTCGTGAGATCGAGCCGCCAGTCGCCGTTCATCGTGCCTGCGAGCTTGTCGCGCACGGTGAACGCCCGGCCATCCTCGTCGAGCCAGAGCTCACGCTCGAGGGTCACCTTGTTCGGCGGAGGCGTGGCCTGGCCCCGCTCCATGGTGGTGAGCGTGAGCTTGGCGTCGCTCCCCGCGACATAAGCCGACAGGTCGCGCCATGCCTCGGGCAGGTTGGTGCGAGCGCTGTCGATGGCAGCAAGCCCAGTGACCTGCACCACCCGCAGCGCCGGCGCCGGTGCCCACGCCCAGATCTCCTGCTCCGGCCAGGGCGCTGTCCGCGGGGGTCGTCCGAGCTCCTGCGGCGGCGTCGGCAAGAGGGCGGCGAGCTTCAACACGTGCTCACCGGCGCGAACCTGCGCGAAGAGCATCCCCTGCTCGTCGAGACGGACGGGGATCTCCGCCGAGAGCTCGAGCGGTCGGCTCCCCGGCAAGAGGGGACGGCCGAGCGCGAGCTCCCGCGCGCGTCCCGACACCCTCAGCACCACCTCGGTGTCGATGCGAGACGGCACTCCGTCCCCGAGCCGCCGGAAGACCTCCACCTCGACGCGCTCCGGCTCGTTCGACAGGGAGGTGTCGCTCCGACCCAGCCACACGCTGTCGCTCTTGTCCCGACGCGGTTGGAGCACATCCTGCCCACGCACGCGAAGGGAGACGAGCCCCACCGCACTCGGAATGGGCAAGCTCTCCGGCGTGGTGTCCCATACGAAGCGCCCCGTGAGCTCGTGCGCCCCACGACCGAGGACCACCATCGGTGTTCCGACGCCGAGCACGACCGCCGACTCCGCCCCCGCCCCCACGTCCTGCGGCCAGTGCTCCGACGACCCGGGCAGCGGCACGCTCGTGTCCTGGTCGACGATCACGCGCAGCTGGAACGTCGCACCCGCGTCACCGACGTCGAGCACCAGCTCGCCCGGCCAGTAGCAGACGCGCGCGCCGGCGACCTCCGGACAGCGCTTCTCGCCGAGCCCGTCGAGCACCCAAGGCACCCACGATTGGAGGTCCGGGGGCACGTCATCGAACGCGATCGGCGGCGCAGCGATCGTGCGCCTCGAGGCGAGTGCCATGACCGCCAGGATGAGTAGACCCAAGACCCAACGATTCCACCCAGCCCCTGCGCGACGCATTCGCATCTTGCCGTCTCCCCTTCGACGAGTGAGTGGGCAGCATACCGCGACCCCGCCCGCACCCCAACGGGCCCGTGGTCCGAACCGAACGCTCGAACCAGCACCGCTCGCCCATCGAACGGCGAAGGCTCGCGCTCGCGGATGACGCAGCCATCGGTCTACCGCCGCGCACCGCACGGACGAGGAAGCCATTTCGTGCCGCCTCCCCTTGCGGGAGGTGGCTGCTGGGCACAACCTTCCCGCGCCTTGACGGAACGACCACGAAACTCGGCGGACCGCTCGCCCGGGCGACGACAGAACGTGGACGGGGGTGCTCACCGCACCAAGGAACGACGCAGACGATCGCCAGAACCCGGACCCAAGACCCGCGCCCGACGGGCGAAGGACATCGAGCTTCAGGGATTCCGCGAGGACATGCGCGGCACGTTGCGCCTGCCCGCGTTGATGGTGCTGGTGCTCTTGGTGGCGGGCGCGGCAGAGTTCGAGGAGACGCGGGGGGTGGTGGCAGAAGTAGCCACCATCGCCGCGCCGGCCGTGGCCATGACCGTCGCCGTCGCACCGTTGCGTGAAGCGTTCCCCGGGCTGCGGAATGCCGCCTTCGCCACGGCGGGTGGCCTGGCCGTGCTGGCGGAGTCGGTGCTCGTACCGAACGCGCTTGGTCACCACCTCGCGCCGCCCGCGGTCCTTGCCGTCGCGCTCGTGCTGCTTGCGCTGGGGCTCGTCCCGATCGAGGCCCTCGCGGTTCGCCGCGGGTTCGCGCTGCGACCCGCTGCGCTGGGCGGCATGGTGACCGTGCTGGCGCTCTTCCTGCCCGCTTGGGGACACGGAACGGATCCGCTCGGGGGGGTGCTGGCAACCGCGATCGTGGCGGTCTTCATGGGCGGCGGGCTCGGCTTCGCGGCAGGTGTCGTGGGGCGACTGGCCGTGGGCGCTCGGGCCTGACGCTCGGCGCCCCGGGGCCGCGAAGCGGCCCGACACACCATCCAGGCCCGATGCCTGGCGACCCGGGGGCGTCGATGCGGGCCGGCGCTCCGTCCGGCATTTCTTTCGGCCTCGCCCGAGCTCGCTGCTAGGCTCCCGCCATGCTCCGAAGCCGTTTCGCTCCCATCCTGGGATCGATCGTCGCTGGTGCGGTAGTGCTCGGCGCGACTCTCGCCCGCGCCGATGCGCCGTTCCGCGAAGCCCTGTCAGAGGCCGAGGCGCGCACCGCGCCGGCCTCGCGCTACGCGAACCTGACCAACGCCGAGACGCTCGCCCTGCTCCAGGCGCGAAGGATCCCGTTCGAGGCGGCCGTGCCTCCGCTGCCAGGGGTCCGCATGCCGATACGCCTGACGGGCCCGCTGCGTGGCGTGTGGATCCACTCGGCGCTCCCCCCCGAGCGGCGTGCGGGTTCGATGTTCGAGATCCTGGACGGTCGCCTCGCCCTGGTACTCGACGAGTTCGCGGAGATCCTCGCCGCCCACGATGTGGTCGAGCTGGTGCACTTCACGATGTACCGACCGCCAACCGAGAACCCCCGCGACCCGGGGGCACCGCAGGTGCGGCATCCGGGCGGGCTCGCCATCGATTTCGGGGCGGTCAAGTTCGCCGACGGAGAGTGGCTCTCTGTCGGCGTGCACTGGATGGCCCACATCGGGGCGCGCACCTGTGGGGTGCAGGCGCGGCGGCTCGACCACCGAAAGGGCCGCGAGATCCGTAGCATCGCCTGCGAGGCCGCCGCTCGGCGGCTCTTCCACTACACGCTCACCCCCCATTACGACGGCCCACACGCGGACCACCTGCACCTCGAGATCCGCCCCGGGACGACCACGTTCCTGGTCCGCTGATCAACTAGGTCTGAAAAGCCGCGCGTCACGCGCGGATTCTGGGCAGCGCGGTAGATCGGCGCCGGAGGTGCCCGCCGCTCATCGAGCGGCGAGGAGGGGGAAGCCGCGGGTCGCGACCGATGCGGGGGACGGCTCGCCTCCCCCGCCAGAACGAGACCTGGCGCAGGCGCGATCCGCCGCCGTGCTTGGGTTGCGGGCCTGTCCGGCGCTAGAGCACCGATCGGGTTTCCCACAGCAAGGGCAGCGCTGAAAACGCGTCTGTGCGAGGCGAGGACGCGTTTCCAGCGCTGCCTCTGGAGAGGTCTGCTGCCGGTTCGGTGCTCTAGGTTGTTGATTT
>JAFGBI010000310.1 GCA_016933275.1 Polyangiaceae bacterium | reverse complement strand
TGGCCTGGCCCGCCTTGGAGTCGCTGAAGAGCGCCTTTCCCGTCTTCTCCAGAGCCTGGTCCTGGGCCAAGCTCTTCGCCGAATCCCAGGCGATGCCCAGGCCCAGGTTCCCTTGTCTGGCGTCTCCCAACGGGGTGCCAGGATCGACCCCGCCCCGCGACGGATCCACCGAATCAGTGACTGCGCCGACGGCGTCGTACAGGAGTGCCGCCGGGCCGACGGAGACCTGCGCGACGTAGCCGAGGTAGCGCCGCACCTCCCACGATGTGGTGCTCATCCGGTTCACGGTTCCGCCGCCGCGCGCCACCGTGAAGCTCCCCGTCTCATCGCGCATCGCGACGGGGTTGTTCGCGGCATAGGCATAGCCGGTGATCTCGCCGTACCGTTCGAGGCTGTCCGCGTCGAGGGTGGCAAAGAGGGGATCGGCCGCCGTGAAACGTCCGATCGAGGAGTCGTAGTAGCGGGCACCGAGATAGCTGAGCCCGGTCGAGGCGTCGCGCTCCTGGCCCGCATAGCCGTAGTCCTCGACGTGGCGGGTGCTCGAGCGGAGCTCGCCGTAGGGGTAATAGGTGCTCCGCTGGAGCTCGGCGCCGGTTTCGTCGGTGGAGAGCCCGGCCGTCCCCAGGTGGTCGTGGTGCACATAGGTGATGAGATCGCCGTTGCCGATGAGCAGGCTCCGGCTCGCCGCGGTGAGCAGAACGTCCGGATCCACCTCTGCCGCGGGCACATCGACCGTCAGGAACCCGGCGTCGTTCGCGTAGGCGAGCCACGCGTCCGCGGCGGTGATGGCTCCATCGGGGTGGGACGTGAGCTCGTCGTCCGCTCCCTCGGCCGGGGCGAGATCGGGGAGCACGCCCGCGGCCATGGCCGCGCTCTCCACCTTCACCGCCCGGTTGCCCCCGAGCTCGAGGTAGCTCGTGGCGATGCCATCGCGGAGTTCGAAGGTCGGCGCGAGGAAGTAGGTACGGGAGCTCCCTTCCGCCTTGGCGACCCGCGTCGTACCCGCACCGTACGCGAACCGCGCAGCCTGCTCGCCGTTGCGACGCAAGAGCACAAGGCGGCCGGCGTAGTCCCAGTCGTAATCCGCGTTCCTCGTCGAAACGACGTGGCCCGCCTCGTCGTAGCCGTAGTCCACGTCCCCGGCCCGGCTCACCTGATGCGGCCCGGTGTCGTCTCCATACACGTAGTCGCCCACGTGGGCCGGGCTGTCCGCGCCACGGGTCGAGCGCTTGCGCGTCAGGTTATCGATGCTGTCGTATGTGTACTCCAGCGACTCCGCCTGGTCGGTACCGTGATCGAGCTCGGCGGCGACGAGGCGGTAGAGGCTGTCGTAGGTGAACCGGGCGTCCGCGCTCGGCTCGCCCGCGGGAGCGGCGTCATCGCGGATCCGCGTCAGGTTGTTCACCCGGTCGCGCTCGTAGCGTAGCGCCAACAGATCCTGCCCGTCTCGGTCACGGGTGCTCTGCTCGCTCACCCGCTCGACCGGGTCGAGCTCGTACTCGGTGCGGGTTCCGTTGGCGAACGCGATCGCCGCGATCGAGCCCCGCGGCGCGTAGGTAACGGCCTCGACGTAGCCGGGAACGCCGACCAGGCGTCCCGAACGGTCGTAGCGGAGCTCGAACTCGTGACCATCCGGCAGGGTAGTACCGACGATCCGTCCGGCGTTGTCGTAGCTTCGGGAAAACTCGAAGCGAGTCCCCGCGATCTCGCGCGCGGTGTAGGCCGCTCGGCCTCGGCGGTCGTAGCCGAAGAGATCCAGTGCCCATCGATCGTCGAGCTCCGGGTAGCGGACGGCCGCCAGCTGCCCGGCGAGGTTCGCGCAGACGCCGCGGCCACAGTCGCTCCCCTCGGGCAGGGCGTCGTAGAACTGCTCGACGCGCGTCCGCTCCGGATCGGCGTCGTCCCAGGTGGCCGTGGGGCGATCGGCCTCGTCGTACTCGAAGGACGTCACCACGCCGCGCGCGTCGATCCGGCGGACAACGTTGCCGACCGCGTCATGGTCGAAGCGCGTTACCCCGGTGTCCGGATCGGTCACGCGAAGGACGCGGCCGAGCAGATCGTGCTCCTGCACCTTCTCGTGACCCTGGTCGTCGCGATAGCTCCGGAGGCGACCGAGCTCGTCGTAGGTGAAGGACGAAACCACCGGGTCCCCCTCGGCCGAGATCCGTTCGATTCGCACCAGCCGCCCCTGTCCGTCGGTCACCGTCCGCTTCGGCGTGTCCGCGTGGGGGCTCCCCTCGTCGAGGTCCTCGGCGTCGAAGCCGATGACAAGAAGGGGGGCGTAGACCGCCCGCGTCTCCGAAGCGTCCCCGTAGATCGCGGCGTCGGGCAGGATCGACCGGACGATTCGATCCGCCGCGTCGTAGTAGGAGTCGACGGCGAGCACGCCGTCGGGCGGGGATCGGTCGCAGGCGCCGGAGTCTCCCTGGTAGGCCTGATACCGGCGGGTCGCCTGGCCGCGCGCGTTGAAGATCTGGTAGCCGTTGGTCTGATAGGTCCCTCCGCCCGCGAGCGTTCGCTCCTGGACGACGCGCCCCATGCCGTCGAAGCACTTGATGGTCTCGGTATCGAGATCGCCCCCGGACTCCGACCGGCCTCGCGTGACGATCCGGCTCACCGGATCGCCGAGCTCGTAGGCGAACTCGCGCGTGGGCTCGGCGAGCGTATCGCCCGGTTGGGCGATGGCGACGATGCGTCCGAAGCGGTCGTACGCATAGCTGGTCACCCGCCGCGCCGCCGCATCGTCATCGGGACGGAACCAAGCCGTCGAGCTCACGACCTGGTCGGTGACCGGATCGTACTCGGCCTCCTTGCGGAGCGAGTACGCTGCGTGCCCTGAATCGTCGAAGACCGCCTCCTCGGCGAGGATCAGGAGTCCATCGGCGTCGCGCGTGAGCCGCCGATCGTGCCCGTTGGCGTCGCGCAGCACGACCTCCCCCCCGTGCGCGTCGTACTCGAGCCGCTGGGCCGCGATGACGTCGCTCGAGCCGGCGCGGACCTTGTTGGTCACACGGGTCGGCAACCCACGAGTGGCCTCGCCGAGCGGCAGACCAACGAAGGCTTCGCCGTCGTAATAGGTGAGCTCCTCGGTGTAGACCGGGCTGTCCTCCACCCCGTACGCGCGGGAGCGATAGGGCAAGCGGAGGAGCCAGCGACCGGCGGTCGCGAGCGGCACGAACGCGAGCTCCTCGTACCGCTCATCTCCCCGGCAATCGGCACCGCAGGGCTCACCGTGCACGCTCGCGTCCCGAGCGCAGGCGGGACACCCGCCCCCTCCGATCGCGGTCACCCCGAGGTTCGCGGTCCGCGTGCGGTTGCCGTACCCGTCGTAGGCGAAGCGCTGCTCGGTGGTCACCCATTCGTCCTCGCCCGTTCCCTCCTCGGTCACCTGATCGGTCCGGGTTTGGCAGAGGAACCGCACCGGCACGGTCGTGTGCGAGGGGACCCCCGCGACCTCGCAGTCCTCGTAGGTGTTGGTCGTCTCCGAGAGTACCCGGCCACCGCTCTCGACGGTCTGCTCGAGCAGCAGCCCCTTCTTGTAGGGGTCCTCGGCGCCAACGTCGAAGCGGTGGAGCGTGCGACCTGCTTCGACGTGGTCGTCACCGCCGAGCGCCACCTCCACCTCGCCAAACCCGTTGAAACTCTGCTCGCGGCCGTCGAAATAGCCGTTCGCGTAGCGGAACTCCTGCCGCTGGTGCACGCCGGAGAGCGTGTCGTAGCCGTCGAGCGCAGAGAGCATGAGCATCGGGTGGGGTACTCGCGTGGTCCAGGCCTCGATCCCGCCGTCCGCGGCCATCTGCTCCGCGGTCGTTCGGTAGGAGATCTCGGTCACCTTGCCGATCCCATTCTCGACGCGGGAGAGTAGGTTCGGGCGGCGGGGTACGAGCTCGAGGTAGGTCACCAGACCCGAACTGTCGATCCACACGACGTCCGTGGAACCGCTCCCGTTCATGTCAGCGAAGCGCACCGACACCGAGCTGGTGCGCTCGGGGATCGAACCCCCGCTCGCCTCGGCGATCACCTCGACCGGAGCGAAGTCGAGGCCGTTGCGGTTCAGGGCGTAGCGCACCTCGTTGCCGAGCACGACCACGACATCGCTCAACGAGTCTCCGTTGAGATCCACGAAGCTCATGTCTCGCGGCTCGAGCGCCGGCGAGAGGCCGAACATCTCGCGCGGCTCGCCCCAGCGCCCACGGCCGAGGTACGTCCGATAGGTGACGGTCCCGGGCGCCGCGAGCACGGCGTCCTGCATGCCGTCGCCGTTGAAGTCGGCCATCTGGACGCCATCCTCCGAGAATCCCCAGCCGAGCGGCTCTCCGAGCAGCGGCTCGGGGGCGTAGGTGCCGTCGCCCAGGTTCAAGAAGTAGTAGGTCGAGTCGGGATCGCTGTGGACGCAGTCGATCTTCTTGTCGTGGTCGTAGTCGAAGAAGCGGAGATCGGCGTCCGCGGCGAAATCAGGCAGGCTGGTGGCCACGAGCTCAGCGCGCTCCCAGTCTCCCACCCCCTTGTTCCACAGGACTTGATCGTTCAGGCCGTCCACCAGGTCGGTGAACCCGTCGCCGTTCAGGTCCACCATCTGCACCTCCGGCGAGCCGAGCATCATCGAGCCCGGGGTGGCTACCGCGCTGTCGCGCGGCGTCGCGAATCCGTGTCCGTCCTCGGTGAGGGTGTTGAGATAGACCAGATGGTAGCCGTCCGTGGTGTCGACCACGTCCGGGAGGCCGTCCCCCGTGAGGTCCACGAGATCCGCGATCCCGGTGCGGAAGTCGATCCCCACGCTCCCCATCTCGTGGAGCTGGGGGTCGCGGCAGGCGCTCTGGTTGCCACACCCGGGATCGAAGACGCCGGTGTACGCGAACGAGAACGAGATCGGGTGCGATTCGACGTCGTCCGTCCCGAAGGTCACGACCCGGGCGAGGCGGGTGAGCCCACCGGTCGCTTCGTACGGTTCGTATGCGAGCTGGTAGCGCCGGAGCTGACGGCCCCTCGACCGCACCAGGATCTCGCGGAGGCGTTGCTCCATGCATAGCTCGACGCCCGGTCGCCCGTCGGCGAGGTGGTCCTCGCGCTCTTCGTATGCAAGCTCAACGGCGTAGCGTGGGATGTCTCCGGAGAACACCCATTCGATCTCGGTGAGGTACGCCGTGCCCGTGGCCTGCTCATAGCCGTAGCGCACGCGATGTCCGGACGCGTCCGTCTGCTCGACGAGGTGGTAGCGAAAAACGCCGCCGGAGCCGGCGACGCGCGCCGCCGCGACGGACGTTCCTGTCGCGTCGGCGCCGAAGTAGCCGACGGTTCCATCCGGGAACTCCGCCTGCCAGTACCCGCTCGTGCCGTCTCCCGTCTCGTCGAACCAGGTGTAGCGCACGAAGCCCCCTTCGTGCCGTGCGCGGTAGGTGCTGGTGTCGGGCAGCCGCACGAGCTCCTCGCCGCTGGCGCCGGCGAAGACGTCGTCCGTATCGTAGCGGGGCAATCCCCGTGAGGTCATGCGCTCGATCGTCGGCACCCCGAGCGACCAGCCCATGCCCGCGACCGATGAGCCCGAGCCCGAGCTATAGGCGAGCCGAAGAGACACGGAGAGGGTCCGATAGCCGCCCGGCAGGGCGATCGGGATCCCGTACGAGGCGAGCCCCATGGTCAGGTTCGGCTCGACGTTCTCCCCGACGCCCTCGAGCGAGCCCGGACCGTCCGGGAGCTTCAGATGCGAGGGCGACACGCCGGACTCGCCCTCGGCGAACGCGCCACGACTCGCCAAGCAGAGCCCCGCAACGATCAGAGCGGGGAGGCCGGCCCGGCCCCGACGAGCCCCATGCCCTCGCCCGTGTGCGCGGGATGACGTCAATCGCTCGTCGTCCATGGGATGGTCCACGTGCCTCCGAAGTCGCCGTCCCTCGACGGCTACTCGCAGCGCGCCTCAGTGGGTTCCCCGAAGAGGACGCACGAACTCGGACAGGTCAGGGGCTCGGTTGTCTCGACACAAGCAGCCTCACCCGTCTCCGCATCGAGCGCGCATTCCGTGTGGAGGCCGGTGAGGCTCGCCGGCTGGCTCGATTCGTCACACGAAGCGCTGCTCGCTCCGGTGGCCGCCGTGCAGGCCTCGACCTCGACCTCTCCGGGCACGGTCGAGCAGCCCGCAACCGGATCGCAGGCGCCCACGGCTGCCATGACGTAGAGTCCGTCGCTCGAGCAGAGGGTCGTCTGCTCGGGGGTGCACAGGGTTTCGACCGCGACGGTAGTGCACCCGGCTTCCGCGTCGCAGGACGGTTCCGTCTCGACCAGCACCGGGGTCGTGACCCCGGTGACGTCGCGCACGTCACAGCGCGGCGCCGCCGTCGCGACACAGGTCTCCGTCGCCTCCACGGCGCTGCCGCAGGCCGTGGTCGAGGCACAATGCGGCGTGAAAGAGTGCGAGGTTAGGCCGGCGCAGCTCGCCGCGGGCGCCGGACAGGGGGCGGTCGTGGGAGCCTCGCCGCATCCCGCGTCGGCATCGCACGTGGGCAGGTAGACCGTGAGCTCGCCGTCGGTGCAGCTCGGACCCGTGGTGGTCTCGCAGATCTGGCTCTCCTGGCTGCAGGAGGGTCGCCCGTCTTGCTCGATGCAGATCGGGGTCGTGAGGTGCGTGAGGTCACCGTCGGCGGCGGAACCGGTACAGGCGTCGGTCGGGGCCGGATCGGTGCAGTCGGTCGTGACCTCGATCTGGTACTCGCAGGCGGCGTCCTCCCCATCCTCGCCCCGGACGCACGTGGCCGCTTCGCGCTCGATCGCCGGCGTGTCGGCGGCGCACTGCTCGGTGACCGGGTAGACCGCGGGATCCGTGCAGTCGTCCGCTACCTCGTAGTTGCCCAGACACCCGGAGACGGCGCTGCAATATCCAACGCCGCGCACGACGCGACCGAGGTCGTCGCAGACGAGGGCCTCGGCCCCGGCGCAGCGCGCATCGTCCGGCTCGTGCACGATCGCGTTCAGCGCCTCGTCGCAGCGGTCCCGGGTGCACGGGATCCCGTCGTCCACCTCCGGCGGCTCGCCCGTCCGACAGACGCCATCGTCACAGATCTCCGCGCCATTGCACACGTCCCTGTCGCTGCAGTCGATGTCGCGCACGCAAACGGACGGTCCACCCGCCGCGTCGCCTGCCCGTCCACCGCCCGCAGGCGCTCCGCCCGGTGCGGCCCCGCCCGGAGACGCTCCGCTCGATGCCGCTCCGCCCGAAGACGCTGCGCCTTGCGCGGACGCTCCCGCCCGAGCCTCGCTCGCACCCGTGCGGCCGCCGCGGTCGGTCACCATTGCCCCCGCGGCCCCGCCCGGGGCGACACCGCTCGCGCCCGATCCATTGGCGTCCGTTCCCGAGCTACCATGGCCCTTGCAGGCCCCGAGTTCGACGAGCGCCAGCGCCAGCACCGTTGCGACTTCGATCCCGTTGTGTTTCATGTCCTGCTCCTCCGGAGAAGAAGTCCGCGCGTGCGAAACCGCCGCGCGGCGCGCGCTGCCGCGATGCAGGAGTCGCGCCAGAACCTCGGCCGGGGATCCTCCGCGACCCTCATGGCGACGCCTCCGGTGCCTCGCTCGCGCAGCGCTCGTCGTTCCACTGCTGGACCGCCCGGTCCTGCGCCTCGTGCACCTTCTGATTCGCTCCGGTGACGCCTTCCAGAATGGTGTCAAGGGTCGCGGTGAGGCCCGGATACACACCGAGCTCCTTCATCGCGAAGCTCACCGCGAAGGCCGGCTTGTAGCCGGAGAACTCCACCTCGACGTCCAAGGCGGTCTTGAGCCCCACCTCCTCAGCCATCGAAATGGCCGCGGCGAGACTTCCCTGAGCTGCCTCTTCGTCGACGACCAGTAACGGCGCACCAAGCTGCGCGATGGAATGAAACCTGATGAAGTCCTCACCAGAGGTGCCGGCGCGGGGACCGCGCGCGGCGAGCGCGGATGCTTCGGCGCGCAGCGTCTCGGTGCGCGCAGTGTCCCCAAGACCGCGTGTCTCCAGCTTGGCAATCACCTCCACGTAGTCCCCGAGGATGTCCGCGTCGCTGAGACCGGGATCCTGACCGCCGTACAACGAGTAGGTGGGCTGCTCGCCACCCGCAGCGGCCTCGTCGGCGGCGGTGCCGGTCGGATCGACCCATGTCGTGGGAGCGGAACGCGCATACGCATACCGCGAGAGCGCCTCTCGCGACCGCTCGAGCGCGTCGTCGGCGAGCTCCGAGAACAGGGGATCCGCCGCGGTCCAGCGCCCGAGTCGGGGGTCGTAGTAGCGCGCCGCATGGTACGAGAGGCCCGTCGTGCGGTCACGTTCCTGGCCGGAGAACCCGTGTTCCTCCAGGTAACGCGACGCGAAGCGCTCCTCGCCATACGGGTAGTAGGCCGAGCGCTGCAGTGCGCGACCGGACTCGTCCGTGGAGAGGATGGTGCTGCCGATCTGATCCTGGTGGAGATAGGTGACGAGCTCGCCCTCGCCGATGATGAGGCTACGGTTGGCGCTCGCCAGCACCACGTCCGGATCGATGTCCTCGTCGGCCCCGTCGACCGTGAGCATGCCCGCCTGGTGGGCATAGGCGAGCCAGGCGTCGCCGGCCGTGATGCGTTCATCGGGCTCGGGGGTGAGCGCGTCGTCGTCCCCCTTCGCGGGCGCGAGATCCGGCAGCAAGCCGGCCGCGAAGCTCGCGCTTTCGAGCTTCACGCCGCGGCCCCTGCCCGCGTCGATGTAGGTCGTAGCGATGCCGTCGCGAACCTCGAACGCCGGCGAAACGTAGTAGGTCCGGCTCGCGCCTTCGGCCTTGACCACGCGCTCGCCGGTCGCGGCGTAGGCGAACCGTGCGACCTCATCCTCGTCCTCGACCACGCGGACGAGGCGCCCGGCCGCATCCCATTCGTAGCTCTGACTGCCCGCCCCGAGCAGATGGCCCGCCGCGTCGAACTCGTATTCGTCCTCCCCGGCCCGGATCGCGAGGTGCGGGCCGGATTCGGGGTCGTACTCGTAGTTGCCGACATGCGCTGGGCTCTGTGCGCCGAGGTCGGAGACCTTGCGTGTAAGGTTGTCGATGTCGTCGTACGCGTAGGTGAGCGTCTCTGCGAGATCGTCCGCCTCTGGATCGAGCGCGGCCGAGGTGAGGCGGTAGAGGGCGTCGTAGTCGTAGCGCGCCGCGAAGCTCGGCTCGCCGCTGCGCGTGGCGTCGTCGAGCACGGCGAGGGGGCCACCCGTGCGATCCCGGGAGAAGCGGAGGGCGACGAGCTCCTCGTCGTCGGGATCGGTGATGGTGAGCGCAGCGAGCCGCTGGAGGACGTCGTAGTCGTAGCGGCTCTGCGTGCCGCTCGCGAGAGCGATGGCAGCGACCAGCCCCTGCTCCGTGTAGGCGACGGAGTCGACGTACCCGGCGACGCGGGTGAGCCGTCCCTGGCCGTCGAGGTCGCGCCCGATGGTGCGTGAGTCGGGGTATTCCGTCGCGACCAGCCGGTCTGCGTTGTCGAGGGTGAAGTGGGTGTCGAACCTCATGTCGGCGAGCCGCCGAGAAGTGAAGGTGACGCTCCCTCGCGCGTCGTAGCCGAAGCGATCCTCGCCCATGTCACCATCCAGCAACGGATAGCGGAGCATCGCGAGCCGGCCCGCGAGGTGGCTGCATTCGTTGGCGCCGCATTCGGCATCATCGGGTAGCTGGTCGTAGAATCGCTCGACCCGCGTTCCGTCGGGATCGGAGTCGGCCCACTCGGCGACGCGCCGATTCGCTTCGTCGTACTCGAAGCGCCGGGTTTCGCCGCGGGCGTCGGTCCGCCGGAGGAGGTTTCCCACTGGATCGTAGCCAAGCCGGGCCGTGCCCGTGTCCGGGTCCTCGATCCGCACGACGCGGCCGAGAAGATCCCGAGACTGTCGCTTCTCGTTGCCCGCGGCGTCGCGGTAGCCCTGGAGCCGGCCGAGCCCGTCGTAGAGGAACTCGCTCACGAGGGGCGCCGCATCGGAGCCGCTCCGCTCCTCGACGCGCACGAGTCGCCCCAGGCCATCGGTCACCTTGAGCATGGGCGTGTCGGAGTGCGGGCTCTCGGCGTCGGAGTCCTCCTCGTCCCAGTCGGTCTGGCTGCCGGGGCCGTACTCGGTGAACCGCACCGAAGCCGTGCCGTAGGTCGGCGCGTCCGGCAGCGTGAGCGAGAGCACCCGGCCCTGGACATCGAAGAAGGCCTCAGTGAAGGGAACGTCCGCGGGCGGCTCGCGATCGCAGGCGCCGGAGTCGGCAGTGTACGGCTGGTGCTGCCGGCGGGTGCCGCCCTGCACGTTGAAGACGGTGAAGCCATCGGCCTGGTAGAGGTCGTCGCGAACACGAACGCGCTCTTGCACCTTGCGGCCCATGCCGTCGAAGCACTGCACGGTGACCAGATCGGGCGCCTCGCCGGAGCGACTCCGTCCCCGCGCCACGAACCGACTCACGGGATCGGCGAGCTCGTACGCATAGCTCTGGGTCGGCTCCGTGAGCGTGTCGCTCGGCTTGGCGATGGCCACGAGGCGACCGAAGACGTCGTACCCATACCTGGTGACGGGCGCGCTCTCGGCGCCGTCCACCCCGACGAACCACGCGGTCGAGCGGACGGACTTCTCGATGGGGCTCCCGTAGGTCACCTCCATGCGGAGCAGGCCGGCATCGTGTCCAGGATCGTCGAGCACGACCTCCTCGGCCGTGGCCAGGATCCCGTCCGTGTCGTACTCAAAGCGCCGCTCGTGCCCGTTCGCGTCCTCGGCCGCGACGATGTTGCCGTGGGCGTCATGGTCGAATCGCTCCTTGTCGATCAGGGTGCCCGCGGCATCGAGGCGCATGGCCATGCGACGGCGGAGCCCGAGCTCGATCTCGCCGAGCTGCAAGCCCTCGAAGGCCTCTCCGTCGTAGTACGTGAGCTCCTCCGTGAAGAGCTCGCTCCCTTCCTCGCCGCGGACGCGCGTCCGATAGGGGGCCCGGAGAAGCCAGCGGCCCGCCGCGCTGCTCGGCGGCACGAACGAGGTCTCCTCGAAGCGCTCGTCACCGAGGCAGGCCGCCCCGCAGGGCTCGCCCTGGGTCGCGGCGTCGCGGTCGCATGGCGGGCAGGCGCCGCCGCCGAGGGTGGTGACGCCGAGCTTCGCCGTTCGGGTGCGGTTGCCGTACCCGTCGTAGGCGTACTCCTCGTCGATCGTGAGCCATTTGTCCTCAGGGCGACCCTCCTGCACCGTGCGGCGGACGCCCGTCTGGCAGACGAAGCGCACGGGCGGCGTCGTGTCGTCGGGCACGTCCGCGAGCGGGCAGTTGTCGTATGCATTCTCGGCGACGGAGAGCACACGGCCGGCGCTCTCCGTGGTCTGCTGCAGGAGTCGTCCCCGGCGGTAGGTGTCGTCGCGGCCGACATCGAAGACGTGGGATTGCCGCCCGGGCTCAAGGCTGCCGTCGCCCTCGAGCAGGATCTCGACGTCCACGAACCCGCCGAACTCGCGCTCGGCTCCATCCCAGTACCCATTCGCATAGTGGAAGGTCTGGATCTGGCGGATCCCGGAGAGGGTGTCGTACGTCTCGAGGCGACTCAGGGTGAGCATCGGGTTCGGCAGCCGCCCTGGCCACGCTTCGGCGCCGCCGTCTTTGGCCATGGCCTCGACGGTGGTTTCGTAGAACAGCTCGAGCACCTTGCCGATCCCGTTGGTCACGCGGCTGAGGAGGTTCGGGCGCCGGGGCACGAGTTCGAGGTAGGTGACGCGACCCGACGCGTCGATCCAGGCGATGTCGGTCGAGCCGCTCCCGTTCATGTCCGCGAAGCGAACGGACTCGGCGTCCGTGCGCTCGGGGATCGAGCCGCCGCTCACCTCGCGCAGGACGGTGAGCTCGTCGAAGTCGCGACCGTTGCGGTTGAGCGCGAACCGCACCTCGTTGCCGAGGACCACGACCGCGTCCGCCAGCGAGTCGCCGTTCACGTCCACGAGATCGAGCTCCGCGGGCAACAGATCCGGGGAGAGCCCGAACATGTCGGTCGGCTCCCCGAAGCGGCCGCGGCCGAGGTACGGGCGATAGGTGAGGCTCCCGGCCGCGGCGAGCACCGCGTCCTGCATCCCGTCTCCGTTCATGTCCGCCATGCGGAGGCCATCGCGCGCGAACCCCCAGCCGAGCGGCTCGCCGAGCTCGGCCGTGGCGGAGAAGGTCCCGTCACCTTGGTTCAGGTAGTAGAACGTGCTCTCCCCGTCGCTGTGTATGGCGTCGATCTTCCCATCGTGGTCGTAGTCGAAAAATCGCAGTTCGGCGTCGGCAGCGAAGTCGGGCAGCCCCGTGGTCTGGTCCTCCGCCGCGGCCCAGTCACCCGCCCCGCGGTTCCAGAGCACGCGACCGCCCAGGCCATCCACGAGATCGCTGTAGCCATCGCCGTCGAGATCCACGAGCTTGACCTGGGGCGACGAGAGGGCCATGGCGCCGCTGCCGGCAAGATCGCTCGGGCTCGGCCCCGTGAAGCCGTGGTCCGCGCCCGTCATCAGGTTCAGGTGGATCAGGTGGCGACCCTCGGTGGAGTCGAGCACGTCGGGGAGGCCGTCGCCGTTCAGATCCACGAGGTCGGCCGCGCCCGAGCGGAAGTCCACCCCCACGCTGCCGAGGTCGTAGAGCGCGGGGAGGCTGCAGTTGCTGCCGGGCTGGCACACGGGATCGAAAGAGCCCGTGTAGGCGAACCCGAACTCGATGGGATACGCGGTCTCGTCGTCGGTCCCATAGGTGCGCACGCCGGCGAGCCGGGTGAAGCCGCCGGAGTCCTCATAGGGCTCGTACCGGAGCGCGTAGCGACGCAACAGCTCGCCGCGGACGCGGACGGTAACGTTCGCCAGGCGACGGGTGAGGCGGACTTCGAACCCGGGCTTGCCATCCACGAGCTCGTCCTCGCGGGCCTCGTAGTCGAGAAGAACCTCGTAGCGGGCTGCATCCCCGGTGAAGACCCAGCGGATGGCGGTGAGGTACGCGGCGGCGGAGTCCTTCTCGTACTCGTAGCGCACGCGGTGGCCGAGGGCGTCCGTACGCTCCACGAGGTGGTAGCGGAACACGCCGTCCGTGCCCGCGATCCGGGCGCTGTCCACCAGGGTGCCGTCGGCGCCGGCGCCATAGAAAGACTGGGTGCCGTCGGGGTGCTCGGCCTCGAAGTAGCCCCCGCGACCGTCGCCGTCCGGGTTGTGCCAGGTGTAGCGCACGAAGCCCTCCTCGCGCCGAGCTCGGTAGTACGTGCTGCCCGGGAGCGCCACGAGCTCGGTGCCGTCGGCGGAGAAGCTGTCGCTCGCGTCGTAGCGCGGCAGGCCCCGCGCCGTGTGCCGCTCGATCGCGGGCACGCCGAGCGACCAACCCATGCCGACGACCGAGGCTCCGCCTGCGGAGCTGTAAGCGAGCCCGAGCTCGACCGGCAGCGTGGCATGGGAAGCAGGGAGCACGAACGGCATGTGATAGTTCACGAACCCCATCGAGAGGTTCGGCTCCGCGTCCTCGCCCACTCCCTCGAGGGAGCCGGGGCCGGCAGGGAGCGAGAGGCGGGACGGCGATACGCCGGACTCGTCCTCGGCTCGGGCGCGCGCAGCCAGGCCGAGCGCGCCGAGGAAGAGGAGCACGCCCAGAGCTCGCCCGGCCATCCTCAGTCCCCCTCTTCCGTCTGGAAGAGCTCGACGTCCGCGTCCTCGACCACCTGTCCGCGGCGGTCGTAGCAGGTGGCCTCGCGCAGGACGAGCGCGGGCGCTGGGCCGCGCGTCTCGATGCTCACCGGGGTGTTCTCGAAGCCCTGGTCCACGCGGCTGAAGAACGATATGGCCACCAGTGGCGACCGGGTCTGTAAGCTGCCGCGGACGAGCTCGTCGAAGGTCGCCCCCGTCGCCCGCGCCTCACCCACCTCCTCGAGCAGGAGATCGCAAGCGCGCGCGTCCGAGTTCGTCACGGTGAGCCCCGACACATCGGGTTTGGGTTCGGGCTCCGGGGAACCAGACGTCCCAGCGGACTCGGAGCCGGCTCCCCCGGTTCCCCCCTCACCCGTGGAGACCGTCAGGCCTGGACCGCCGCTGCTGTGGTGGCGGCGGCAACCGGCGATCAGGACCAGACCGACCAGGACGGCGACGACCGATGGACGCGAGATTGCGGGCGACATGGCGGAAACGGTCGCGGTGGCGTAACAGTGCGCGAGCGCTCAGCGGCACGCCTCGTACGCGGTGCGCGTGGAGTACCCGCAGCTCGTCGGACCGGTCTGATGGCAATAATAGGCCTCGGTGTACGCCATCCCGCAGCCAAGCGGGGCGGGAGTGATCGGCGTCATGGTTCCCTCAACGTCCGTGGGGGTACCGCAGCCGTTGGGTATGCCATAGCCACAACCGGGCCAAGCCGGGATGGTTCGAAGTTCCGCGACCCCGTTGCAGTCCCAGTCATAGCCCATCGTACTGGCGTTGAAGCACGCCGATCCCCTGGTTGTTTCATTGGGCATCCGTCCGGTATGATAGGAACCTGCGCCTGGGAACGCCGAGGAGGTGGCATCGCAACAGTCAGTGTGGTTGGTGACGTAGCCCGCGGGCGGTTGTGCCGTCACGGAGGTGCCGGGACCCGTGCCCTGTTTCGGGCACTGGGGCACGGTGCCGTAGGAAGCCGCATTGTCCTGTCCGTACCCGTCGCCGTCTCTGTCCGGGTAGTACATGATCCGTCGATCCGTGGCGATGCTGTCACTCGGGGTGGTGGTGTACGGCTTCATGCACATGGTGGAGAGTCTTCCCGTCGCGGCACAACCCAGCGAGGAGTTCACGGCTGCGCAGCAATGGTATTCGCCCTCGCCGCAGGAGAAGCTCGGGTCCCAGCACGGCGCTTGGCTCGGCTCACCCGGCGTGCACTCGCAACCCTCGTTGGTATCGCCATCGCAATCCTCGTCCTGGGACGGCGCGGAGTCGCAGACCTCGACTCCGGGGGAGATCCCGCCGTCGCAGTCGCTCCAAGTGTAGTTCTCTTCACAGATCTGGTTTCCATACTCGCAGATCCCCAGATCCGAGGCGGGGCCGCAGTCCCGCTGCTCACCGCGCAGGCATTCGCAGACCCGCCCGTCGTCGCAGTCACAGAAGAGCTCACCGAAGTCCTCGGGTGAGCCCACGCAGTCGGTGCCGGATGGCAGGTTCTGGCATTGGTAGTCGGCGGGGAGCTCCGCCATGTTCGTGCACTCGTTCTGGCAGCCCCGCGACGGCGTGTCGAGGCCGCGGTAGCGCACCGCCGCCCAGACCACCGCGTCGCTCGCTCCCGGGAGCTGGTTCGAGGCCGAGCAAGAGAACTGGGGATCGACGGGGTTCGGGATCTCCGAGGTGGAAGTCTGGCTGCCTGTGAGGTTACAGCGGTTGAGACGGTACTGGTAGGTCTGTCCGAGCGTATCCTCCCCGGCGAAGACCCCCTGGTCGAGCTCATCCTGCTCGACCTTCTGGAGTTCGCGGGCAGACCCCACGCCGGCTGCGCCGTCCGGGACGATTACCTTGCACTTGAACTGGCTATGGTGCCCCATGAACGCATCGTACTGCGCGAAGTCGAGCCCGGGCGCCGGGCGCGCGTGCGCGGTCCAGTCCGTGTCTTCCACGCGATCGCAGCGCTTCCAGTAGTCCGAGCCGTCACCCCCGTCCGCCACTGGATCGTCGCTGTAGCGGAGCCCGAGCTCGCCCTCGCGCGCCCGTTCCTCGATGACGTACCCGCCCGGTTCCCCAGCTGCGGCGCTTTCCAGGTATTCGCCAGAATAGAGCTCGAGGAAGTAGGTGAACGGTACGAAGAGCTGGAGCACGTCCGCCGCGCTCCCGCCGGCCTCGCTCGCCTGGTGCTCTCGCACGTCGTCGACCAGGTTGTCGTTGTAGTCGGCCGAGCCTTCGTGGCACGCCTTGGTGAAGCCATTGACGTGGGCCGCGCGGAGGATGAGCCCGAGGCTGCCATAGTGGTTCACCTCCTGCGCGAGCAGGGTGTCGTCGTCGTTGCGGTCGGTCTCGTAGAGGTGGATGGTGCCGTCCGGACCCGTCTGCTCCACCGAGAGCCAGAGGTAGGTCTCGGGTACCCATGCGTCGGACTGGATTTCCGAGCGGACCGCGTCCGGGCGGAAGATGATGTGGTCGATGCGCCGAAGGTCGCAGCGCGCGTTCGCCGCGACCGCGGGATCGCTGGACTCGAGCGCGCTCTTCGCGCTGATCCGCACCCAGCCGTCGCCGTCCGCATCGCAGGGGACGATGGTCGCACTGCCCGTGGGATCGAAGAAATATCCATCCAGCGTCTCGCAGATGCAGTCTCCCTCGGCCGTCAGCTCCGCATGGGCCTGTCCGGTCGACCCCGCGATCCCGGCGCAGTCGCAGACGCGGCAGTCGCCCGTGCTTGGATCCAGCACCCCATCTACGCAAGGCGTCGCGCAGATCCCGTCGTCCTCCACCGAGCCCGGGAGACACCCCGTGCAGCGGCCGTTCGGATCCTCGACGCAGTTGCGATGCTCCGCCGCGCAGTCGAGCTCGCTGCAGGACGTGTAGCGCACACAGTCTCCGTCGACCTCGACGTAGTCCTCCTCGCACTCGTCGCAGAAGGCGCCGTTGCTGGCCTCGTAACAGGTGCGATGCTGAGCGTCGCACTCGAGGTCCGCGCAGGTCAAGCCACCGGCCCCCCCGGTCCCGGGCGCACCGCCCCCATCGACACCGCCGGTGGGGGGATTGCCCCCGGCAATGCTGCCGCCCGCATCGATGCCGCCACCCGGGCGGGGCCCGTCAGAACCAGTACCCCCCTCGCCCCCGTTGCTCCCTGGTGGCGAGGCGCAGCGACCGTGCGAACAGGTAGCGGTCGGTCCATAGTGCTCGTCCCGGCACTCGCGATCCGAGCTACAGGGCACGCAGCGGCCGGCGAGGCAGATCCATCCCTCGCTCGCGGCGACGGCATCGCAGTCCGCAGCGTCTTCGCAATCTTGGGCGGCGTTGCCGGCGGCACTGACGCTGCCGGCGGCACCGGGGGTACCGGCGCTGGCGGGGGGGCTGCCACTCCCGCCGCCATCGTGCCGGCCACAGCCGTGGGCACAGACCGCAGCCACCAGCGCCGCCATCGCGGCGCCACCCAACCCATCGAGCCCACGGACCTTGGCCATGCCTAATCTCCGGTACGAGTGAAGTCGGTGTAGTAGACGTAGAGACGCACGTCGGTGAGCGAGTCGAGGACGATGTCCTCGTTCGCCCGCTCGTCGCGCTGGTTGAGCACCACCTCCCAGAGGGAGTTCACCAGCGGGCGGTCGCGGAGCCGATCGTTTCGGTAGAGCTCGGGCGCGAGCTGGCGCACGCCGTTGAAGAAGGGATCGAGCACGGCGGTTCGCTCCGGGAACGCGTAGAAGACGGGATCCCCGGTCACCGGGTGGACTGTGCCCGTGCCCTTCTGCCTGAGATACACCCGCCCGACCGCGTCGCCCACGTCGGAGCCGATGATCTCCGCCTCCACGTACGCGACCTTGTGGTTCCGCGTCAGGGGCGAGAGGTGCTCGAAGGAGGTCGCGAAGGGGAGCGTCAGGTACCCGTCCTCGTCGAGCAACCGTGGATCGGCGAGGCGCTCGCGGAAGCGAGCGATCCGGTCCGCGTGGCTGAGGGCGGTGCCGTCCTCAGCGAGGTACGGGATCTGCATGACATCGTCGCGTAGCGAGAGGATCTCCACGCGGAGATCAGGGTTGCCGTAGCTCTCCTCGAAGTCGCCGAAGGCGCTCTCGATCTCGTCGAGGTAGGCCTCGAGGGTGTAGTCCCCGGCCGCGACCATCCGCACCAGGAAGAGGTTGTCGCGGCGCGCGTAGCTCTGGCTCGTGTAGTACTCGAAGACCTTCGTGGCCCGGTAGGCCTCCTTGACCGCGGCGTCGAAGGTCCGGTCTGCGTTCAGGATCGCGTCGTTCTTGTAGATCCGGACGTTGGGGTCGTTGCGCGCCGCCTCGACGTTGATGGCGAGCTGCTCCGCCTCGGCCTGCTGGGCGAGCAAGCGGCCTGCCTGATTGCGGAGCGCGTCGACCTCGGCGAGGGCGAGCTTGGCCGACAAGGCGGACTGCAGGACCTCGACCTCGTACCCCTGCGCTTCGATCAAGAGGTCGCGGATCCGCGCCTCCGACTCCACCTGACTGTAGTCGCACTGCCGCTCGATCTGGCGCACGCTGTTCTCGGCTTGGAGCTCCTCGAGCCGGCCTTCGGCCCCGTCGACCAGCCCCGCCACCACGACATCGACCCCTTGCACGGCGATGCTGATGCCCGCCCACGCCGCGGCGGCCGCCCCGGCGGTAGGACAGTCGCCCCCCGCCGCCGTACCGGCGATGATGGAGCACTTCATCATCTGCACGGTGGTCTGCGCGGCGGAGAACATGAAGTCGACAGTGCGCTGCATCTGGCGCGCCGTCCGGATCATCTGGTTCTCGTTCATCACGCCGGTCCGGAACTGGATCTCGTAGAGGGCGTCCTCCTGTTGGAGGGCGCAGAGCTCGCGACAGCGACGGGCCTCGGACTCGATCCGGGTGAACGCCCCTTCCTGCGCTTCGCGGATGGCTCGCATGCCGAGCGCGGCGGCCTCGACGCGGCCCATGGCCTGGTGGAGTCCTCCGTTGCCCGCGAGCCCGCAGGGGTTGCCGAGGAGCTCGGCCCGTTCGTTGTAGGCGGCGTACTTGGGGATCGCCGGGTAGATCCGGCCGTCGTCGCCGGTGAAGGTGCCGCAGAGGTCGGCGAGCTGGTTCTCGTAGTTGTTGCGGATGCTGGCGAGCTCGCTCTGGAACGCGGCCGCGTCCACGTTGAAGGACCGGTCGTTAGAGAGGGCAGACTGCTCCTTCTCGGCCGCAACCGCGGTCTTGCTGCGGGCGGCGGCGAAGACCTTCTCGAACGCGTTGCCGTCGCCCTGATCGAGGGCCGGGAACGGGATGTAGTCCGGCGGGAAGCCGAACACGGTGCGGTCGTCGGAGATCGCAGCGTAGACGTCGCGCATGTCGAGCAGGGCGGCCCGGTAGCTCAGGGAGGCCGTCTCGACCGTGCGCACGATCTGCGCGAGATCGGCCGCGCTCGCGACCTCAATCACCCGCAGCATCAGACGGGAGAGGACCACGGACTCGAGATAGGACGAGGTGTAGGCACGCTCGACCACCAGGCGCGCGAGATCGGGACGGTTGAAATCGAGGTACTTGCGCGACACCTCGCTCCACGAGCGGGACTTCTGCGTGGAGGCCCGGATCAGGCGGTCGAAGTAGCTCGCCACCGTGGCCTGGCCGATGAAGCCTTCGCTCTCGCCGAGCTCACCGATGGAGGTCCAGAGGCGGGGGCTCAGGTGGTAGAATCGCTCGAGCGCGAGGTCGTAGTACTGCGCCGCCTCGTAGAGGTTGTACATCTCGAAGCCGGCGGCCCCGCTCAGGTTGATGCCGGCCGGTTCGAAGAGGGACCCCTCGAAGCTTCGCACGTTCATGCCCGCGAGATCGAAACGCGCGGCGAACGCCGAGGTGTACGCTTCGTCGCCGAGCATGATGAGGAGCTCAGAGTAGAGGCGCTCGAAGCCGTCATAGGTGACGGGGACGTCCTGGATCGGATCGAGCTCTTGGGCGTAGGAGAAGTCGCGGGTCAGGTAGTCGGCGAGCTCGATCCGCTGCGCGTCGTCGAGGCCCGTCCGGAGCTCCTCGTCCGTGTGGAGGTGGATGAGGCAGTCGACCCGTTCGCGGATCGCCTCGATGCGCGACGGGTCGTAGCAGTAGGGGATCTCGTCGGAGTTCGGGACGCAGATCTCCGGGGCGAAGCCGATGCTGCCCCCCGAACGGCCGCGGAATCGCGTCCGGTAGCGGAAGGCCAGATCGATCTCGGTGAGGAGCGGGAGGAAGAGCGCTGAGGCCTCGCCCCCGGTGGCGGCGGCATAGAAGATCTTGTCCGCCCGGAGATCGAGGCGGTTCGAATCGCAGTAGACGGCGTCGTCGTCGGCGCAGCGCCAGACCGGTCCGGAGCGGAACCCGGCTGGGTTGGCGCCCGCCTCGGCAGCACGCCATGCTGCGAGGAGCTCCCCGCAGGTGCCCCGGCCGTCCTGGCCCCGGCGCTGGCAGCCGTTGGCGGCCAGCGCCGCGTCATCCTGGTTGAGGAGGGTGAAGAACTCGACGTTGGTTTCCGCCGGACAAGCGACCGGCGCGCTCGAATCCGGGCCGGCGTCGAAGAGGCCCGTGTCCGGGCAGTAGTAGTGCACGTACTCCGGCGCCTCGACCAACATGGGCGTCGCCCCGGGGGGCAGGCCCTGCAGCAGGGTTTCGTAGACGGTGCCGGCGTTCGCTACCCTGAGGTCTTCGTCCTCGCCGAGCACCTGGTCGAGCAGGTCGCGGGAGCAATCGAGGGAGAGCTTGCTCGCCGTGTCGGCGCCCGTGGGCGCCAGGCTGCCCGCGAATGCGTTGTCGTCGAGATCGGCGGGCGAGCGCGTGAGCCGGAGGTAGCCGTACGCGGAGAACCCCTCGGTGTCCCCCCCACCCAAGAACGAGGGGAAGTGTTCGCGGACCAGCAGGTAGAACTCGCGTTGCCCGACGAGGAACCCATCGACGAGCTCGAGGCTGCGACGGCGGGTCTGACCGTCGGGGATGGGGTTCGAGGCCGCAAGGCTCACGTTCGTGGCCGCGTCCTCGTCACCGAACGGGAAGCGCTGGTCGCGGCACTCCGCGCGATACCGCTGACCGGTCCCGACGTCGAGCACGGTGTGCTCGTGGAAACCCGGAACCAGCCACGGCACCTGGCTCTTCGCGAAGTCGGCGTCGCACGCGCCGTCCGTGGTGTATCGCCCCCCGACCACGACGTCCGCGCTGAGCGATGCGAGGTCGATCCGGCAGGTGGGGTCGCTTGCGTCCGGACATTCGAGGGGTGAATCGGTGAGGACGAACTCGACCGGAGGGCTACCCGCGTACTGTAGGGATTCGGTGGACTCGATGCGTCCCGTCAGGTGGGTGGGGTCGCGCGGATCGACCTTCAGGTTGAAGGCGACGGGCAGCTCGGAAACCCCACTCGGGACCGGATAGTCGGCGAGCGAAGCCGTGTAGGCGCGGATCCCATCCTCGATGAGGTAGCAGGCGCCCCGAGGTTGGGTGCAGCGGTCGCGCACGCTCTGGAATTCCCAGGAGCCCGTGACCGTGGCCGTGAGCATGGCCTGGAACTCGTCGACGTCGATGCGCCCGAACTTGAACGCCGCCCAGCGCTGGACCAGCGCGTTCGGTACGCCGCCGAGCACGGACTGGTTGTCAGGCTTGCCCGCCGCGAGCCAGTCGTCGAGGCCCGCGTCCGGGAAGTTCGCGAAGTAGAACACCTTGCCGGACCACTGGCCGTCCGGGCGCTCGACGTAGGAGAGGTCCACCAGGTGTTCGCCAGCGCCCGGCGCGGTCACGCTCAGCACTCCGTCCCAACGAGGCAGGGTGTCGTTGCCGGCGCCGGTGATCCCGAGCTCGACGGTCTCGCCTGCGTCTACCAAGACCTCGAAGGAGGGAAGCTGTTCCTCGTCTCCGGACTCGCCGATGGAAATCCAATATAGGGGGGTTTCCGTGTCCGTGTACGGCTCCCCGCCCTCGTATTCGGTGTGGCGGAGCTTCGACACCTGGAACATCGTCGCGATCGAGCCCGTGTTGGTAAGCTCCACGGTCGCGGACACGCTCGTGTTGCTGAACTCGAGCTGTTCCCTGCTCAAGGAGAAGGAGCCGCTCGCCACCGGTCTGGCCGATGCGTCCGGGGACTCCAGGGGTTCGCAGTGGCCGAACTCGCCGTCGGCCACGAGGCAGTGGTAGCCGTCCGGGCAGGGTGACGTGGTGGTGTCACAGGGGAGGCGGCAGGTCCGACGTCGGCAGATCAGCGTGTCCGGGCAGTCCGCGTCGAGCTCGCAACTCGAGTAACAGGTGCCCCCGATGCAGGCCTGGAAATCGGGACAGTCGACGTCCTCTGCGCAGGAGGGCGGCGATGTTCCTTCGGGTATGCAGGACCCGTCCTCGCAGGCGAGCCCGCCGATGCACCCATCCAGGAGCCCCTCGGAGTCGCAGATCGCGACCGAACCGTCATTTCGCACCAGATCGCCTCGGCAGGGGGTATGGCAGCGGCGTTCGTCGGGGACGGGCAGCACCTCGCTCGGCGAGTTCACGCAGCGTCCGAGGACACAGGCCAGACCGCCGAGACAGCCGCCGGTGGACAGGCAGCTGCAGCCCGAGACCCCGAGATCGCAGACCTCGCAGACCTCGTCCACGCACGCGTAGCCCCAGGCGCAATCGTCGTTGGCATCGCAGGTGTCGACCTGCTCGGGGGGCGGAGGCTCCTCTGGCTCGCGGCAGACGTCGTCCGCACCGCAGACGAGATCGCCTGTGCAGTCCCCATCGTCACAGCCGCAGTCGAGGGTGCCGGGATCGCACCCTGGGGGCGGCTCCACCGCTTCGGCGATGCACTGGCCGTCCACGCAGTCCGACCCGTTGGTCGTGCAGGTGAAGTCGGCCAGGCACGTGCAACCGTCGTCGCCCCGGTCGCAGTCCTCGCGGACACAGCGGTCGCGCGTGCACGCGAGATCGGCGCCGTCCTCCGCCGAGTCGCAGTCGTCGCCCTCGGCGCAGATGCAATTTTCCGTTCCCGGTGTGCAGACCAGGGTGCAGCGCCCCTGCTCGCAGGCCAGGAGGTCAGCGCTGTCACAGGGGTTGACCGAATCGGCACAGGGGCATCCCTCGGAGCCTACGGGGCAGCCCAGCGTGCCGCCTTCGCCGCCAGCGTTCGTGCTCGTGCCCCCGGGGTCGCCCTTGTCTTTGTGCCGACAGCCGGCCGCGCCATGGCTGACCGCGCAACATATCAGAATTCCCACCCAGCCCCGTGTGACCAAGCCAGTCATTCCGTCTCGACTCCCGATTCCAGATCAGATCAGCGATACCGTCGGGCTTCGAAAACCGGCACTGCAAAAGATTTTGCAGGGACCACGCAGGGGGACGCAACGAGGCCCTCCTCGGCCGCGGTGCGAGCGACCTCGGTTCATCCATGCTGCAGCGGCGTCGCCGGCTCAGTCTCGGAAGCGATCGGTCTCGTGCTGGCGCAGCATGTACTGGAGCGCCTGCCGGGACACCCGGAGGAGCGAAGCCGCGCCCCGACGGCTACCACCGCTCCGTGCCAGGGCCTCCTCGACCATCACTGCTCTGACCTCGCTTTCCACGGCCTGCACCGAGCGCTGGCCCACGAGCCCACGCAAGTGGGAGCGCAGGTCGGGCACTTCGGTCCGGGCTTGGGCAATGGCAGCGTCGATGTGCCGGAAATCGAACGGTTTGCTGAGAAAGCACCGCACCCCGACCTGGCTCAAACGGAAGGCCTCCTCGGGCGAAGCCACGCCGCTCATGGCAACGATGGCGGGCACGGGCAGCCGCGCGCTCAGACTCGCGAGGATGTCGAAGGCGGTGCCGTCCGGCAGGGCCACATCGAGGAGCATGACCTCGGGGGACCAGGATTCCAGCAGCTCAAGCGCCGAGCGCGCGTCGGGACAGGATCGCACGTCGCTGCACGTCTCGCCCAGCGCCTCCGCGAGCACGCAGCGAAGGCTCTCGTCGTCGTCCACGACGAGGACTCGGGAGGCAATTTCACCCATATTTTTCCTATCTTTTCCCGGCGGCTAGGCCGCGTCAACCCGAAATGCCCCGGCCATGGCGGCATCGCGGATCAACGGAGGATTTCTCAGCAAGACCCGGAAATCGAAGATATCCTCGACGCCTCCGTGGCTCGCCCTGCCGTCCTTCCCCTCAGCGCGCAGGCCGACGCTGAGGTTCGCCGGAGCATAGCCGCCTCCGCCTTCGAGATCGAGCGGCTCATCTGCTGGGGCCGGATCGGCTTTTACGCCGCACTCATGCTTCATTTCGAGGCCTACGAACAGCAGGGATTCGGCCGCACCGCCTGCATGGGACCGATCGGGATTGGACTGGTGTTCTCGATCTACGTCCTGTTGAGGATCCACACGCCGCCGAAAGGACTCGCCTTCTGGGCATTCTCCGTGACCGCGGACGCCGCAGCAGCTCACGTGGCTCTGGCCTCCAATGTGCTGTGGCCCTCGACGCCCTACTTCCCAATCTTCCGGATCCCAGAGGCCGCAGGGATCCTCATCTCGACGATGGCCGCCGGGCTTCGCCTCTCCCTACCCATCGCCGTGTGGGGCGGCTTCCTGAACACTCTCGGCATCTTGTCCCTCCTCGTGCTCGACCGCGCCATCTCCGGGCCCGCTGCAACACCCTCGGTGGCCACCGTGGTCATCTTGCTCATCCTCGTCGTGACCGCGGGCATCCTGGCGGCGATCATCGCCGCGGGCACACGCCGGATCGTCATCCGTGCCACAGGGGCGGCCCTGCGCGCCGAGCAGGCGGAGCGGGGGCTCGGCAGCGTGCTCGCGGACTGCCACGATGCGCGCTCGGTCCTCACCTCCGCACGGCTCAGCGCCGAGCTCGTGGGGCGGATCGCCACCATGGCGGCGCCGGAACAGGCCACGCGGCTCAAGCTCGCGAGCGAACGGCTTCTCCAGGACCTCGGACAGGTGGAGCGGCTCATCACCGAGGTGAATTCACGAGCCATCACCCATCTCAGCACGGTCGATCCGCCCTCGGCAGTGCTGGTCGGCCCCGTCGCGGAGCGCGTCGCGCGCCAGGTTCAGGACCGGTTCCCCGCGGTCCGTCTCCGTGCGCAGATGATTCCCGAAGGGCTCCACGTGGCAGTGTCTGGCGGACCGGTGGCGCTCCATCGGATCCTGCTCAACCTGCTCTGCAATGCCTGCGAGGGCGATGGGATTCGGGGGGCCAGCGTGGTCAGCCTGGAGGCGCAGACGGACGACGGGTTCGTCGAGCTTCGGGTCATCGATGACGGGCCGGGAATCGCGAAGGAGCCCCCCCACGGTTCCACGAAAGCCGACGGGATCGGCGTGGGCCTGCGCGTGGTGAAGGGAATTGTCGAGGCGAGCGGCGGGCGCACCTTCGCGCAGGCGCTCGCCAACGGCGGCACGACCGTCGTGGTGCGATTGCCGAGAGCGATCGATGGCGAGCAAGGGCCGGCGAATGCGGCGACGGGAGGGTGAATCCGCGCGCAACCACTGACCGTCATGCGCACGGAGGACGGTGAGCGACTCGCGTCTCGGCACGGATCGTGACGGTAACCCCTCCCGTGCCGCCCTGTCATGCGGGGCACATGTCGCTCCTGTTACTGACCTCGGACGTCGTCGCACCTGCGGCCGCCGAACGGGAGGGTAGGTGGTCCGTTGCGCCTTTGCCTTCGGCATATCTGTCATGATCCCGCAAGACCCATCTCATCGCGCCAGCCGCGCTGAGACTCTCGCATCGCCACTGGAAACCTCCGCCGCGTTGGTCAGCCGGGGTACCCGCCGCGCATGCTCACGCTGCCAGGACGCGGTTTCGGGTTCGAATTGGCACCCGATGCCGAACCCCGAGTCGTTCTTCACTGGGTCCGAGGACCAGGCGCTCCATGGCGCGTGGCCGCCACGAAACCCCGCCGTGGACCCTCGGTTCTGGTCGCGGCGCGGCGTCATGCCATGATCGTCGGATGCGGATCGGGGCGCTGGTCGCGAGCCGGCACGACGTCGCGCTCGTGCTGGAGCCAAAGATCTGCCCGGCTCGAGACAGAACAGCTGGCGGGAGGTCGGGAATGCGTTGTTCGTCGTGCGGCTCGATCACGAGTCGCTCGAGATCCTCGGCTGGTGCTCGCCCGGCTCGAGCGAGACCTCTGCGGGGACGCGGCCCACCCGCTTGCCGTCCACGAACGCCGTGACCTCCTCGAGGCCACTGGTGATCCGCACGAGCCCGCTGGACTCCCTCGATCGCAGCTCCAGCTGGAGCGTCACGGATTCCCCCTTCGGCAGGTCGACTTCGAGGCGCGCCGGGTAGTGTCCTTCCCGGGTGACCTCCAGCATCCCGACCCCAGCGTTCACCGCGAGCCCCCGCAAAGGGGCCTCACCCGAGACTTGGTCATCGAGCCTGACGCGGGCTCCCGGTACGTTCACCAGCACCGTCAAGCGAGCCACCTTGCCCTCCAGCTCTGCCAGCAGCTCGTCGAGTTGGCGTACCTTGTCGAGCAGCTTCGGGGGTGCGGTCGCCTCGAAGCGGCGCAGCGTCCTCAGGGCCGCCGCCGCATCCCCCAGCTTGTCGTAGGCGCGACCCTGGTTGTAGAGCACCGCAGAATCGCCCCCCAGAGCGTAGGCCTGCTGGTACGCGGTGATCGTCTCCGCGTGCTTCCGTTGGCGGGAGAGCTCGTCTCCCTCGGTCTTGAGTGCAGCGGCTCGCGCCTGTTTCCCGGCCTCGGGGTCCGTGTTGACGAGGCCGTCCGCAGCGTCGTACTGCGAGGTGGCGTTCCTGCTCTTCGCCAGGTAGATGTTCTCGGGCTTCAGGTCGCGATGCACGACCTGGATGTCATGGGCAGCAGACACGGCGTGGCACAGCTGGCCGTAGATCTCGAAGACCTCGCGGGGAGCGAGGTGCCCGCGCCGCGTCAGCAGCTCGTCGAGGGATTCACCGCGGAGCAGCTCCATCGCCAGCCACGGCGAGCCTGCCTCCACGCCGGCGGCGATCACGTCGACGACGTGCTCGCTGTCGATCATGCCGCTGACCTTGGCCTCCTGGGCGAGCGGAACTCATCCCGCACGCGTACCTCGAGGGCCTTGGCCTGTTTCGAATGCGCGAGGCCTTGCTGCTGTTTCCACCGCTGGCG